>JBOGKJ010000266.1:0-5799 GCA_050745565.1 Terriglobales bacterium | reverse complement strand
AAGTTGGCCATGCTGACCATGGTTTCGAGCCGGCCGAGGGCATCGCGGGGAGTGTTGGCGTGGATGGTGGTGAGGGAACCGTCGTGGCCGGTATTCATGGCCTGCAGCATGTCAATCGCTTCCTCGCCGCGGCACTCGCCCATGACGATGCGGTCGGGGCGCATGCGGAGGCTGTTGATGACCAACTGGCGCTGGCGGACGGCCCCCTGGCCCTCGACGTTCGGGGGGCGGGTTTCGAGCCGCACCACGTGCTCCTGCTTGAGCTGCAGCTCGGCGGCGTCCTCGATGGTGACGACGCGCTCGTTCTCGGGGATGAAGCCGCTGAGGACGTTGAGCAGGGTGGTTTTGCCGGCACCGGTGCCGCCGGAGATCAGGATGTTGAGGCGGGCGGCGACGGCGCAGCGCAGGAAGTCGAGCATGGCGGGCGTGATGGTCAGGTGTTCGATCAGCTTGCTGCCGGTGAGCGGGTCGGAGCCGAAGCGGCGGATCGACAGGCAGGGGCCGTCGAGGGCGAGGGGGGGGATGATGGCATTGACGCGGGAGCCATCGGGAAGGCGGGCGTCCACCATGGGCGAGCTCTCGTCCACGCGCCGGCCGACGCGGCTCACGATGCGGTCAATGATGCGGAGGAGGTGGGCGTTATCGCGGAAGCTGGAATCGGTTTTGGAGAGCCGGCCCCTGCGTTCGACGTAGATCTGGTCGGCGCGATTGACCAGGATGTCGCTGATGGTGGGGTCGCGCAGCAGGGGCTCGAGCGGTCCGTAACCGAAGATCTCGTCGAGCAGTCCATGCAGGAGCAGGTCGCGCTCGGCGAGCGAGAGCGGCAGGGTTTCCTCGGCGAGGAGGGTGCGGGCGATGCCCAGGACCTGTTCGCGGGCGGCGTCGAGCGGCATGCGGTCGAGCTGCTCGAGGTTAAGACGCTCGATCACCTTGCGGTGATAGGAGGACTGGATGGCGGTGAAGCCGATGCTTTCGAGTGTGGCCATGGAAGATCGTTGTTAGTTATTGGTTTTTGTTATTGATTAGGCGCCGGGGCGGGAGCGGGGCGGAAGCGGAACAGCGGCAGCCAGGAGCGGCGCGGCTTGGGGGCGCGGCCGAGGATGGCGCGAGCGAGCTCGCGGAAGCTGCGGGCGATTTCAGATTTGTGCCGCAGCACAGGAGGTTGGCCGTGCTCGATGGCATCGCTCAGCAGTTGGTGGGCATTGGGGAGTTTCCACAGCAGCGGGGCGCGGGTAATGGCGGCCACCTGGGGCAGGTCGGCGGCGGGAGTGGCGGTGAAGCGGTTGAGGACCATTTCGAAGCGCAGATGGCCGGCAGGGTCGAGGTATTGGCGAACCTTGGCGGCGCTCCAGAGCGAGACCATGTCGGTTTGGGTGACGAACAGGATGCGGTCGCTGAGCTCGAGCGCGGCGCGGGTGAGGGCATCGAGGCGGGCGGAGAGGTCGAGCACGACCCAGGGGTAGAGCCGGAGCAGGAGTTCAATCGCAGCGGTGAGGGCGGCGGGGTCGGTGGAGGCGAGAGGCTCCGCGGGGCCGGCGAGCACCTGCAGGCCGCTGTCATGGCGCAGCATGAGGCTGGCGAGCATGGACTCGTCGAGGCGCTGGGCATTGGCGATGAGATCGGCAAGGGTGAACTGCGGTTTCAAGTTGAGGTGCAGGGCGGCGTGGCCGAGGGGGGCGGCGTCGATGAGGGCAACGCCGCGATCGGCGGCACGGCGTTCGAGGTGCATGCCGAGGGCAAGGTTGACGGCGGTGGTGGTGGCGCCGCAGCCGCCGCGGGCGCCGAGCACGGCGATGAGTTTGCCGCGGGTAGCGGGGCGGAGCCCCACGCCAGCGTCGGCGGTCTCGATCGTGGCGGCGGCGCGGACCAGGGCCTCGTCGATGGCCTCCGGCCGCAGGGGGGTGTCGAGGTACTCATGGGCGCCGCTGCGCATAGCCTGGAGGATGAGCTGGGGCGGATCCAGCGGGCCCACCAGCAGAATCCGGGTGCTGGGCATGTCGGCGCGCAGCCAACTGACCAGCGCAAACGCATCGCCGGCGGCCGAGGCCGCGGGCAGCGCGAGCAGCACGGCCTGCGGGGCTTGCTGGCGCAGACCCAAGGCAGCTTCGCACTGGGTATGGAAGGGCTGAGGCAGCGGCAGCGGGGCGCCGGCGAGCAGGACTTTGCGGGTGGCGAGCGCAGCAGACTCAAGCTGCCGGCGCTCGGCCTCGCTCAGCGCCAGAATGGAGAGGTGCAGGGGCATGGAGACGACACGTTCACGTTGGAAGCGGAAGCGGGGCGCGTCATTGCCGGCTTCCGCCGGAGTGGTCAAACTTGCCGGCATCCAGGAAGGGGCGGGGCATGACGGGGCCGTGGGCGGGATGGGCACTGGGGTGAACCAGGTGCGCGGTCACGACCACGACCAACTCGGAGCGGCTCTTGTTGGTGTTGCGGCTTTGGAAGAACTTGCCCAGGATGGGGATGTCGCCCAGGCCGGGCAGCTTGGACATATTGGTGGTGAGGCGGTTGTCCATGAGGCCGGCGATGACGAAGCTCTCGCCGTCCTGCAACTCGAGCTCCGTCTGGGCGCGGCGGGTGGAGAGGGCCGGGATGAGGAAACCGGAGACGGTGAGCGCGTTGGAGAAATCCAGCGAGCTCACCTCCGGCGCCACCTGCAGATCGATAGTTCCATCGGGGAGGATGGTGGGCTTGAAATGCAGGTTGACCCCAAACGGTTTGAACTGGATGGTGACGTTGTTGACGCTGCCCTGGCCTTGCACGACGGGGAAGGGGAACTCGCCGCCGGCGAGGAAGCTGGCGTCCTTGCCGTCCATGGCGAGCAGGTTGGGCTCGGCCAGGATCTGGAGCAGATTTTTTTGCTCAAGCGCCTGCAGGGTAAGGCCGAGGTTGGCGCCGCGGCTGAACAGAAACACGTTGAGCAGGTCCGAGAGGCCGAAGTTGGCGCCGGAGCCGGTAATGCCGGCGGTAGCCTGGCCGGGCGCTGGCGTGGTGACCGCACCCGGGGTGCCGAACTCGCCGGTGCCGAGTGAGCCCACGGCGCGGGTAGCGGTGGAGATGAGGTTGGCGCCGAACTGGGTGACGGCGCTGCGGTCAACTTCGGCGAAGCGGACCTGAAGCAGGACCTGGCCGGGGTCGGCGGCGGCATCGAGGCTGAGGTTGTTGACCACGCGGGGCGAGAAACCGCCGGCGACGGCGAGCACCTGTTTGGCGCGTCCGGGGTTGGCGAGCACGCCGCTGACGACGAGCGCATCGCCGCTGGTGGAGACGGTGAGGTTCTGGTGCGGGTAGAGGCGGTCGAGCTCGCGCTGCAGCGGCACCGGGTCCAACCCGACGTGGACGGTGTAGGAACGGGGGCGGGCATTGGAACCCCAGAGCAGCAAGGTGACCTCGCCCGGAGCACGGCCCTGGACCAGCACCTGGCGCGGCGCGACGACGAGGGCTTGGGCGATGGAATCGTCGGTGATGGCGACGCGGGTCAGCGGGTCAGGCAACTCAAGCACGATGCTTTGGTGGGTGGCGATCTGGAGCGAGTCGGGGGCGTTTCTGAGGGCGATTACATCAGAAGCAGAAGTGGGAAGCGGATTATTGGCTGTGGAGAGGCGCTTGGGATATGCGGGGAGTGAGGGGGCGGCGAGAGTGTAGGGGGAAGAGGAGGAAGTGGGGAGTGGGAAGTGGGAAGTGGGAAGCGAATAGGGGAGCGAAGCGGGGGAGTTGGATGGCGTCGAGAGTTGGAATGACGGCGCGGAGATTGCGACCGGGGACAGGGCCGATTGGACTTCGGCCAGGAGCTGAACTGGATTCAGGTGGGCTTGCCAGGGCGCAGGGGGGGCGGCGGGCGGGCGCTGGGACAAGAGCAGGCCGCGCTGGAGTAGTTGCGCTGGCGGCAGCAGGGGCAGCCGATCCGGCCAAGTCAGCGTAGCGGGCATCGGTTGCTGGGCGAGGACAACGTGCAAGGAGCCAAGGGCCAGCAGGCCCAAGCTGATGAGGATACAGTTAATGAGAGCGCGGAGCAGTTGGGAGTGGCGGCGGCTCATGGCTTGCCTCCAAGTTTGGGTAGGGCAGTGGACGGGTTGGGCCAGGTTGCCCCCTGGGGCTCGGAGCTGGCCGGGGGCGGATCCGCTCGGTCGGACTTGTTCGCCCCGCTGAACTTCAGGGTTTGTTTCTTGTCACCGCTGATGACCTCAACCGACCAGGCGGCGGGCGGAGGCGGCGGGGCGGCATGCGTGCCAGCCCGCCGGTAGGGGGCGGGGCGGCGCGAGGAGCGGCCGTAGTCAAACAGGGACGCATTCACCAGCGGCGGGGTGTTGGGCTTTTGCAGATCGAACGGGTTGCGCAGCGCAAGCTGGAGGTGACCAAAGCCGTCGGCCATGGCGAGTTTCTCGGCGCCGGCTGGATCGACGAGCAGGGTGATGACGGGGACGCGCTCGGGCTTGCCGCCGGGGCGCTGTTCGAGCTGCTGGCCGGCGGTGAGGACCTGGACGTTTTCAAGCAGCGTGATGGTGGTGGCGTGGGCGGGGTCGGAGTTGTCGCTGGGGCTGCCAGTGAGCAGGACGTCCACATGGGTGCCGGGAGTGGCGAAGCCGGCGACGGAGACGACGTCATTGACTTTGACGGAGACGGCGCGCATGCCGGCGGGGATGAGCGGGGGCAGGCCGGCGCCGGAGCCGGGGGCGGCAACCATCTCGCTGACGATGACCTGGTTGGGGACGGCGGCGACGGTGAGCACGCGCCCGGCGAGCTGCGGGGTGCTGGCGAAAATGTGTTGGGGCAGGGCATCGGGCGGGAGGCGCAGCAGCTTGAGGTCGGAGGCCTGAAGTTGCGTTCCGACGGCGAGTGGCGAGGCGGCGGCGACGACCGGGAAAAGCTGGGGCGCAGCGGAGCGGGCCGCGGCGGAGGGCATGAAGCGGTAGGCGGCGAGGCAGGCGAGGCCGGCGAGGGCCAGGGCGGCGACGGCGAGGCCGAGAAGGCGTTTACGAGGCATAAATTAGCGCATTCCAGTAGCGCTCGGACGGGTTCAATCCGGACCAGTCCCGCGCAAGGTGGCGGGTTAGAGGAAGAGCCAGGCGGTGCAGAGGAGGCCGAAGCCGACCGCCAGGCCGAAGGGGGCAGAGACGACGCCGGGGGCGTCGAGGTTGTGTTCGGGGTGGGGCTTGAGACCGAGTTGGCGCCAGCCGCGGAAGATGGCCGCCAAGTCGGAAGTTAGAAACATCAGCCGGCCGCGCAGGGCCAATTGGGCCAAGGCGATCAGCCCAGCGGCAAGGAGCGAGAAATCGAGAGTCCAGAACCATAAACGTAAACCGAGGATCATGCCGAGGGCGGCGAGGAGTTTAGCGTCGCCGCCGCCGAAGGCGCGGAGTTGAACGAGTACGAGGCCGAGAGCGAGGCCGCAGAGGGCGGCGGCGAGGGCAGAGGCCAAACCGCCGCCGACGGCGTGGAGTACGAGACCGCAGGCGGCGGCGGCAAGGGTGAGCCAGCGCGGAATTTGACGCCGGCGCCAATCCCACCAGGCCGCCACCGCGCCCACTGCGAGCGCGAGCGCGATGGCAGCGGCGGGCATGGGGTTAGCTAGTGCTGAGAGCGGTGCTGGCGCTCGTCCAGAGTTTGGTGATGTCGCCGCTGATGAGGCCAATGGTGACGACGGCGGCGACGCTGATGATACCCAGCACGATGGCGTACTCGGCCATATCCTGGCCGCTGTCATCGCGCCAGATGCGGGTGAGTAGTGATTTCATACTGTAGTCTCCTAGCAGTCAGAATGGAGTGGCGTTTGACACTCGCCAGAGTCAGTGCACCCACCGG
>JBOGKJ010000265.1:0-5109 GCA_050745565.1 Terriglobales bacterium | reverse complement strand
CGATGTTCCGGCCCGCCGTCACCACCACCAGCGCCGCCGCCGCCCGCAGCACCGGCCGCATGGCCCGCCGCTTCGAGTTCCCCATGGCCGCCGAGGGCAAGTAGGCGCGGTCAACTATCGGCGGTCACGGTGGCCTCGGGCGGCGCGGCTGAAAGCCGGCGGGCGCGGGCCCCTGCCCGGCTCCGCCGGGCATCCCGCTTGCGCGCGCGCCGGGCTGGAGGCCCCTTGCGCCCCAACCCGGCGCGCGCGCTGTCGTCATTGGCGCGGGCCCCTGCCCGTGACTCGCTGAGACGCTCGCACCACCGGGCATCCCGCTGACGCGTGGTTCCGTTGCGGGGAGGGGTTTCATGAGGCCTCCGCAGCGAGGGTGGGTTCGAGCCGCTGGGCGAGGCTGTCGGCCCAGGCGGCGCGCATGGCCTCCCCATGGAGCTCGACCAGGCGTTCACCGGCGCAGGCGAGGGTGAAGCCCGCGTCAGCGGTGACGGTGACGCCGAGCGGGGTGGCGGCGACACCCACGGTTTGGGCCAGCGCGGTCAGACCGGCGGCCGCGGCCGGGGTGCACGAGACCACGATCCGGCTCGCGGTTTCGGCAAAGAGCGTGACCCAGCGCTCCCCCTCGGCTGGCAGCGAGCCGGTGAAGCCCACGGCAGCAAAGTCGGCGGTTTCGGCCGTGCGGGTCATGCAACACTCGGCCAGGCACACGGCCAGGCCGCCGGTCGAGACCTGGTGCGCCGACTCCAGCCACCCGTGTTGATGCGCCGTCTGGAGCAGGCGATGAAGCGCGGCTTCGCGCTCAAGATCAAGCGCGGGCGGCAGCCCCCAGGTGCGTCCGAGAATAAAGGCGGCGTATTCGCTCGACCCGGCGCGGCGGAGGCGCTCGCCCGAGGCGAGGGCGGGGCTGGCGTCGAGCAGCAGCACGCGTTGGCCGGGGCGCTGGAAGTGCGGCGGCAGCGGCTGACGGCCGTGAGCGAGATCGAGCAGGCCTACCACGCCTATCACGGGGGTGGGTTGGATGCCTTGGCCCAGGGTTTCGTTATAGAGGCTGACGTTGCCGCCAGTGATGGGGGTGCCCAGCGCCCGGCAGGCTTCGCCCAGGCCGGCGACGGCTTCGGCCAACTGCCACATGACCTCGGGCTTTTCCGGGTTGCCGAAGTTCAGGCAATTGGTGGCGGCAATGGGTTCGGCGCCGGTGGCGGCGACCTTGCGCGCGGCTTCGGCCACGGCCAGGCGCGCACCCTGGCGCGGGTCGAGCGCGCAGTAGCGGCCGAGGCCGTCGAGGGCCATGGCCAAAGCGGTGGTGGTGCCTTTGACGCGGACGACGCCGGCATCGCCGCCGGGGCCGGCCAGCGTGTTGGTGCGAACCATGGTGTCGTACTGCTCGTAGATCCAGGCCTTGGAGGCGACGTTGGACGAGCCCAGCAGCGCCAGCAGGTCCTTGCTCCAATTGCGGCGCGCACCCGGCAGCCAACTGGGGTCGGGATCGAGCGGCGCCGTGCGCTCCGGCTGGCGCTGCGGGCGCTCATAGCGCGGGGCTTCGTCGGTGAGGGCGGCGTTGGGAACATCGGCGACGAGCGCGCCCCCGTGAAACACGCGCAGCCGGGGTTCGCCGTTTTCCGGCGGGGTGACGGCGCCGACGGTGGCGGCATCGAGGCCCCATTTGCGAAACACGGCAAAGACTTCCGGCTCGCGGCCGCGCTGGGCAACCAGCAGCATGCGTTCCTGGCTTTCGCTGAGCAGCATGTCGTAGGCGGTCATGCCGGTTTCACGCTGCGGCACGCGGTCGAGATCGAGGTCAATGCCGGTGCCGGCGCGCGCACCCATCTCGCAACTGGAGCTGGTGAGCCCGGCCGCGCCCATGTCCTGAATGCCGACCACGGCGCCCGTCGCCATCGCCTCCAGGCAAGCCTCGAGCAGGAGCTTCTCCAGAAAGGGGTCGCCGACCTGGACGTTGGGGCGCTTGGAGGCGCTGGCGGCGTTGAACTCCTCGCTGGCCATGGTGGC
The DNA here is from genome assembly GCA_050745565.1 of Terriglobales bacterium. Classification (GTDB taxonomy): domain Bacteria; phylum Acidobacteriota; class Terriglobia; order Terriglobales; family SCQP01; genus SCQP01. The sequence continues at coordinate 3,108 of JBOGKJ010000265.1, read as the reverse complement.
GCCGTGGATGCCGTCGCGGCCGGTTTTGGCGCCCACGTAGATTACGGGGTTGCCGACGCCGGTGGCTTTGCCGAAGAACAACTCGTCCTGCCGCGCGAGCCCCAGCGCAAACGCGTTCACCAGGGGGTTGGCGGCATAGCTGGGGTCGAAGACGGTTTCGCCGCCCAGGTTGGCGACGCCGAAGCAGTTGCCGTAATGGGCGATGCCGTTCACGACGCCATCGAGCAGGCTGATGTTTTTCGGGTCGGTGGGCGGGCCGAAGCGCAGCGAGTCCATGATGGCGACCGGGCGCGCGCCCATGGTGAAGACGTCGCGCAGGATGCCGCCGACGCCGGTGGCGGCGCCCTGAAAGGGCTCGATGTAGCTGGGGTGGTTGTGGGACTCGATCTTAAACACGCAGGCCCAGCCGTCACCGATGTCAATGACGCCGGCGTTTTCGCCCGGACCCTGGAGCACGCGGGGGCCGGTGGTGGGGAGGGTTTTCAGCAAGACGCGGCTGCTCTTGTAGCAGCAGTGCTCGCTCCACATCACGGCGAACATGCCGAGTTCGGTCGGGTTAGGCTCGCGCCCCAGCCGGCCGCAGATGCGGGCGTATTCCTCCCCGGTCAGCCCGTGGCGAACCGCGGTGGCGGCGGTCATTGGCATACGGCGGCCTGGGAGGGGGCCGCGATCAGCGATTCGAACAGCCGCAGGCCGTCGACCGAGCCCATCTGCGATTCGCTGGCGCGTTCCGGATGCGGCATCAGCCCGACGACATTGCGCCGCTGGTTGCAGATGCCGGCGATGTTGTGGGCCGATCCGTTGGGATTGGAGCCGGGCGTGGACACTCCGGCCGGGGTGCAGTAGCGGAACACCACCTGACGGTGCTGCTCCAACTGCTCCAGCACAGCCGGTGCGGCGAAGTAGTTCCCTTCCCCATGCGCCACGGGCACGCGCAGCACCGCGCCCAGCGCCAGGCTGCTGGTGAACGGGGTTTCATCCGACTCGACCCGGATTGCGACCTGGCGGCAGACGAACTTCAACCCGGCGTTGCGCAACAGTGCGCCCGGCAGCATGCCCGCCTCGCACAGAATCTGGAAGCCGTTGCAAATGCCCAGCACGGGCCCGCCGCGCCCGGCGAAGCCCTTGATCGCTTGCAGGATGGGTGAGAACCGGGCGATGGCGCCGCAGCGCAGGTAGTCGCCGTAGCTGAATCCGCCGGGGATCACGACCGCGTCGCAGCCGGCCAGATCGGTGCTGTCATGCCAGAGCGGCACCGCGGTTTGCCCGGCCACCACCCCCGCCACGTAAAGTGCATCGTGATCGCAGTTGCTGCCAGGAAAGACCACTACGCCGATTCGCATTTGGTATCCCGAGGGAAATTCCATTTTACTACGTCCGGCTCACGGCCAGGCGCGGCGTGTCCCGTTCCCATCGGCACGTGCGCATGGGTAGGTATGAGGCTCCCTTCCCCCTACCTATTGGCCGTGGCGCTGGCCGTCTAGTAGCTGCTCAGTCCGGCCACGGGTCAATAAGCCTGGAATCTCGGAGCAGCGCGGCGTAAGCTGAAGCCGAGTTCCGATGAGTCTCAGCCGCCGCAGCTTTCTACAGGCCCTGGGGGCGGGCGCCGCTGGCGCCGCGTTTCCGGCGAGCATCGCGCGGGCGCTCGCCATTCCGGCGCGGCGGCGCACCGGGACCATCGCCGACGTGGGCCATGTCGTGATCCTGATGCAAGAGAACCGCTCCTTCGATCACATGTTCGGCACGCTGCGCGGGGTGCGGGGATTTGGCGACCGGCGCGCGGCGCGGCTGGCGTCGGGCGCGCCCGTGTGGCAGCAGCCGCGGTCGGCGCCAGACGACGCCAACTTCGTGCTGCCGTTTCATCCCGGCGCGCCGAATTTAGGGCTGCGGTTCCTGGAGGATCTGGCGCACGACTGGACCTCGACGCAAGCCGCCTGGCGCGACGGCCACTACGACCAGTGGATTCCGCAGAAGGGCTCGACCGCCATGGCGCACCTGGTGCGCGCCGATATTCCCTATCACTATGCGCTTGCCGATGCGTTCACCATCTGCGACGCCTATTACTGTTCGGTGCTGGGGCCGACCGATCCCAACCGCTACCACATGTTTACAGGCTGGGCGGGCAACGACGGCCGCGGGGGCGGGCCGGTGCTCGGCGACGAAGAGGCCGGCTACTCCTGGACCACGTTTCCGGAGCGGCTGGAGCGGGCCGGGGTGAGCTGGAAGGTGTACCAGGACATCGGCGGCGGGCTGGAGCCGCGAACACACTGGGGTTTTGAGCACGATCCCTACATCGGCAACTATGGCGACAACTCACTGCTTTACTTCCGGCAGTACCAGCAGGCGGCGCCGGGCAGTGCGCTGCGCCGCCGAGCGATGACCGGCTCGCAGGTCATGACGTCGGGGACGCTGTTTGACCAGTTCCGGCGGGACGCGCGCGCAGGGCGGCTGCCGCAGGTGAGCTGGGTCGTGGCGCCGGAGGCGTACTGCGAGCACCCCAACTGGCCGGCCAACTACGGCGCCTGGTACGTGTCGCAGATTCTCGACGCGCTCACCGCCAACGCCGAGGTCTGGAGCCAGACGGCGCTGTTTGTGACCTACGACGAGAACGACGGTTTCTTCGATCACCTGGTGCCGCCGACGCCGCCCATGGACCCGTCGCAAGGGCACTCGAGCGTGGACAGCAACCTGGAGATATTCGGCGGCGATGCGCACTATCCGCGGGGGCCGTATGGGCTGGGGGTCCGGGTGCCGATGCTGGTGATTTCGCCCTGGAGCAAGGGCGGGTGGGTGGATTCGGAAGTGTTCGACCACACCTCGCTGCTCCGCTTCCTGGAGCGGCGTTTCGGCCCCGGGCACGCCGGCCTCGAGGAGATCAACATCACCCCCTGGCGGCGGGCAGTGTGCGGTGACCTGACCTCGGCATTCGACTTCGGCGCCGCCAACGCGGCATGGCCGCCCTTCTCGGGACGCCCTTCCGATGGTCGGGCTGCGGCCGGAACTCGCTTGGCGGCAACGCGCGCCCGCTCTGCTCAGGGCGCGTCCAAGTTGCCTCGTTACGCCATTCGCGATCGCATGGATCGAGTCATCGCCGCCACCGCGGCGGAG
>JBOGKJ010000264.1:0-2985 GCA_050745565.1 Terriglobales bacterium | reverse complement strand
CCCGCTGACCCATGGCCGGGGGCGGGCGATCGGCGCTGGGGCAGGCCTGGGGCGCGGTGACGCGGCGCCCGGCAATGAGCCTGGTGATCGTGGCCACGCTGGCGTTGGGCCTGGGCGCGAACATCGCAATTTTCAGCGTGGTCGAGGGCGTCCTGTTCGCGCCGCTGCCGTATGCCGCGCCGGCGCAACTGGTAACCCAGCAGAACGGCTTTTTCCCCGCCGGCTATTTTCAGGGCCTGCGGGCGCGGGCGCGCGCCATTGAGTGGGCCGCCTACACCGGCGCGGCCGAGGTAACGCTGCGGCAGCGGGGGCAGCCGGTTGAAGTCGAGGGCAGCTTCGTCTCGGCGAATTTCTTCACCTTGTTCGGCGTCACGCCGGAGCTCGGCCGCGGCCTTGGGGCCGGCGCGAACCAGCCCGGGCGGGACGGCGAGGCGGTGCTGAGCGACGCGCTCTGGCGCACGCAGTTTGGCGGGCGCGCCGCGGTGGTTGGCACGGTGGTGAGCATCGCCGGGCGGCCGCGGGAGATTGTCGGCGTCATGCCCGCCGGCTTTCGCTTCCCTTCGGCCGCGGCGCAAGTGTGGATGCCCGCGCGTCTTGATCCCAGCCAACTGCAAGATTTCTGGACCAACTACTCGCTGCAACTGGTGGGGCGGATGCGGCCGGGCCTGACGCTGGCTGCGGGCCGCGCCGAGCTGGGCGGGGTGGCGCCGGCGGTGACGGCGACGTTTCCCTATCCCGTGCCGCCGACGTGGGCCAAGCTGTACCCGCTGGTGACGCTGCGGGAAGCGCTGGTGGGGGACATGCGATCGCAGTTTCTGTTGATGTGGGGAGCGGTGGGCCTGGTGCTGCTGATCGCCTGCGTCAACGTCGCCAACCTGCTGCTGAGCGAGATGGCGGGACGGCGGCGGGAGATGGCGATCCGGCTGGCGCTGGGGGCGGGGCGGGGCCGGGTGCTGCGGCAACTGGTGGGGGAAGCGGTGCTGCTGGCGCTGCTCGGAGGGGCGGCGGGGCTGGGGCTGGCGGTGTGGGGCATCCCGGTGCTGGTGCACCTGCTGCCGGCGGACACGCCGCAGTTGGGGTTGGTGGGGCTGCACTGGCCGGTGCTGGCCTTTGCGCTGGCGGTGGCGCTCGGGGCCGGCGCCGCCGCCGGGCTGCTGCCGGGCTGGCGCGCCGGCCGCGAGCGCATCGAACCCGCGCTCCGCGCCAACAGCAGCGGCAGCGGCGTGGGGCGGGCGCGCCTGCGCCTGGCGGGCGTGCTGCTCATGGCCGAGGTGGCGGTCGCGGTGGTGGTGGTGGTGGCCGGGACGCTGCTGAGCGCCAGCCTGGTGAAGCTCAGCCGGCACAATCCCGGCTTCGATGCCGCCGGGGTCACTACCATGCGCGTGCTGCCGGGCGACGCCTTTTGCAGCGACGCGGGGCGGTGCCGCGAATTCTACCAACAACTGCAGGCGCAGGCCGCCGCGCTGCCGGGGGTGCGGTCGGCGGCGCTGGTGAACGTGGCGCCGCTGAGCGGCGGGGCGCCGATCGCGCCAGCGATTTTTGAAGGACATCCGCTGCTGCCGGGCCAGCAGATCCCGCTGGTTTGGGCGAACCTCATCACCCCCGGCTACCTGCGCACCATGCGCATTCACCTGCTGGCGGGGCGCGGCTTCACCGCCGCCGACGGCGCCGGCGCGCAGCGCGTGGTGCTGATCAGCTCGGCGCTGGCAAAGAGCGTCTGGCCGGGAGAAAACGCCGTCGGCAAGCAAGTGACGACGCCGGGGGTGAACCAGTTGACGGCCTGGACGGTGGCGGGCATCGTCGGCGACGTGCGCGAAATGCAGTTGAGCGGCGACCCGGGGTTCTATCGCGGGGTGGTCTATTTCCCCTACGCCCAGGCGCTGGCCTCGCCGCCGGTGCAGGGCTCGCTCGCGCCGATGACGCTGCTGCTGCGCGCCGCGCCGCCGCCGCCCGCTGCGCAGCTGCAGCGGTTGATCCGCGGCCTGAACCCCGACATCCCGGCGGTGGGGGAAGAGACGATGACGGCGATGGTCGAGGCCAGCCTCGCCAACCCGCGCACCACCACCGGGTTGTTCCTGCTGTTTGGCGCGCTGGCGCTGGTGCTGAGCGCGATTGGGGTGTATGGGGTGATGGCGCACAACGTGGCGCAGCGCACGCGCGAGTTTGGCATCCGCATGGCGCTGGGGGCCCAGCCGCAAGCGGTGCTGGCGATGGTGGTGCGGCGCGGCATGGGGCTGGCGCTGGGCGGCATTGGCGCGGGGCTGGTGGCGGCGTGGGCGCTGTCGCGCCTGCTGCGCGGCCTGCTCTTTGATTTATCCCCCACCAGCTCGCCGGTGTTCGCGGCGGCGGCCGTGCTGGTGGCCGCGATTGCGCTGCTGGCCTGCTATGGGCCGGCCCGGCGGGCGACGCACATTGATCCGCTCGTCGCGCTGCGCGAGGAGTAAGCGCGGGCAGGTATTAGCGATTGGCAATTACGGCAGGATCACAGTTGCTGTGGTTACCCGAACTGCCGCGTGGCGCCGGCCGGCGGCCGGCGCGCGGGTCGGCGACCCGCCCGACAGCAACGCCGCTCGCGGGAGTCGCACCGTTTGCACTGCGGGCAGACTCGGCGCGAAGGGCCGTGGAATTCCGTCGGACGGCCCGCTCCCGGCAAACGAAGCGGCGCGGCCCGACCTCTAGCGAAAGGCCGCTCGCGCCCCTGGGGCTCGCCGGGCCGGCGCTCCACAGTCCTTCCAGTGCGGGCGCGGCGCTGCGAGCGTCTCAGCGAGCAGGGGCAGGGGCCCGCGCCAGTCAATGTTCCGAAGGGGCGGGCGCGTCTCAGCGCCCGGAAAATGACCCTGGCGCCACCCCAGGGTTAGTCCGCATTTCTCACCAACCCAGCCGCTGCCACGCGCGGCATAGCGCACCCGTCTAGAAAAATGGGCGGCGCAGCACCTGCCCGGCGCTATCACCTTCCCGACAGCGCGTCCTGATCGCCGCTCGAGA
>JBOGKJ010000263.1:0-6280 GCA_050745565.1 Terriglobales bacterium | reverse complement strand
CGGCGCTAGTGCCGCCGCCACCACCGGGGCCAGCAGGCTCCCCATCGAGCGCAGCCCAATCACCCAGGCCGGCGTCCCGGGGTGGTCGTGCCGCCACTGCCGCGCCGCTTGGGCATATCCGGCGGGCTCCAGGGCGTAGTACCGCAGGCCTTCGGGCGCGCTCAGGCTGAGCGCCTGCCCGGCCGGCCCGGCCCAGCCCCGCAGCTCACCCCACGCCGCCGGGTCCGGCAGCGGCCCCAGCGCCAGGTAATATGACGCCGCCCGCTGGCTGAAGGCGAGAAGGCCGGCGCGCGCCGCGCCGGCCTCCTCAGCCCCGCTCGCCCGCAGCGAGCCGTCGCTCAGTCCGCACTCCAGTTGTGCCGATGCCAGTAGCAGATCGAGGCCCTGGCGCGCGGCGGCGGCTGCCGCCATCCGCTCCAGCAGCCGGCCCACGGTGGTCGGCTCCCGCTCATGACGAAAAATGTGCATTGGCGTCATACTTGGATGCAGTTCGGGCCATGACCTTGCACCCTGCCGCGCCCCCGGCGTATGCTGCTGCTTGGCCTATTAGCCGCGCCCCACTCGGCGGTTTGGGCCTGCAGTCGGGTCGGACAGGAGAAAACAATGGCTACCAGCAGCGGCGGGCGCCCCGAGGGCTCCCACTTGGGCAAAACGTTCCACTTCAAAGGCGACATCTCGGGCGGCGAAGACATCTACATAGATGGTGACGTCCAGGGCACCATCCAGCTTTCCGGCCAGGTGGTCACTGTCGGCGCTCATGGCACGGTCAATGCCGAGGTCCAGGCCCGCGACCTGGTCATTCATGGCAAGCTCAAAGGCAACGCCCGTGCCCAGGACCGCATTGAGGTGACCCGCAGCGGCTCGGTGCTCGGGGATCTCGCCATGGCTCGTATCTCCATCCAGGACGGCGCCTTTATCCAGGGGCGGGTGGACATCCATGCGGTCGCCCACGCCGGTGTGGCCGCCGCAGCGACGCCGCCGGCGGGCGCCCGTCCGGCCGTGGTTGCGGCCCCGGCAGCTGCGGCCGCATCGCCGATGCAAGCCTCGTTATTGGAGCGCAAGCCCTAGTCTTTCGGCCCCGGCCGGCCTCTTTCATCATGCTCACCAAGGTCCGGAATTTGTTCTCGTCCGAGCCCGCACCCGGCGACCGCGAAGGCGGCGGGTTCGCACTTGCCCCCGCCGTGCCCGGCGTGCTGCGCCACAGCAATGGCATGCGCGAGTTCCTCAACGGCTGGGACAAACTTGCCAATCGCCGGCTGCTCGACCTGGGTTGCACCTCGAGCGCCAACGTCGCCTGGTTCACCGAGCGCGGCCACAACCTGTACAGCGACGACCTTCTGCTCGACATCTCCCGCCCCAGCTACCAAGTCCCCACCGACGCTGGCCCCCGTTTCGACTCCGTGCACTGGCTTCAAGACAATCTCACCTTCGGCCCGGAGCGCTTCGACGCCATTCTGCTCTGGGATCTGGTGGACTATATTCCCGAGCCGCTGGTCAAACCCCTGTTCGAACGCCTCGCCTTCATCCTGCGGCCCGCCGGCTCGATCCTCGCCTATTTCCACACCAAGGACTCCGGCGCCGACACCCCCTTCTTCCGCTACCACATCCACGACCGCGAAACGCTGGAACTCCGCCCCGACCGTCCCCACCGTCTGCAGCGCGTCTTCAACAACCGCCACGTCGAGAACCTCTTCCACGGCTACCGCTCAATCAAATTCTTCCTCGCCCGCGACAACCTGCGCGAGGTGGTCGCCAGCAAGTAGGCGGCCGACGCCCGGCCGACGCCCGGCCTGAGCAGCGCTCAGTTCGCGGGAGTCGCGCCGTTTGCACTGCGGGCAAAAACGGCCCGAAGGGCCGCGGAATTCCAACGGGGTGAAAGCGCCAGTGGCGCTTTCACCGCTCCCGGCAAACGCAGCGGCGCGGCCCGACCTCTAGCGAAAGGCCGCTCGCGCCCCTTTGGGCTCGCGCCCGGTCGCAGCCGCGTGCGGTCCGGCGCCGAAGAACGGCAGGAGGAAAGGGTAGTCCGGGAGCGCTCCCGAACTACCCTGGTGGGATTGGGTGAAGGGATCCGGCGAGCAACGATGTTGCCATTGTTCGTGGGACACACTGGTAGATGCCCGCCGCCCTCGGGCCACCGTCCCCGGGCCGCTTTTGCTGCAGCTCCCGGTTCCGTTTTGGGGCCATCCCGGCCCGGCCCGGGCGCTTCCCGCTTTGTACCCCGCGCGCGCGCCGGACGCCTTTGCTGGTATATAGTCTGTCCATGCACGCTCCTCGTTTGTGGGTTCTGGCGCTGGCGGCGGCGCTCGCAGTTCCGGCCGCGGCGCAGTCTTCGGTGGCGCCAGTTGCCGAGCAACTGCTGAAGCAGTTGGTGGACATCAACACCACTGACGCGATGGGCACCACGGCTGCGGCCCGCGCCATGCGCGAGCGTCTGCTGGGGGCAGGTTTTGCGCCCGCCGACGTGGTGCTGGTGGGCTCCAACCCCAACAAGCAGAACATGGTCGCCCGCCTGCATGGCAGCGGCGCGAAGCCGCCCATCCTGCTCATCGGCCACCTCGACGTGGTGCAGGCCCGGCGCCAGGACTGGAGCACCGACCCGTTCACCCTGATCGAGAAGAACGGCTACTTCTACGGCCGCGGCACCCAGGACATGAAGGATGGCGATGCGATCTTCGTCGCCGCCCTGATGCGCTTCAAGCAAGAAGGCTACCGCCCCGATCGCGACATCATTCTGGCGCTGACCGCGGCCGAAGAGGGCGGCAGCGACAACGGCGTCCAGTGGCTGCTGGCGCACCGCCGCGACTTAATCAAGGCCGCATTCGTCCTGAATGCCGATGGCGGCGGCATTGACGCGATCAAGGGCGTGCCGCAGTACATGGCGGTGGACGCCAGCGAAAAGCTCTATGCCGATTATCAATTGAGCACCGTGGATCGCGGCGGCCACAGCTCGCTGCCGCGGCCCGACAATGCCATCTACGAGCTGATGGAGGCGCTCGGCAAGCTCGATCATCACCAGTTCCCGCTGGAGCTGAACTCGGTGACGCGCGGCTACTTCGCCGCCCGCGCCAAGATCGACAAGGGCCAGGTGGCCGCCGACGAGCGCGCGCTGCTCGCCACGCCCCCCAGCGCGGCCGCCGCGCGCCGCCTCTCGCGCGACCCGCTGTTCAACGCCACGCTGCGCACCACCTGCGTGGCAACGCGCCTTTCGGGCGGCGACGCCAACAACGCCCTGCCGCAGAACGCGGAGGCGTTGGTGAACTGCCGCATCATGCCCGGCCACTCCGCGCTCGAGATCCAGCGCCAGTTGGCCGCGATCGTGGCCGACCCGCAGGTCACGATCCGCTACGAAAGCGATGACGGCGTGCTGCACGCCACGGCGCCGCCGGCGGTGTCGAACCCACCGGTCGCGCTCGCCCCGGCGGTGATGCAACCGCTGGCGCAGCTCACCAGCAGCATCTGGCACGTGCCCGTGGTGCCGGACATGGCGACGGGCGCGAGTGACGGCAAGTACACCAACGCCGCCGGCATGCCGACCTACGCCATCTCCGGCGTTTCCATTGACGAGGACAACGTCCGCGCCCACGGCCGCGACGAAAACCTCGGCGTGGCAAGCTTCGACCAGGGCGCCGAGTTCTACTATCGCTATTTAAAGATGCTCACCGGCGGGCACTGATGGCGGGAGTCGCGCCGTTTGCACCGCGGGCAAAATCGGCGCGAAGGGCCGCGGAATTCCGACGGCGTGAAAGCGCCAGTGGCGCTTTCTCCGCTCCCGGCAAACAAAGCGGCGCGGCCCGACCTCTAGCGAGACGCCGCTCGCGCCCCCTTGGACTCGCCGGGCCCCAGGCCGGCGCTCCACAGCCCTTCGAGTGCGGGTCCGGCGCTGCGAACGTCTCAGCGAGCAGGGGCAGGAGCCCGCGCCCGGCAATCGCCGTCTACAGGTCGCGCGGGCCGGTGCCAAGAGCGAGTGCGGGCGGCTCGCGCAGCAGGTCGTGCAGGTCGAGCAGGCGGGTGAACATGGCGAGGCTGCCGTCGGCGTGGCGCGGCCACTCCGGTTGCGGGCGATCCCAATAGAGTTCGACGCCATTGTCGTCGGGATCGCGCAGGTACAGCGCCTCGCTGACGCCATGGTCGGCGGCGCCATCGAGCGGGATGCGCGCGGCCAGCACGCGGCGGAAGGCGGCGGCGAGCGCCGCGCGCCTGGGGTAGAGGATGGCGGTGTGGTAGAGGCCGGTTGAGCCGGCGGGCGGCAGTGAGCCGCCGAGGCTTTCCCAGGTGTTGAGCCCGATGTGGTGGTGGTAGCCGCCGGCGGCGAGAAACGCGGCGCTCGAGCCCACGCGCTGGGTGACGGTCAGGCCCAGGATGCCGCTGTAGAAGGCGATGGCCCGCTCCAGATCGGCGACTTTCAGGTGTACGTGCCCGATGCGCACCCCCGGATCGGCGATATAGGTTTGCCCGCCGGCACCCGCTCCGCCCGCCGCCGTGTGTTCCATAGGTGCAGTGTAGCGCCGCCCGCGAGGCTCGCGCCAGCGACCATCTCGCGGGAGTCGCGCCGTTTGCATTGCGGGCAAAATCGGCGCGAAGGACCGCGGAATTCCAACGGGGTGAAAGCGCCAGTGGCGCTTTCGCCGCTCCCGGCAAACGAAGTGGCGCGGCCCGAACTCTAGCGAAAGGCCGCTCGCGCCCCCTTGGGCTCGCCGGGCCCCGGGCCGGGGCTCCACAGCCCTTCGAGTGCGGGCGCGGCGGTGCGAGCGTCTCAGCGAGCAGGGGCAGGGGCCCGCGCCCGGCAATTCGATCAGTTGCCTGCCCGCGGGCGGAGGGCGGCGAAATGCGCGCGCATGGCGGCGGCGTGGACGGGGTAATGGCCGTAGGTATCGAGCCGGAGGCGGCGCCGGAAGCGGGGCTCGGCAACAGCGGCGTCGGGCGCGGCGGCAATATAGCGCAGCAGGCGGCGGTGAACGCGCCGCTGGCGCGCGAGCACTTGCGGCAGCGAGAGGGCGGCGTGGCGCGCGGTGGTGAGGGCGTTGAAGGCGTCAATGCCGCCGTAGAGGTCGGCATAGCGGGGTTGCCGGCCGCCGGCGAGCACGACCGGCAGGTGCTTGAGGCATTCCTCCTCCCAGGTGGTGACGTGGGCGATGATGTCGCGCACCGACCAGCGTCCGGTGACGCCCGGGCGCAGCAGTGTGCGCCCCGTCCGCCCGGCGTAGGAGGACTGAAAGTCCCGCCAGGCCGCCTCCAACTGGCGCAGCAGCCGTTCGCGCGACCGGGCCTGAGATGTGAATCCTGGCGTGGTCTGAGGCATCCTAGAACAGTGTATGAGAACCCTGACGGCCAAGATAGCCGGTTTGGTGGTGGTGGCCGGAATTATAGCGGCCGTATGGGTGGGTTGGGGCGCGCCGGGCGCGCGTGCCGCCGCCCCGCTGGCGCCGCCGACTGTTGACGACGCGCTCGCGCCCCACGCCGGCCGCGCCAGCATTGTGCTGGCGGGGGGATGTTTCTGGGGCGTGCAGTTGGTTTTCGAGCACGTGCGCGGCGTGATCTCGGCGACGGACGGCTACGCCGGCGGCGACGCCTCGACCGCGCAGTATGACACCGTGAGCACCGGGCGCACGGGCCACGCCGAGTCGGTGCGGGTCGTTTACGATCCCGCGCAGGTGACGCTGGGCAAGCTGCTGCAGGTGTTTTTCTCCGTGGCCACCGATCCCACCGAGTGGAACCGCCAGGGCCCGGATGAAGGCACCCAGTACCGCTCGGTGATCTTCTACTCCACTCCGCGCCAGCTCGAGATTGGCCGCGACTACATCCGCCAACTGCAGGCGGCCCATGCCTTCGGCCGTCCGATCGTCACCGAACTGACGGCGCTCAGCGCCGCCCGCGGCTTCTACCCGGCCGAGGCCTACCACCAGGACTACGCCCGGCTGCACCCCTACGACACCTACATCCGCCTTTACGACCTGCCCAAGCTCACCGCGCTGCGCGCCCAGTGGCCGCAGCTCGCCCGCTGACCGCGGCCGCAGCGCCGGCCGCGCCTGTGCTAGACTTCTAGTGCGGGGTGGAGCAGTCCGGTAGCTCGTTGGGCTCATAACCCAAAGGTCGGTGGTTCAAATCCACCCCCCGCAACCAAATTGCTGGAGAGTTTGGCGCCCAACGAAAGGCGGCTCTACGCCAAAAACGGGGGAGGGTGGGTCCCCGGAGCGGTCTAGCCACATAGTACCTTGACGCGCATGCGGTAGTTTTCGAAGTTGCGGAAGCCATAAGCCTGGCGGCTGATGAGCTCCATTTT
>JBOGKJ010000262.1:0-5802 GCA_050745565.1 Terriglobales bacterium | reverse complement strand
CGAGTGCGGGCCGCCCCATGGCCGCTATTGTACTCGAACAAAAGACGAAAATAACGCCGCCGACCCCGGGCCTAGGCCCGCGGCAATCCGCCGATCCGAACAGTACATGTTTGGAGATGTGGCGGGCTACCAGGCCCGTCCTCCGCAAGCGTGGCGGCCTCAGTGGCTGCTCCTTGCGAGACACTGTCGCGAGTCGTGCGCGCCAGGCTACGCGCGGCGGTCGAGTGCCGACCGCAGGCCGCGGCCCCACGCGCTCACATCGTGAGCGATTTGGCCGTACTGCCAAAGAAACGCTCCGCCCGCCGGGCCCCGGGGCGCGATGACCTGATTAATGGCCGCCAGCGTCGCTTCGCACTCAGCCAGGACGGCGCGCGCGCCGAGGCCTGAGTTATGCATTAGATAGCGGGGCTCAAAACCGGGCAGCACCCGCTCCCAGGGCCGCGCGATGTCGGTGCGCGCCCGTTGTTGCCAGAGCGGCGTGATCAGTTCGCGCTGGTAGAAGTCCGGGATGGATTCCGGCTTGGGGTCGCCGGCCTCATAGAACTGGACATTCAGCCAGGCGATGTTGTTGCCCCGCGCCGTGCGCGTGGCCTCGAAAATCGAGCCCTGAATGCCGCGCACGTGCCCGTCGCGCGCATACAGTGCCGCCGCGACGCTGGCGATGGGAGCATGGGTGACGAGGTGGCTGGGATGGCGCGCCATGTAGCCGTTGGTCAGTTCGATCAGCGTCGCGCCATATTCGTCGTGTACCGCGTGCCAGCCGGCGGGCGTGTTCTCGGCCACCGTGCCGGGTTCGAGATCGAGGTCCAGGCCCTCCAGCCCCAGCGGTGCGACAATTTCGCGCTCCAATTGGTCCAGAAAACGCGGCACGCCAGCCGCCCGGATCGCCTCGAACGTGGGTGCGTTGCCCCAGCCGCCAATCGAGATCAGCGCCGCCTTCCGCACCGGGAAGCCCCGCCGCAGCCGGCGCAGAGAAGCCTCCAGGCTGGCCGGCAGATGCGTGGCGGGCAGCGCGTTGTAGCGCAGCTCCAGCGCGCCGCGACGATAGCGCGCGTAGAGAAAAGCCAGAATCACCAGGTTGAACTCGCTCGCCCCCAGGCCCGCTACGAGCGCCGGCGTGATGTGGCCGGAGGCATACAGCGCCAGGCGGCGCGGCGGCGCCGCCAACGCACGCGCATATAGGGGGCGGCACACGTCGGCCCCCGCACCCCAGTCGGCTACGCCCGCCACCGCCAACTCCAGGAACTGCCGCCGACGCATGCGCCTACTATATCCCCCCGGGCGGCGCCAGGCGGCGCCGCCCGGGAATCGCGTAACCCCGGCGGGCTTTGACGATCCTATACTGAGACGGAGGCCAACCAGCGCGATGCTCCTTTTTGTTTTGGCGTTTGCCGGCGGTGTACTCACCATCCTGAGCCCGTGTATCCTGCCGGTGATCCCGTTCGTGTTCGCCCGCGCCGGCCGGCCGTTCCGCAGCAGCACGCTGCCGATGCTGGCCGGCATGGCGCTGACATTTGCGCTGGTGGCGGCGCTGGCCACGGCCGGCGGCCACTGGGTCATCCGCGCCAACGAATATGGACGCGAGCTGGCGCTGGGGGTGATGGCGGTGCTGGGCGTCACGCTGCTGCTGCCGCAGACTGCCGAGTGGCTGGCGCGCCCGCTGGTGCGCTTGGGGGCGCGGCTGCAGCAACGCTACGCCGCGCCGGCGCAGGCCGGGCCGGCGTCGCGGCCTTCGGCGGGCACGGCCGCGGTGCTGGGCGTCGCGGTCGGACTGCTATGGGCGCCGTGCGCCGGCCCAGTGCTCGGACTGCTGCTCGCCGCCGCCGCGCTCAGCGGTTTCAGCGCGCATACGGCGACGCTGCTGCTGGCGTTTGCGGCGGGCGCGGCCGTCTCGCTGGCGGTGGTGATGTCGGCCGGCGAGCGCCTGTTCCGTTCCCTGAAGCGCGGCCTCGGCGCCGAAGCCGGGCTGCGCCGCACGCTGGGCGCGCTCGTGCTGGTGGCGGTAGTGGCCATCGCCATGGGCGCCGACACCCGCCTGCTTGCCGCCGTCTCCTATTTCAATACCAACGGTCTCGAGCAAAAGCTGGTGACCGCGCTCGGCCGTCCGAATCACGCGGCCCCGGCGCTCGTGGTCCGTGCCGATCCGCCGCCGGCCGCGGCCGCCGCCATCATGCCGCAGGACGTCGCGCTCGACCGCGAGGGCCCCATGCCATCGCTGCGCGGCGCCACCGGATGGATCAACTCCGCGCCGCTCACCCCGGCCGGTCTGCGCGGCAAGGTGGTGTTGGTGGATTTCTGGACCTATTCCTGCATCAACTGTCTGCGCTCGCTGCCCTACATCGAGTCCTGGGCGGAAAAATATAAGGATCAGGGCCTGGTGGTGATCGGAGTGCATTCGCCCGAATTCGCTTTCGAGCGCCAGATCAGCAACGTCCGCGAGGCGGTCACCCGTCTGCATCTGACCTTCCCCGTCGCCGTCGACAGCGACCTCAAGGTCTGGAACGCGTTTAACAACGAGTACTGGCCCGCCGACTACTTCGTGGACGCTTCCGGCCAAATCCGCTTCCACCACTTCGGCGAGGGCAGCTACGCCGAATCCGAGCGCGTCATCCAGGAATTGCTGGCCGAGGCCCATCATCAGGCGCCGCCGCCCGCCGGCGGCTTTGTTGCGGTTGCCGGCACCGGCGCCGAGGCCCCGCCCGACCCGCGCGCCGAGGGGTCGCCAGAAACCTACATCGGCTACACCCGCGGCGAACGCTTCTCGTCGCCGCAGCACCTGCAGATAGACCGCACCACAACCTATTCCGCCCCGCTGCGGCCCAGCCTCAATCAATGGGGCTTGGCTGGCGCCTGGAAAGTCGGGGCCTGGATGGCGGTGCTGGACAAGGCGCCGGGCAAGATCATTTACCGCTTCCACGCCCGCGACCTGCACTTGGTGCTGGGTTCGGCCAGCGGCAAACCCATCCGCTTCCGCATCACCATTGACGGCACCCCGCCCGGCCCTGACCATGGCGTGGATACCAACGCCGCCGGCGAAGGTGTCGTCACCTTCCATCGCCTCTACCAACTGGTGCGGCAGAAGGGCCCGGTCGAGGACCGCACCTTCACCATCGAGTTCCTCGATCCCGGCGTGCAGGCCTTCAGCTTTACGTTTGGTTAGGCGCTACCGCCCGCTGCGGCACCGCAGGCGACCCCGCGCCCAATCGCGGGAGTCGCGCCGTTTACACAGCGGGCAAAATCGGCGCGAAGGGCCGCGGAATTCCAACGGGCTGAAAGCGCCAGTGGCGCTTTCACCGCTCCCGGAAAACGAAGCGGCGCGGCCCCCCCAACGATGCCGCTCGCGCCCCCTTGGGCTCGCCGGGCCCCGGGCCGGCGCTCCACAGCCCTTCGCGTGCGGGCGCGGCGCTGCGAGCGTCTCAGCGAGCAGGGGCAGGGGCCCGCGCCCGGCAATAATGCTACACTCGCGCCCATGCGCGCCGCCACCTGCCTCGCCGCCGCCTTGTTGACTGCCGCCGCCCTCGGCTCCGCTGCCGCGCAATCGTCGCTCCCGGAGGCGCAACAAGCCGCCATCAACACCGTCTTTCAGGACTTCAACCAGCGCACGCCGGGCTGTGCGCTGGGCGTGGTCCGGGCCGGCGCGCTCGTGTTTGCGCACGGCTACGGCATGGCGAGCCTCGAAAGCCACACCGCGGTCACGCCCGCCACCGTGATGGAGATCGGCTCGGTCTCGAAGCAGTTCACCGCCACCAGCATTTTCCTGCTGGCCCACGCGGGCAAGCTCTCGCTCGACGACCCCATCCGGAAGTACATTCCGGAAATGCCGCGCTACCCGTGGCCGGTGACCATCCGCGAGCTGCTGCACCACACCAGCGGTGTGCGCGACGTCATCAGCTTGATGGAGACCTCGGGCATTCCCTATGGCGACTTTGCCACCATGCCTGACGCTTTGGCCATGATCGAGCGCCAGCGCGGATTGAATTTCCCGCCCAACAGCGCGTACATGTACTCCAACTCCGGCTACGTGCTGCTGGCCGAAATCGTGCGCCGCGTCAGCGGCGAGCCGCTGCCGAAGTTTGCCGCCAGCAACATCTTTCAGCCGCTGGGCATGGGACACACCCAGATCGTGGACGACGCCACGCTGATCGTTCCCGGCCGCGCCCGCACCTATGCCCGCACCCCCACCGGCTACCGCCTCGCCGACTCGCACTGGGAGCAGATCGGCGATGGCGCCGTCAACACCACCGTGGGCGATATGGCGCTGTGGGCGCGCAATATGCTGCACCCGACCGTCGGCGGCCCATGGTTGATCCGCGACCTCACCACCCAGGGCGTGCTCAACAACGGCCAGCAGATCGCCTACGCCGGCGGCCTCGAGGTGGACCACTACCGCGGTCTGGAGCGCTGGGCGCACGCCGGTTCCTGGCAGGGCTTCCGCGCCGAGTTCATGCGCTTTCCCGGCCAGCAGCTTTCCCTCGTCACCCTCTGCGACGGCGCCAGCACCAATCCCGGCCCGCGCACGGAAAAGCTCGCCGACATCCTCCTCGCCGGCGAGCTGGCGCCCGCCGCCGCCGCGCCCGCCGCCGTCGCCCTGAGCGCGGCGCAACTGGCGGGCTATGCCGGACTCTACTGGTCCGCCGCGCGGCATGACCTCCGCCGGGCGCAGATTCGGGATGGCCGCCTCCGGCTCGGCCGCGCCCCGCTCACGCCGGTGGGGGCGGGCCGCTTCCTTATGGGTACAACCACGGTCGAGTTCCAGCCCGCCACGGGCGGCATGCGCCTCGTGCTGGCCCCGGGGGAGCAACTGCGGCGCGTGCCGCAGGCCACCCCCGCCGCCGTTCAGCTCGCGGCTCTGACCGGCCGCTATCGCTCGATCGACCTGCAGGTGAGCTGGACCGTCAGCGTGCAGTCCGGTCAACTCGAGCTGCACGCGCTCGGCGCCAACCCCAACCGCCTTGACACCGACCACGACTACGCCATGACGCCCGGCCCCGCCGGCGTCTATAGCGCCGGCCCCTACCTGCTGCAATTTGAGGGCTCGTCGTTCCGACTGTACAACGGCCGGGCCGGCGGCATGCTGTTCACGCGCGCCGCGCCGTGAGGCGGTGCCGGCGCGACGCGGCCGCCCTTCTCGGAACGCCGTCCCGCTGGCCGGGCTGCGGCAATTCGCTTGGCGGCAACGCGCACCCGCTCGGCTCAGGGCGCGTCCAAGTTGCCTCGTCTGGCGGGAGTCGCGCAGTTTGCACTGCGGGCAAAATCGGCGAGAAGGGCCGCGGAATTCCAACGGGGTGAAAGCGCCAGTGGCAAAACTTGCAACCTTCCGACCGGCGCCACCTCTTGTGTGGGGCGGGTCGCTGACCCGCGCGCCGGCCGCCGGCCGGCGCCATGCGGAAGTTCGGGTGACCACAGCAACCGTGATTCTGCCGTAGCCAAAGGCCGCTCGCGCCCTCTTGGGCTCGCCGCGCCCCGGGCCGGCGCTCCACAACCCTTCGAGTGCGGGCGCGGCGCTGCGAGCGTCAGCGAGCAGGGGCCCGCGCCCGGCAAGGCGCGGCCCCGTGAGGCTCGCGCCGGCTTGGGCTTACCGGGCCCCGGGTCGGTGCGAGCCCAAGCGGGATGCCCGGCGTAGCCGGGCAGGGGCCCGCGCTAGGCAAAGATGCGGCTTTTTCTCAAGAAAGGCTGCGCGCTGCCTGCAGAGCGAATGCTGAACCAAGTCTGGAATCGCCCCATCCGCCTTCTGCTCAGAAACGGCCGTTTTCACCTTTGGACGGGTAGGCGTACGCGGGGGCATGCGGCTCTAACCGGCCA
>JBOGKJ010000261.1:0-17860 GCA_050745565.1 Terriglobales bacterium | reverse complement strand
CGGCAGTTCGGGTGACCACTGCAACCGTGATTCTGCCGTAGCGAGAGGCCGCTCGCGCCCCCTTGGGCTCACCGGGCCCGGGCCGGCGCCGCCCATCGAGTGCGGGCGCGGCGCTGCGAGCGTCTCAGCGAGCAGGGGCCGGGGCCCGCGCCCGTCAATAGTTGGGCGGCCGTGCCGCCGCGACCGGGTGACCGTCGGTGGCGGCCGCGGCAGCCGCGCCCGCGCGACCACGGCCTGGCCCAGCGCCAGGCCGCCGTCGTTGGCGGGAACCTGGGTGTGGATCAGCACTTCGAACCCGCTGGCGCGCAACTGCGCCGCCGCCGCCGCCAGCAGCAATTCGTTTTGAAATACCCCGCCGCTCAGGCACACCCGCGCCGGCGTCTCCAGCGCGCCACCAGAGCGCCAGCGCTCCTCCCACAAATGCCGGCAAGTGGTGCCGATGATGTCAGCCATGGTTTGATGAAAGCGCCCGGCGATGGTTTCGATGCCGGTGCCGCCCCGCCGGTCAGCCGCGATGGCACGAATAGTTGGCCGCAGGTCAACCGCCGCAGGCTGCCCGCAGGACAGAGAAAACGGATAAGCGGCGCACCCGCCGCAGCCGGCCGTCGCCGCATTCTCAAGCGCCAGACCGGCTTCGCCTTCGAAGCTGGCCTCATGGCCCGGCGGCGCCAGCCCCACCATCGCCGCCACCGCGTCAAACAGCCTGCCCGCCGCGCTGCACCAGAATGTCAGCCCGGGGCGCTGCAGCACCTGCAGCCCCAGCTTCAGTTGCGTTTGCTGCGCCGGCTCCATCGCGGGCCAGAGCGCGGCGGCCGCCGCCGCGGCCTCGGGGCCGAACGCCTCCACCAGCCATGCCAGCCCCGCCCGCCAGGGCTCGCGAACGGCCCGGTCGCCGCCCCAAAGCCGCACCGGTCGCAGGTGGGCGCCGCGGCGGAATCCGGTGTAGCTCGCCCACAGAAACTCGCCTCCCCACACGGTGCCATCCTCGCCGTACCCGGTGCCATCGAAGGCGACGCCCAGCACCTCGCCCTGCACGCCATTGTCGGCCATGCAGCTGGCAATGTGCGCGTGGTGGTGCTGCACGGCGATCAACGTGCGCACGTCGTGGTCCGCCGCCCAGCGCCGCGCCATGCGGCTGACGTGGTAGCCGGGATGCGGATCGTGGGCCACGGCCTGCGGGCGCGCCCCCAGCATCTCGAGGTAACGGTTGAGAGTGTCGCTGTAATACGCGGCGGTTTCATCGTTTTCCAGGTCGCCAATGTGGGGGCTCAAAAACCCCTCCGAGCCGCGCGCCAGGCAGAAGGTGTTTTTCAGATCCGCCCCCGCCGCCAGCACCGTTGGACCGTCGCCGCCGAGCTCGATGGCCAGCGGCACGTAGCCGCGCGCCCGCCGCCACAGCCGCAGCCGTCCCTCGAAGCAACTCCCTACCGAATCGTCCACCGGTCTCGCGATCGCACGGTTGTGGTCCAGAAAGCAGTCGGCGATGCCGCCCAGCTGCTGCCGCGCTTGCTCCTCGCTCGCGGCCATCGGCAGTGCGCCCCGGTTCCCGCTGGTCATCACCAGCAGCGGCGGCGCCGGTTCGGCGGTGGCAAACAGCAGCTCGTGAAGCGGGCTGCTCGGCAGCATCACTCCCAGTCGCCGCTGCCCGGGCGCCACCGCCGCCGCCACCCCGGGTGGATCGCCGCGGGCCGCCAGCAGCACGATCGGCCGGGCCGCCTCGAGCAGTGCCCGCCCCTCAATCTCGTCCACCTGGCAGCAGCGCTCGGCGCTCGCCAGATCGCGCGCCAGCAGCGCGAACGGCTTGCGCGGCCGCCGCTTACTCCGCCGCAGCCGCTCCACCGCCGCCTGGCAGCGCGCGTCGCAGGCCAGTTGATATCCCCCGACGTTTTTCAGCGCCACCACCGCCCCGCTCCGCAACTGCCTCCGCACCCACGCCAGCGCCGCCTCCCCCCGCCGCTCCCCGCAGCTCAGCTCCGGCCCGCAGTCGGGGCAGGCATTGGGCTGGGCGTGGAAGCGGCGGTTGCCGGGCGCATCGTACTCGCCGGCGCAGGCGGCGCACAGCGCAAAGCCCGCCAGTGCGGTATTGCATCGGTCGTAGGGCAGGCGAATGGAGATGGTGTAGCGCGGGCCGCAGTTGGTGCAGTTGGTGAACGCATACAAGTGACGCCGGTTCGACGGGTCAAAGTAGTCGGCCCTGCAGGCCGCGCACGGCGCCGCATCGGCGCCCACCACGGTGGGCGTACCCGCCAGCCCGCGGCTCGCCTGGATTTCAAATCCGCTGGTTTCCTGCTCGGCGATGGCCGCCAACCGCACCCCGGCGACGCGCGCCAGCGGCGGCGGCTGCTGGCATAGGCCTTCGGCAAACGCCGTCAGCGCCAGCGCCGGTCCCTGAACCTCAATCAACACCCCGCCGACCGCATTGCAGACAAACCCGCCCAGCCCCAGTCCATGCGCCAGACGGTAGACAAAGGGCCGGAAGCCCACCCCTTGCACGTTGCCGGTCACCTCCAGGCGCTGCCGGGCCATGACTCCAGCGATGCTGCTCCACCCCCGGCGGTTGCGCGGCCCCGGCAACTCGCGGGAGTCGCGCCGTTTGCACGGCCGGCAATGTCGGCGCGAAGGGCTGCGAGGCCCGCGCCGGCTTGGGCTCGCCGGGCCCCGGGCCCGCGCCCGTCGCTCGTCCGCGGTTAACAATGCCGCCCCGGGGATCGTAAAGCCGCGTTCTAATAGAAGGAGTGGGTAGGAGCGGCAAGCAAGGGCGGCTCTGGGCGGTGTGGCTGGGCTTGGCGGTGGCGAGCGTTGCCCAGCAGCAAACCGCCGCCCCGCCCCAGCCCCCAAAACAGCGGCCGCCCGCGGCGGCGCCAGCCGCCGCCATTCCGTCCCTCCCAGCCCCCGGCACCGGCGCCCAAACCGTGGCCAACCTCCCCAGCTACGAGGGCCAGACCGTGGTCACGGTCGAGCTCGCCGGCTGGCCCGGTTTCAACAGCGCCCCGCTCATTGCCAAACTGCCGCAAAAATCTGGCCAGCCGTTCTCTCGCGCGCTGGTGGATCAGTCGCTCGGCATCGTTAAGTCCACTTTGGTCCCCAAGGGCCGGCTCAAACTCGTTCAACTCCAAATCCGACCCGAGCTCGCCGGCATCCGGGTGCTGTTTGTGCTCGAACCGGCCGACTACGTCGGAGCTTATCAATTTCCCGGCGCGCTGAACTTCTCCTATACCCGGCTGCTGGAAGCGGCCCAGTACAGCGCCCAGCAACCTTACAGCGCCCAGGACGTGGCTGCGGCCGTGAGTTCGCTTCAGGCGTTTTTCAAACAGGAAGGCTATTTTCTCGCCCGCGTCACCCCCCACCTGCAAGTCGCCAGCCGCCAGGGTCTGGTCAACATCAACTTCGCGACTTCCCTCGGCCCCCACGCGCGCTACGGTTCGATCACCCTGGCCGGCGCCAGCGCCCGGCAGCGCGCCTTATTGCTGCAGGCGCTGCGTTCCTGGATGGCGCGGCTGCGCAGCTCCGCCCTCATCCCCGGCCACCGGTACTCACTCTCGCAACTTCAAAACGCCGTCCAGTACGCCCAGTCCACGCTCAACGGCCAAGGCTACCTCGGCGCGCAGGTCACCCTCGGCGGCGCCCGCTACGCGCCGGCCACCAACCGCGCCGATATCACCCTCAACGTTCAGCCCGGCCCCTTGGTCCAGCTTCAGGTCAACGGCGCCCACCTCTGGCCCTGGACGCGCCACAGCCTCCTGCCCATCTATGCCGAGAGCCGCGTCGATTCCGAACTCATTCAGGAGGGCCAGGACAACCTCACCAACTACTTCGCTGCCCATGGCTACTTCCAAACTTCCGTAAACACGCGCATCGCCGCCCGCGCCACCCCCGGCGGCCCGCTGCAGGTCGCAACCACGCAGCAGTCCGCCGCCACCTCGGCCATCCCCCAGCCCCTGCCGCCATCGCCTGCCACCCCGCCCACAGTCGAAAGCATCACATATAGCGTGGACAAAGGGCCGCGCCGCGACGTCGAAGGCATCACCTTCAGCGGCAACCAGTTTTTCTCGCGTGAGGACCTGCTGCCACTGGTCACGGTTAAAAGCGAGCATTTTCTGTCCCATGGCAGCTTCAGCCAACAGTTGCTGCGCGAGAGCGTCAGTAACATCGCCGCCCTCTACCAGGCCTCCGGCTACAGCCAGGTCCGGGTGACGCCCCAGATCGCAAATCCCGGCGGCAATCTCACCGTGCGTTTTGTCATTGCCGAAGGCCCGCAGGACTTTGTCAGCACCCTGACGTTCGCCGGCAACACCGTCGATCCGGGCCTGCTCGCCCCCCAGGGGCTCATGCTGGGCCCGGGTACCCCGTTTGCCCAGAAGCTCGTGAGCCAGGACCGCAACCAGATCCTCGCCTACTACTATTCCCACGGCTACCTCAATGCCACCTTTCGCGCCACCGCCGAGAAGGCGCCCCATCAGCCTCATGAAATCGCGGTGGTCTATCACATCGCCGAGGGGCCGCAGGTGCGCACCGCCACCGTCGTGACCGTCGGACGCCGCCTCTCCCGGCAAAAATTGATTGATCGCCTCACCTCCAACCTCAAGCCCGGCAGCTTTCTCACTCAAAA
This sequence comes from Terriglobales bacterium, assembly GCA_050745565.1. GTDB lineage: Bacteria > Acidobacteriota > Terriglobia > Terriglobales > SCQP01 > SCQP01. The sequence continues at coordinate 13,251 of JBOGKJ010000261.1, read as the reverse complement.
CGACCTCCTCACCGCCGAAAGCCAGCTCTATCAGCCCGGCATCTTTGACTGGGCCGAGGTCTCGCCCCGCCGCCCGATCACCACCCAGGCGCAGGAGGATGTCGTCGTCCGCGTCCACGAAGCCCGCCGCAACACGCTGATCTACGGCTTCGGCTTCGATCTCACCAACCGCGGCGGCAGCATCCCGTCGGGCACGGTGGCGCTGCCCGGCCTGCCCATCGTTGGCCTCCCCTCCAACTTCAAAACCAGCGAGGCGACCTTCTATGGCCCCAGCGGCAACATCGAGTACACCCGCTCGAACCTGTTCGGCAAGGCTGAAACCTTAAGCCTGGGCGCCTTCGCCGGCCGGCTCGACCAGCGCGGCTCGCTCAGCTATAGCGATCCAAGCGTGTTCTGGTCGAAATACAGCGGCAATTTCCTGCTCTCCGCCGAGCACGATTCCGAGAATCCGATTTTCACCTCGCGCGCCGGCGAAGCCGGCTATCAGCTCGAGCGGCCGCTCAACCCGGACCGCACCACCAACTTGTTTTTACGTTATGACTTCAGCGAAACCCAGCTTGCCAACCTGCTGATCCCCGACCTGGTGGCTGCCCGCGACCTCCACACCCGCCTCTCCACCCTCTCGGCCACCTTTCTGCGCGACACCCGTGACAACCCGCTCGACGCCCATAAGGGCATGCTCGAAAGCTACGAGCTTGACTACAGCTCCCCGGCGCTCGGCTCCAGCGCCAATTTCGCCAAGCTGCTGACCCAGACGGCTTACTACAAGCGCATTCCTGACGGCATCATCTGGGCCAACAGCCTGCGCCTCGGCGCCGACCATGCCTTCGGCGACAGCTTCGTGCCCCTGAGCCAGTCCTTTTTTTCCGGCGGCGGCAGCACCCTGCGCGGCTTCCCGCTGGACGGCGCCGGCCCGCAGAAAACCATTCCTGCCTGTGGCAACCCCACCGATCCCTCCACCTGCACCCTGATTCGCGTTCCGGTCGGCGGCAACGAACTGCTCATCGTCAACTCCGAGCTGCGCATCCCCACCCCCCAGCTCTTCCCCAACCTCGGCGTCGCCTTGTTCTACGATGGCGGCAACGTTTTCACCCACGCTGGCCTCGGCGTGCTCGGCACCGGCTACACCAACACCATCGGCGCCGGATTGCGGTACGAAACCGCCGTCGGGCCAATCCGCATCGATCTGGGCCACCTGATCAGCCCCATCAGCGGCATCTCCTCCACCCAGTTGTTCATCACCCTGGGGCAGGCATTTTGAACGCTACGCAACCCAACCCGCCCCCCCGGTCGCTCTGGCGTCGCTGGTGGACCTGGGCCGCCATCGCCGCGGCGGCCGTGGTCATCCTGGTGGCGGCCGCCCTCTGGTCGTTGTCAAGGCGCGGACCGCTGCACGATTACGTCCTGAAAAAAGTCCAGCAGCAGGCCAGCCAGGCCCTGGGCGGTGCGGTGCAGATCGGCGGCTACCGCCTGCATTTGTCCTTGGCCGCGCCTAGCCTCGACATGGACAACCTCCGCATTCAGGGCACCGGACCGGCCTCGGCGCCCCCGCTCGCCACCATTCGCCACCTCCGCGCCTCCATCGGCGTGGACTCGCTCCTCCACGGCCAGTGGCATCTCCAGGACATCGAAGCCGACGCCCCCGTCGTGCACCTCCAGGTCGCCGCCGATGGCCGCACCAACCTCCCGGCTATCGCCGGCGGCGGTCCCACCCCGTTCGATCTCGGCGTCCGTCACCTGGTCGTGCGTGACGGCGAAATCTATTTCAACGACCAGGCCCGCCGCCTGACCGCCGACCTCCACGGCTTCCATTTTCAATCCAGCTTCGATGCCGCCGCGCGCCAATACCGCGGCACGCTGGGCTACTCCAGCGGCACTGCCACCTGGACCGAGTTTGCCCCGCTGCCGAGCAGCCTCGCGCTCGACTTTGCCGCCGATCCCGCCGGCCTCTCCATTTCGAACCTGCGCCTGCAAAGCGACGGCACCTCGGTGACCGCCACGGCGCAGTTGCGCGGCTGGTCCAACCCCGTGCTCGCCGCCCGCTACCAGGTGCAATTGAACGCTGCCGAGTTGCGCGCTCTCCTCCACCAGCCCTTCACCCCCACCGGCCTCATCGCCATCACCGGCACCGCCGACTACGCCCCCAGCGGGCTCGAGCGCGGTGAAGCCGCGCCCGGGCCCGCGCCAAACAAAGCTTCCGCGCCCGCCAATGCCCTGCGCCTCGCCGGCCACTTCCAAGCGGCCCGCCTCGACGTCGCCGCCCAGGGCCTGCAGGTGCCGATCGAGAATCTGCGCGGCACCTACCACCTGGCCGGCGGCACGCTCGTGGTCGAGCCCATCCAGGCCCGTGTGCTCGGCGGCGCGATCACGGCCACTGTGCACATGACCGGCGTAGGCGAGTCCGGGCCCGGAGGTGAGCGGGCTAACTTGACAGCGCGCCTCACCGGCGGCCAACTCGGCACCCTGGTCCGAGCCGCCGGTCAGCATCAGGCCGCCCAAACCCTGGCCACCCTCGGCGTCACCGGCACCGTCACCGCCATCACCACCGCAAGCTGGCACGGTGGGCTGAACGATGTCCGCCTGCAAACCGACGCGCAGGTCGCCGCCACGCTCGCGCCCGACGGACGTCCGCCACTTCCGCTGAAGGTCGCCGCCTCCGTCGGCCTGGCCGGCGGTCAGCTCACCCTGCGCTCTGCCCAGCTGAACATGCCCGCCACCACCGCGGAGCTCAGCGGAAAACTGGGCGGCGGCGGCACCCTGCAGATCTTGGTTCGCTCCGGCGACCTCGGCCAACTCGAACAGTTGGCCAATAGCGTCGCGGCGGCGTTCGGCACCCACCTCCCCGCCATTGGCCTGGGCGGCGCCGGCGTCGTCAATGCCACCCTCAGCGGCGCGCTGACTTCGCCCGCCATCGCCGGCAGCCTGGCGCTGACGCCGCTGTTGGTCCGGGGCACGAGCTGGAAGCACCTGGGGGTGGATTTCAACCTCAGCTCCACCGCTGTCGTCCTCCGCAATGGCGTGCTCGAATCCGGCGACCAGGGCTCGCGCCGGCCCGGGCTCACCGGGCCCCGTGCCGGCGCGAGCCCAAGCGGGATGCCCGGCGCTGCCGGGCAGGGGCCCGCGCCCGTCAATGGCCGGGTGAGCTTTCAGGCTTCCGTCGGCCTCGATCACTGGCGGCTCGCGCCCGGCGCTCCCCTGCAGGCCTCCCTGCAGGCCTCCGGCATCACGTTACAGCCCGTGGCGCGTGCCGCCCGGCAGAACCTTCCGCTGTCCGGCATCCTGAGCGGCGATCTCCAGGTGGCCGGAACCGCGCGCCAGCCCACCGCGCGCGGCTCGCTCCGGCTTTCAGCGGCCAGCGTGACGCTGGCCGGTGTGCGCCAACCCCTGCAGGCCATCAACGTTGGCCTGCAATCCTCCGGTTCCGTGCTGCAGGCGCAGGTGCAGGTTGACACCCCGGCCGGCCGGATCACCGCCAGCGGCAGCTACGACACCGCCAGCGGTCGTTACCAGGCCACCCTGAGCGCCCCCCAACTCGAGCTCAGCCGGTTCGCGCTCGTCGCGGCTCGCAAACTGCCGCTTCAGGGCGCCATCACGCTCGCTGGCAGCGGCCAGGGCACGCTCGCCGCCCCCGCCTTTGCCCTAACCCTCACCGCCCCCGGCCTGCGCGCCGATGGCCAGACGATTTCCGCCATCCGGCTTCAGACCCAACTCGCCTCCAACGCGGTGCAGGTGCAACTCGCCGCCACCGCCCTGAATACCGCGCTCGCTGGCCAGGCGCATATCACCCTGAACGACAACTGGCCCGTCCAGGCCACGCTCGATGCCCCGGCGGTTCCGTTCGCCCCGTTGCTGGTGGCTTTTGCGCCCGGGCTTGCCGCCCAATTGCAAGGGCGCACCGCCATCCATGCCACCGTCGCCGGCCCGCTGCGCAACCCGAAGGCGCTGACCGCCAGCGTGGTGCTGCCGACTCTGGACCTCAGCTTCCTCCCCGGCCAGCTCGTAGCGCCCTCGTTGCCCGGCGCCGCTCCGCCCGCCATTCACCTCGTCTCCACCGCGCCCATTCAGGTGCACATGTCCGCCGGGGTGGTCACGCTGGCGCCGGTCGAGCTGCGCGGCGCCGATACCGACCTGCACCTCTCCGGACGGTTGCCGCTCAACGGCGGCGCCATCAGCCTCGCCGCCACCGGCACTGTGGACCTCAAGCTCGCGCAGCTCTGGGCGCCCGACGTCGCCACCGCCGGCGAAGTCACCCTCAACCTCCAAGCCGCCGGCCCCCTTGCCGCCCCCGCCTTTACCGGCGAGGTGCAGATTCATAACGGCAGCCTCGCGACCCGCAATCTCCCGCTCGGCGTCCAGAACCTGCAGGGCAGCCTGCGCCTCCATGACGGCCGCCTGGACATTGCCTCCCTCCACGCCACCGTCGGCGGCGGCAGCCTCGCCGCCACCGGCGGCATCGCACTCCAGCCCAACGTCCGCTTCGACCTCGCGCTTCAGGCCCGCGCCATCCGCCTCCTGTTTCCCCCCACCCTGCGCGAAGCCCTCAGCGCCGACCTCACCTTCAGCGGCACCCTCGAGCAATCGCTGCTGGCCGGCCGCGTGCGGGTCGAGAGCGTCTCCACCACCCCCCAGTTCGACTTTGCCACCTTCATCAGTCAGGTCGCCCAAAATCCGGCGACGGTGGCCGCGCCCGGCAGCTTCCTCGAAAATCTCGCCCTCAACGTGAACGTCACCACCCCCAACCAGATACGCATCACCAGCCCCGCCTTCAGCGTCCAGGCCGGCGCCAACGTCACCATCCGGGGCAATGCGCTCGCCCCCGTCGCCCTCGGCCGCGTCACCCTCGCCTCCGGCGACCTTATCTTCCGCGGCAATCGCTACGTCATCCAGAGCGGCACGCTCGACTTTGTCAATCCCACCCGCACCGAGCCCACCGTCAACATCACCGCCGACGCCACCATCCAGCAATACAACCTCCATCTCCGCTTTCAGGGCTCCGCCGATAACCTCCGCACCGCCTATACCTCCGATCCCGCTCTGCCCCCCGCCGACATCATCAACCTCCTCGCCTTCGGCCAAACCACCGAGTCCTCCGCCGCCAACTCCGTCCCCGGCAATCTCGGCGCCGAAAACCTCATCGCCAGCGCCGTCAGCAGCCAAATCACCGACCGCGTCCAAAAAATCGCCGGCATCTCCCAGCTCTCCGTGGATCCCGTGCTCGGCGGCAACCAGCAGAACACCGGCGCCCGAGTCACCATCCAGCAGCGCGTCACCGGCAGCCTGTTCGTCACCATCTCCACCGACGTCACCTCCACCCAGCGCGACGTCATCGAAATCCGCTACCAGCTCTCCCCCCGCGTCTCCGTCAGCGCCGTCCGCGACCAGAACGGCGGCATCGGCCTCAATACCCGCTTCAAGAAAATCTGGTGATCGAGTATCTGACCACCAGTCGCGGGAGTCGCGCCGTTTGCACGCGGGCAAACTCGGCGCCAACGGCTGCGAGGCCCGCGCCGGCTTGCGCTCGCCGGGCCGGGGCCGGCGCCGCCCTTCGAGTGCGGGCGCGGCGCTGCTAGCGTCTCAGCGAGCAGGGGCAGGGGCCCGCGCCCGTCAATATGTGCAAGTCAATGCACAAAGCTGTCCATGGGAAATATCCAAACCCCTCGGGGGTCACACTGGTTCGTTACGCCCGCTTGGCCGACACCCGGCTTTTCACCTGCCAGAGCCGCGCACCATTATGCAACTGGTTGCACACCGGGCGGCATGGCGTGGTGCTAAGTCACATGATTTCAGCGTCGGAGTTTGGTAATCAAATTGCCCCATAAAAACAAGATGAGCTACTTAGGTATGACGCGCACGAGCAAAACGTTCACCATGATCATCGCCATTGCGGGAGGGCTGTTGCTGCTGCAGCCGCAGCAGGCCCATGCTGGCACGATCACCTTTTCGGGAATAAACGCCGGCCTAAATGGGGGGGTGGACGCTCGGGCGGTGGTCACCACTGGCGCCGGTGGCAAGTTGACGATCGTTTTGACCAACCTCATCTCGAATGAGGTGAGTGTCGGGCAGGCGCTGACGGCGTTCACGTTCACGCTGGGCAACGGCACAGCAAGTTCTATCACCGGTTCGGGCACCGGCACCGCGATCTACGTGGACAGCAGCACCGACGCGCACTACTTGAACCTCGACGGAAGCTATAGTAGTACGCCAGTGACATACGCCTCCAACTGGGGCATCAACGGAGTTGGCACCGACGTATCCCTTTCCTGGTTCAAAGGCACGAAGAATCTGCCGATTACGGGCAGCGGCCATGCCTCAGGCACTCTGCTCGGGCCTGGCAACAACCCCCCGGCCGCGCCAGGGGTTTACTCCTCCGCCAAAGGCTCCATAGCCGCTAACCCTGCGCACGACGACTTCTTCACCGGAGACATGACGTTCACGCTCAATGTCACTGGTGTGACCGACGCCACGACGGTCAGCGACGCCGTGTTCTACTTCAATACATCGTCTGGATCAAGCACGCCGGGCATCGCTCTGGTTCCGGAGCCCGCCAGCTATCTGTTGTTTGCCAGCGGGTTGCTGGGCTTGGCGTGGTTTGCGCGGGAACGCCGGGTAGCCTAGGACGGGCAGCCCAAGCGGGATGCCCGGCGCTGCGAGCGTCTCAGCCGAGCCGGGCAGGGGCCGCGCCAGTCAATGCTCTGCGCCCCCGATTGCGTGGGGCCGGATGCTGACCGGCGCGGCATCCTCCGGCTCCCGCCCTGCCGCACCCACTCTGCTACTGCGAAGCGCGTACTTCGATCCTGTGCGAGGATCGCCACCTAGTTCGCATTTCTCACCAACCCAGCCGCTGCCAGGCGCGGCATAGCGCGCCCGTCTAGAAAAATGGGCGGCGCAGCACCTGCCCTGGTGCGATCGTCCTCCAGACAGCGCGTCCTGCTCGCCGTTCGATATCGCCGCCCATTTTTTAGGGCGCGCCGCGCCTGGATGCGAGCTTCGTGACCTGACTGTGAGAAATGCGGACTAGTTCGGCTTCTCCCCGCCCTCAGGCGCCAGATCCGTCTCGTCTTCGCCCTCACTGCGGACCGGCACGCGATACGCGCCGCTGGCCCAGCGCCCCAGGTCAATGGTCCGGCAACGCCGGCTGCAAAAGGGATGCTCCCGGCTGGCTTCTTCCACCAAGCGGTGGCAAATCGGACAGTGCATACCCCATTGCGCCCCGCCGTCCGGAGGTCATCCGGGTCGCCTCCGGCCGCCTCCACGTCGCCCCCTGCCAGCACCCGCCGGCGCGGCCCTCAAGCCAATCGCTAATGCCTAACGGCTAACGCCTAATGGCTAACGCCTAACGCCTAACGGCTAATGCCTAACGCCTAACGGCTAATGCCCAACGGCTAATGCCCAACGGCTAACGGCTGATCGCCCGCTCCCCAACCACCCGGCCCACCACGTCGTAATCATGCGCCTCGGTGATCTCGACCGTGGCCATCGCCCCGCTCTCGAGCGCCCCCTCCGGCGCGTCGTTGATCAGCACCTTGCCGTCAATCTCGGGCGCCTGCGACTCCAGCCGCCCTTCCCACAGCAGGTCGCTCTCTTCCGCCGGACCCTCGAGCAGCACCTGGCGCCGCTCGCCGATCTGGCCGCGCCGCGCGCGCCGCGATATCCGGCGCTGCAGCGCCATCAGGTGACGCCGCCGCCGCTCGATCTCGGCCGGCGCAACCTTGCCGCCGAGCTTTGACGCCTGGTTGGTGTCCTCATCGGAGTAGCCAAACACCCCGAGCCAGTCGAAACGCGCCGCTTCCACAAAGGCGCAAAGCTGCTCGAAGTCCGCTTCGGTTTCCCCGGGGAACCCCACGATAAACGTCGAACGCAGCGCCACCCCCGGGATGGTGGCGCGAATGCGCTCCAGCAGCCGCAGGAAGCTCTCGCCGCTCCCGCCCCGCTTCATCCGGCGCAGCACCGCCGCCGAGGCGTGCTGCAGCGGCATGTCCACGTACTTGCACAGCTCCGGGTGCGCGGCGATGGTGTCGAGCAGCGCCTGGTCCACGCGGTTGGGATAGAAATAAAGCGTCCGGATCCAGCGCAGCGAGCCGCTCTCGCGCGCCACTCCGGCCAGCCGATCGAGCAGCTTCGCCAATCCGTGGCGCAGGCCCAGGTCGTCGCCATAGCAGGTGGTGTCCTGGCCGATGAGGATCAGTTCGCGCGCCCCCTCCTCGCCCAGGCGCCGCGCCTCGGCCGCCACCGACTCGAACCGCCGGCTGCGGAACTTGCCGCGATACTGCGGGATGACGCAAAACGTGCAGGGATGATCGCAGCCCTCGGCGATCTTGATGTAGGCGGTGTGGCGCGGCGTCGCCCGCAGCCGCGGCGTCAGCTCGTCATAAAGGTAGGGCGCCACCGGCGCTTCGGGCAGAATCGTCAGCAGCCCCGCGCTCGCGGCCGCGCCGGTGCCGCACGCCGCCCCAATCCGCTCCAGCTCGTTCGTTCCCAGCACCGCATCCACTTCCGGCATCTCCCGCCGGATTTGCTCGCCGAACCGCTCCACCAGGCATCCCGTCACCACCAGCCGCTGCGCCCGGCCGCCGCGCTTGAGCGCGGCCATCTCCAAAATCGTGTCCACCGACTCCTGCTGCGCGGATTGAATGAAGCTGCAGGTGTTGACCACAATCACGTCGGCCGCCGCCGCATCCGGGGTCACGCGCCAGCCCTGGCGCTCCAGTTGCCCCATCATCACCTCGCTGTCCACCAGGTTCTTGGGGCAGCCCAGGCTCACGAACCCTACCGTTTTGGTTTCGCTCACAGCGGCCGCCGCCCTTCGAGCGCGCGCGTCATCGTCACCTCGTCGGCATACTCGATCTCACCGCCCACCGGGATGCCAATGCCGATGCGGCTGACCTCGACCCCGAGCGGCTTGATCAATCGCGCGAGATAGAGCGCCGTGGCCTCGCCGTCGGCATTGGGATCGGTGGCCACAATCACTTCCCGGACCAGCGGCGTGCCATCGGCCCGCGTGCTCCGCAGTCGCGTCATCAGCGAAGCGATGTTGAGCTGATCCGGTCCCACGCCCGCCAGCGGCGACAACGCCCCCCCCAGCACGTGGTACATCCCCTGAAACTGCCGCGATTTCTCCACCGACAGCACGTTGTGCGGCTCCTCGACCACGCAGATCACGCCCGGATTGCGTCCAGGATCGCTGCAGTAGCGGCACGGATCGCTGTCGGTGATGTTGCCGCACTGTGAGCAGAACCGCAGCTCGTCCTTCACGCCCAGCGTCGCCCGCGCCAGCTCTTCGGCCTGGTCGCGCGGCACGCGCATCAGGTGAAACGCGATGCGCTGGGCCGATTTCTGCCCAATGCCCGGCAATTGCCGCAGCGCGTCCATTAGGCGGGTGAGTGGGGGCGCAAGCTCCATGGTGGCCAGCCGCAAGCGGTCGAACCGCTCTAGAATACTCCGGGCAGTCCCCCCATCATGCCGCCCAGCCCGCCAAAGGCCGAGCCCAGCTCGGCCTTGATCCGCTCGTCCACCTGACGCGACGCCTCGTTCACCGCCGCACGAATCAGATCGGGCAGCATGTCGGGGTCATCCTTCACCACGGCTGGATCCAGGCGCACCTCCAAAACCTGCTTGTCCCCGTTCATGCGCACCGTGACCATGCCGGCCCCGGCCGTGCCTTCGACCGTGGTCTGAGCCATTTTCAGCCGGAGCTCTTCGTATTTCCGTTTTGCCTGGCCGAGCAGGCCCTGCATCTGATTGAAGTCAAGGCTCATGGTGGGGTCTCACGTCGGCGGCCAGTGGCGGGTTTTCAGCACGTGCATTGGCACCGCTTCCCGAAGCTGGCGCAGCACCGGATGTTGTTCGGCACGCTCCTCGGGCGAACCCGGGGGCGGCGGGGTCTTGTCCAGCTCCGGCGCGGCCTCCTCCGGCCGCGACACGACCGTGAGTTCCGGGCTGAAGCCGCACGCCGCCACGCAGGCCGCTATCGTCGCCTTGCGCGCCGCCTCCTGATTGGCCAGCGCCCCGAGCGCCGCGTGCTCGCCGGAAAACGTCAGTTGCAGGCAATGACGATCAAATTGCCATACCGCCTTGTCGAGTATGCTCAGCAGCGCTGTCTTCCCCTGAGCCTCCAGTTGCTGCAGCACCGCATGCGCCGGCTCCACTCCCGCTTGAGCCGTGCCCGCAGCCGCAGCCGCAGCCGCCGGCGCTGCCGGCCGCACCGCCCCGGCTGCGGCCCCTGCTGCGCCAGCAGTTGCGACGACAGCTGCGCCAGCAGTTGCGACGACAGTTGCGCCAGCAGTTGCGACGACGGTTGCGACAGGGGTTGCGGCCGGGGCGGCCGCCGGCGCCGCGGGCTGGCCGGCCGCAGCCCCCACCGGAGCCGTGGGAGGCACTGCTGCCATCTTTTCCCCGCTCGGGCGGCGCGCCGGGGCCGCAGGCGCCGCGCCGCCCAGCGCTGCCAGGACGTCCTCCACCGGGCTCAACCGGCGCGCATGAATCAAGCTCACCAGCGCCAGCTCCAAATGCAGCCGCTCCTGCTGCCCAAACCGCAGTTGCCCGCTGCAGCGCAGCAGGATCTGTAAAAAGCGCGTCAACTCCTCTTCCCGGAACGCCTGTGCCGCCGCCCCCGCCGCCGCCCGCGCTGACTCTGTCCCCTCCAGCAGCTCCGGCGCCGTCTGCACCACCAGCGCGTTGCGAACGGCTTGGGTCAGTTGCCAGGCAAGCTGGGCCGGCGCCAGGCCCGCCTCCAGCATTTCCGCCGCCGCTACCAGTACGCCCCGCGCCGAGTCCTGCGCCACTTGCTCCAGCACCGCCGCGATCTGTCCCGTCGAGGCCCGGCCCAGCAACATCCGCACCGTGTCCGCCTGCAGCGGCCCCTGGTCGGCGTAGCTGATGGCTTGGTCGAACAGCGACAAGGCATCCCGCACCGAACCCTCGCCGGCTTCGGCCATCAACTCGACCGCTTCCGGTTCGACCGCGATCTGTTCCGCCTTCGCTATCGTCTGAAGTTGCTGCGCCAGTTGCGCGAACCGCACTGGGCGAAAGGCAAAATGCTGACAGCGGCTGCGGATGGTCGCCGGCAGCGCCTCCGGTTCGGTCGTCGCCAGCACAAACACCGCCCACTCCGGCGGTTCCTCCAGTGTCTTCAGCAACGCGTTGAAGGCATCGCCGGTGAGCTGGTGCGCTTCGTCCAGGATGAAGACTTTGAACCGGTCCCGCGCCGGGCGGTACCGCGCCCGCTCCCGCAGCGCCCGCACTTCGTCAATCCCGCGGTTGCTGGCCGCGTCCAACTCCAGCACATCCACCGAGGTGCCGGCGGCAATCTCGCGGCAGCTGTCGCACGCCCCGCACGGCTCCGCCGCCGGCGCCGCCCCCGCCTGGCAGTTCAGCGCCTTGGCCAGAATCCGCGCCACCGTGGTCTTGCCGATCCCGCGGTGCCCACTGAAGATGTAGCCTTGCGCCACCCGCCCGCCCGACACCGCCCGCCGCAGTGTCTGCACTATCGCCTCCTGGCCCACTACCGCGTCAAACGTCTGCGGTCGGTAGCGGCGGGCAAGTACGGGGGGCATGGCTGGTTATAGGTGGGTGACGATGGCGGCCTGCGCCGTGGCAGCCGGCAATGCCAGACTTCGGGGTCCGCGCTGCACAGTCCGATCCCGCTACCGTTGCTTCCTTCCGGACCTGGCGGGGTTCGCGGGCAGAGCTTGCGCACGGCCCGAAGCCTGACTTCGCTATTTTATCACCCCCACCCCCCTCCCCCTCTCACCTTCGCCCCTCCCTCCCCCCCATCCCCACCCCGCGCTTCCCACTTCCCACTCCCCACTTCCCACTTCCCACTTCCCACTCTTCGAGTCCCACTCCCCACTCTTCTCCTGCCCCCCTCTTCCCGTACAATCAAAAGTTCACCATGTCCCCGACCCCACCGGTGCGCGCCAAAATCACCGCGGTGGGCACGTACGTGCCGCCCCGCCTACTGACCAACGCCGATCTGGAGAAGTTGGTCGAGACCAACAACGACTGGATTCTCACCCGCACCGGCATCTCCGAGCGCCACATCGTCGAGCCCGGCATGGCCACCAGCGACATGGCGGCGGAGGCGGCGCGCGATTGCCTCCGTAACCGCGGCCTCGATTCGCCTGAAACCATCGAGGCCATTCTGGTCGCCACCGTCACCCCGGACATGCTCTTTCCCTCCACCGCCTGCCTGGTCCAGCACAAACTCGCCGCGCCCCAATGCTGGGGCTTTGACGTGCTCGCCGCCTGCAGCGGCTTTCTCTACGCCCTCGCCACCGGCGCCAGCTTCATCACCTCCGGACGCCACCGCCGCGTGTTGGTCATCGGCGCCGACACCATGAGCAGCATCATTGACTACACCGACCGCGCCACCTGCGTGCTGTTTGGCGACGGCGCCGGCGCGGTGCTGCTCGAGCCCGCCGAACCGGACGAGCCCTACGGTCTGCTCGATTACGCCCACCAGATTGAGGGCGTCGGCGGCCCCAGCTTGTGCATGCCTGCCGGCGGCAGCCTGCATCCCGCCAGCCGTGAAACCGTCGAGCACCGCGATCACTTCGTACATCAGGAAGGCCAGGCGGTCTTCAAGTATGCCGTGCTCAAAATGTTCGAGATCTGCAAGGCGGTGCTCGACCGCAACGGCCTCTCCGCCGCCGACGTGGACTGCTTCATCCCGCATCAGGCCAACTTGCGCATCATCAAGTCCACCGGCGAGCGGCTGGGCATCGCCCCCGCCCGGGTGCTGGTGAACATCGGCAAATACGGCAACACCACCGCCGCCACCATCCCGCTGGGCATGCGCGACGCCCAGCACCAGGGCTTGCTCCGCCCCGGCGCGCTGGTGCTGCTCGCCGCCGTCGGCGCGGGCTACACCAGCGGCGCCCAACTGCTGCGCTGGGCCCCGGATCCCGCCGCCCGCCAGTCGCGGGAGTAGCGCCGTTTGCACGCGGGCGAAGTCGGCGCGAAGAGCTGCGAAAGTCCGGAGGGCCGAATCAACGTAGGTGTGGCAAAACCAACCTGTGGGGGGCAGGTCGCCGACCCGCGCGCCGGCCGCCGGCCGGCGCCACGCGGCAGTTCGGTTGACCACAGCAACCGTGATTCTGCCGTCGCGATAGGCCGCTCGCGCCCCCTTGGGCTCGCCGGGCCGGGGCCGGCGCTCCGCCGCCCTTCGAGTGCGGGCGCCGCATAGCCGGGCCCGCGCCCCTCAATCGAGTGCGGGCGCGGCGCTGCGAGCGTCTCAGCGAGCAGGGGCAGGGG
>JBOGKJ010000260.1:0-13837 GCA_050745565.1 Terriglobales bacterium | reverse complement strand
GGCTTGGGGCGGGCGGCGGGCGCCACGGCCGCCGCGGCCGGAACGTGCGGCGCGCGGCGCTGGGGGCAGGGCGGGTTCAGTGACGGCGACCGGGAACGGCATTTGATAGTAGGCGCCATTGACGGCGGGCTGGGTGAGGTCCACGATGACGGCTTTGCGGCTGGCGTCGTAGCGCCAGGTGCCGGTGACGTGCAAGGTGCCGCCGCGGTGCAGCCACTCGTCGAAGAACCAGGAGAGATTCTGACCGTAGCTGGGACAGACCGTGGCGTTATCGAGGTCGGCAGCGCGGCAGGCGTCTTCCATGGCGTGTTGGAAGTCGAGGCTATTGGCGTTGTGGTTTTGGAAGCGGTGGTAGTAGAGGCGGATGCCATTCCAGAAAGTGTCGGTGCCGAGGACGCCGCGCAGCATTTGCAGCACCTGGGCGCCTTCCTGATAAATCTGGGCGTTATTGGCGATGACCTGGCTGATGTTGCTGAGGTTGTTGTGGACGACGGTGGAGGCGGGGTGGGCTTCGGCGTAGCGGATGGCCTGGGCGGCGCTCGATTGGACGCCGCGCAGGAAGGCATCGTGGCCGTCCTGATGTTCGGTGTAGAGCAGGGCAAAATACGTGGCGAAGCCCTCGCTGAGCCAGACGTCGTCCCAGTCTTTTTCCGTGACCGAGTCGCCGAACCACTGATGCGCCATTTCGTGGGCGATCAACTGGCGGCCGGGGCCTGAGGGGGCATAGCCATAGAAGATGTCCGAGGCGAGTTCCATGCCGCCGCCGACGCCGTTGGCCTCGACCTGCGCCAGCTTCTCGTAGGAGAAGGGGCCGATGTGGTCAACGTAGAACTCGAGGATGGGCTGGGTGTAGTCGCTGAAGGCTTTGAAGCTGGCCTCACGCTCCTGGGGGTAGACCCAGGCGGAGAGCGGGATGCCGTGGAAGTTACCGAAGTAGTCCACCGCCATGGGGGCGGCGCCGAGCGAGAACTGCCAGGTGCAGATAGGAGTGTTTTCGTGCCAGACGGTGCGGCGGAGGCCGCCCGGCAGATCGGTGGATTCGGTTTTGAGGCCATTGGAGATGACCTGGTACTTATCCGGCGCCACGACGGTCATCAGCTTGGTGGCTTTCATGGAGGGGTGGTCCACGACGGCGAGCCAGTTGCGGGCGCGGTCGGGCCACTCGTTGGTGAAGAACTCGCGGTCGCCGTACTTGTTGTTGGCGATGTAGAGGCCGTTGGCGGGGGTGCCGTGGTAGTCGAGCGTCAGCGTCACTTCCTGGCCGGCGCGGGCGGGCTGCGGAAGCGCTATGGTGACGCGGTCGTCGGCCTGATGAAACGCGGCAGCCGTGCCGCTAGCGGTGGCGGCGGTGACCAGCATGCCGCGACCGACGGTGCTGGGCAGGGCGGCCGGGGCGCCGCGCATGCCGTAGGCGGGCGAGACCAGGCAGGGATTGGAGCGGACTTGCTCGACGGTCTGCGACGCCGGCCCGGGCTGGGTGCGGAGCTGACAGAGGTCGAGCGCGACCTCGCTGACGCCGTCTTGGGTGAGGCGCACCACGACGATCTCATGCATGGTGATGCTGTTGGAGGCATCCGAGAGGGTGACGGCGAATTCGTAGTGGGTGACGGCGAAGCCGACCGGGCGCGGGTAGGTATCGGCGAGGAGCGGCAGGGCGAAGGCGGCCAGGCACAGGGCAGCGAGCTTGCGCATAGGGGCAATGTAGCAGTAAAAAGCGCTAAGCGATAAGCAATAAGCGATAAGCGGTAAGCAAACCAGGGCGCGAGGGGGTGGCTGCGGCCGGCGGGGGCGCGAACTGGTAAAATGGAGTGTTCCCTCAGCGATTGACCCCCTGCCATGCCCAGCATTGTCGCCAAAGTATTCGGAACCAAGAACGAGCGCGAAGTGGCGCGGATGCGTCCCCGGGTTGAGGAGATCAACGCGCTGGAGCCGGCCATGCAGGCGCTGTCGGAAGCCGAGATGCGGGCCAAGACCGAGGAGTTCCGCGAGCGGGTGCGGCAGCGTGTCGCCGAGGCGGGCGAGGACAAGGAGGCACGCGAGGCGGCAGACAAGGAGGCGCTCGACGAGCTGCTGCCGGAGGCGTTCGCGCTGGTGCGGGAGGCGGGGCGGCGGGCGCTGGGGATGCGGCACTTCGACGTGCAGATGATCGGCGGCATGGTGCTGCACCAGGGGCGGATCGCCGAGATGAGAACCGGCGAGGGCAAGACGCTGGTGGCGACGCTGCCGGTGTACCTGAACGCGCTGGCGGGGCGGGGCGTGCACGTGGTGACGGTGAACGATTACCTGGCGCGGCGCGACTCGGAGTGGATGGGGCGGCTATACACGTTTCTGGGGATGACGGTGGGGGTCATCATCCACGACATGAGCGACGCCGAGCGCAATGCCGCCTATGCCGCCGACATCACCTACGGCACCAACAACGAGTTCGGGTTCGACTACCTGCGCGACAACATGAAGTTCGACCTGAACGACTGCTGCCAGCGCGGGCACCACTACGGCATCGTGGACGAGGTGGACTCGATCCTGATTGACGAATCGCGCACGCCGCTGATCATTTCCGGGCCGTCGGAGGAATCCACCGACAAGTACTACCGCATTGACCGCATCATTCCGCGCCTGGAGCGGGGCGATCCGCCCGATGGGGACGAGAAGCCGGCCACGGGCGACTACTTCCTGGACGAGAAACAGCGCACGGCGACGCTGACCGAGGTGGGAGTGGAGAAATGCGAGGAGGCGCTGGGGGTGGATAACCTCTACGACCTGGCCAACATGGACCTGATCCACCACGTCTACCAGGCGCTGCGCGCGCACACGCTCTACAAACGCGACGTGGACTATGTGGTGAAGGATGACATGGACCAGCAGAGCGGGCGGGTGGAGAAGAAGGTCATCATCGTGGACGAGTTCACCGGCCGCCTGATGCCGGGGCGGCGGTGGTCGGACGGTCTGCACCAGGCAGTGGAGGCGAAAGAGGGCGTCAAGATCGAGCGCGAGAATCAGACGCTGGCCACCATCACCTTCCAGAACTACTTCCGGATGTACAAGAAACTGGCCGGCATGACCGGCACCGCCGAAACCGAGGCAAACGAGTTTCACTCGACCTACAAGCTGGACGTGGTGGTGATCCCAACCAACCGGCCGCTGATCCGCAAGGAAAGCCCGGACGTGGTCTTCCGCACCGAGCGGGAGAAGTTCAATGCCGTGGTGGAGGAGATCGAGGACTGCAGCAAGCGCGGGCAGCCGGTGCTGGTGGGCACGATTTCGGTGGAGAAATCGGAACGCGTCGCCGAGCTGCTGCGCAAGCGCCGGGTGCCGCACGTGGTGCTGAACGCAAAGTACCACGAGAAGGAAGCCGAGATCGTGGCGCAGGCGGGGCGGAAAGCGGCAGTGACGATCGCCACCAACATGGCGGGGCGCGGCACCGACATTCTGCTGGGCGGCAGCCCGGAGCAGATGGCGCGGGCGGCGTTGCTGAAGAAGGGAGTCAACTACGACGTGCTGCCGCAGGAGGAGCGCATGGCGACGCTTCAGCCCTACAAGGCGGCGACCGACAGCGAGCATGACGAGGTGGTCGCGCTGGGCGGGTTGCACATCATCGGGACCGAGCGGCACGAGTCGCGGCGCATTGACAACCAGTTGCGCGGGCGCGCCGGACGCCAGGGCGACCCGGGATCGAGCCGATTCTACCTGTCGCTGGAGGACGACCTGCTGCGCATTTTCGGGGGCGAAAAGATCAGCGGGTTGATGCTGCGGCTGGGCATGGAGGAGGGGCAGCCGATCGAGAGCAAACTCATCAGCCGCCGCATCGCCGCCGCCCAGGAGCAGGTGGAATCGCAGCACTTCGAGAGCCGCAAGCATCTGCTCGAGTACGACGACGTGATGAACAAACAGCGCGAGGCCATCTACGGGATGCGCCACGATCTGCTGGCCGGGCTGGACCAGAAGGAATTCATTCTGGGGGTGGCGGAGGCGGCGATCGAGAACGACCTGGGGCGGTTCTGCGGGCGGGACGTGCACCCGGACCGCTGGGACCTAGGCGGGCTGCGGCCGGCGTTCAAGGAACATTTCAACCTCGACTACCAGGAGTCGGTGCCGGTGGACACGCTGACCTACGACGAGCTGCACCAGGCGCTGGTCGAGTTTCTGCGGGGGAAATACGAGGAGAAGGAAACGCTGATCGGGGCGCCGGATATGCGGCGGTACGAGCGGTTGGTGATGCTGCAGATCGTGGACAATCTGTGGAAGGACCACCTGCTGGCGATGGACCACCTGAAGGAGGGGATCGGGCTCCGGGGGTACGGGCAGCGGGACCCGCTGATCGAGTACAAGAAAGAGTCCTTCGACATGTTCCAGGATTTGATGGAACGGATCGAGGATGAGACGGTCCACACCGTCTTCTACGTCCGGATCGTGACGCCCGAGGAGCAGCAGGCGCAGCAGGCCGCGCAGCGCGATGCTGAACTGCAGGCGCTGCGCGACTACGAGAAGGAGCTGGCGCGGCGCAAGCAGAAGCAGGAGCGCGAGCTGCGCTTTTCCGGCGACGGCACGGCCAGCCAGGTGGCGACGGTGGTGCGCAATGAAGACAAAGTCGGGCGCAACGATCCGTGCCCGTGCGGGAGCGGGAAGAAGTACAAGAAGTGCCACGGTGCCGTCGAAGCGGGGGTCTGAGGCGGCGCCGCCGCGGGTGGGCTTGAGTTGCTAGTGGCTAGTTGCTAGTTGCTAGTGAAGGCGTGGCGGTGGGGCGGCCGACAAGGCCGAGACGCGCCGATGACGCGTGGCGCTGACACAGCGGACGTGGACGCGCCGCTTATTGCTTATCGCTAACCACTCATTCCTGGCCTGGGCTTAGAATTGGGGATGGCAATTCGAGACTTGCTGGTTAATGAACTGAACATGGAAGCCAAGCGGACGCGGGCGGCGCTGGGGCGGGTGCCGGCGGACAAGGCGGAGTGGAAGCCGAACCCGAAGTCCACGGCACTGGGGAAGCTGTCGGCGCATGTGGCGCAACTGGGCGGATTCGCGGTGCCGATTCTTACGCAGCCGGAGCTGGACTTTGCCACGGCCGGGATGAAGCCGCTGGCGTTTGAGTCGGTGGCGCAACTGCTGCAGGCGTTTGACGGCGGGCTGGCGGCGACGCAACAGGCGCTGGGCAAGATTGACGACGGCGCCTGGAGCGACAACTGGAAGCTGCGCATGGGCGAGAACGTCTTTTTTGACGACAACCGTTTCAACGCCTATCGCGCCATGTTCGCCAACCACCTCGTCCATCACCGGGCGCAGTTGGGGGTCTACTTCCGTTTGCTGGGCGTGGCGGTGCCGGCAACCTATGGGCCGTCGGCGGACGAATTCTAGCCGCGGGCATGGGCGAGGAGATCGAGGCCAAGTTCCGCGTCACCCACCCGCGGCGTCTGCGCGCCCGGATGCGCGCGCTGGGGTTTGAGGCGGGGCCGCGGCGGCGGGAGCAGAACTGGCTGTTTGACTACCCCTCTGAAACGCTGGCCGCCTCCGGCCGGCTGCTGCGCCTGCGCCGGAGCGGCAGCCAATGGCTGCTAACTTTCAAGGGACCGCGGCGCGCGGGGCGCTGGAAGCGCCGGCAAGAGATCGAAACAGCCGTAAATGGCGAGGCCTGCCGGCGATTGCTGGAGCGAATCGGGTTGCGACCGGTGCTGCGCTACGCGCGCTGGCGGACGCTGTGGCGCCCGCGGGCGGCCGCACGCGGCGTCGTAGCTTGGGATGAGACCCCGATCGGGATCTGCCTGGAGCTGGAAGGGCCGGCGCGCTGGATTGCACGCACGGCGCGGGCGCTGCAACTTGGGCAGCCGGAGCCGCGCACCTACCCGGAACTCTACGGCGTCAAAATTCCCAGTGCAGCCGCAGGCCGAAGACCGGCACGGGGCCGCGGCTCCGGTTGAAGGCCGGATTCAGCACCAGCTCGGCATCGGGCGTGGCGACCACGTGGTTGGCGACGGGGATGCTGTAGTAGATTTCGGTGACCTTTTCGCTGCCGTAGCTGAGCGCGCCGTCGCCGCTCAGGATGTCGACGCCGCCAGCGGACAGATAGGCCCGGTTGCTCGCCGACGCGCCGCTGGCGACGTAGGCCAGCCCGGCGCTGTCGCGGCGGCGGCCCCACGGCTGACCCCTGAAACTCGCGCCCAGCGAGGCGGTCCAGTTGGCGTCGGTGTACATCCAGCCTTCGGTTTGCCCGTTGTTCCAGCCCAGGCGCGAAAACACGCCCAGGTTGCCGGCGACGCGCTGCTCCCAATTCAGCCCATATCCATATTTGTGGCGGTAGGCCCGTGCCGGAGACAGATCGGTCTGCGGGCCCCCGGAGCGTAGCAGCACGGCCGCCTGCCGGTAGTTGAGCAGGTTGGCCTCGTCCACCCAGCTCAAGAATCGAACAGCCCCGGGGCGAGCGCCGGGGCGGTAGCGCCATTCGAACTCCGCCGCCGTTCCTCAGGAATCGAAGAACTTGCCGCTGCTGCCAGCCGGTGGAATGGTCAGCACCCGGTCGTCCGCCGTAAAGCCGTTCTTCATGCCCGGAACCTGGAACCACCCGGCGCGCAGCGCCCAGCGGGGCTGGTTGAGATCCAGCGCCACGCCGGTGGTGTAACCCACACTGTCGGAGGGCACATCCCACGCGAGGTTGGTCTGCATGGCCCAGTTGAAAAACTGGGTGTGCGAGTCGTTCGCGTAGGCGTTGTGATCGAAGACGTCAGTCGGGTTGAAGCGTCCAACGGTGAGGGTCAAACGGGAAATATCCCGCACGCCGGCGAGCTGCAGCGGGCCATCGTCCACTGTCTCGGTCGCACCCCCAAGCCCGATGGTCTCTTGCAGAAACAGGTGCGCAAACATGAAATGCGGGGCCACGGTGCCGTTCTTGAAGGCATCGCCATTGGGAAAGGCTTCGATGCCTTCGGTGTGGCTCAACCCGTAGCCCTCCCAGAGCAGCCCGTCGGCGTAGATGGCCCCGGCCGTCCAAAGGCGCCGGCCGGCGTATAGATCGGCGGCGACTGTCGCCTGGATTTCTCCGCCGCTGTTCAGGCTGTTGCGGCCGGAGTAGGCGGCAGGAAACCGGATGTCGCCCTGGGGCAGCGCGGTGATTTCGCCATGGAGGTTCCAATCCTGGCCGCCGGCCTGCTGCGATTGGGCGCGGGGCGCGATGACTCCCAAGCCGCACAGGACGACGATCCAGGCGGCCAGTCTGCCGTTGCGCATAACGCGGCTACCTTGACCTGCCCTGCCCGGTGGCGGCCAGTTAATGGGTGCGCTCGACCACGAGGGCGGGCAACTGCGCCAGCGCCTGGCGTTCGGGGGAATCGGGGAGTTGTTCGAGGGCGGCGAGTGAGGCTTGGGCCTGGCGGCGGCTTTCCTCGCGGGCGCGTTCGAGGCCGCCGGTGGCATCGGCCAACTGCAGCACCTCAGACCAGACGGTCTCGGTGCAGCCGCCGGGCTGGACGGCGCGCTCGAGCAACTCGCGGCCGCTTTTGTCGGCGCGCTCGAAGGCGTAGATCAGCGGGAGGGTCATTTTGCCCTCGCGCAGGTCGCTGCCGGCGGGCTTGCCGAGCAGGCTGGCGGAGGAGGTAAGGTCGAGCAGGTCGTCCACCATCTGGAAGGCGCGGCCCAAGTGGCCGCCAAACAGCGACAGCGGCCGCAGCCATTCGATGCGTCCGGCGGCCATGGCGCCGAGCTGGGCGGCGATGTCGAACAGGCGGGCGGTTTTGCGTTCGATCAGCTCGAGGTGTTCGGCGGCGGTGACCACGCGGTGCTGCATTTCGAGCTGCAGCAGCTCGCCTTCGACCATGGTCTGCGTGAGCGCGATCAGAGCGTCGAGCACGCCGAAGTGGCGCTCGCCCAGCGCCAGGCGGAACGCCTGCATATAGAGCCAATCGCCGGCCAGCACCGAGCGCGGATTGCCCCAGCGGGCATTGGCGGAGGGCTGGCCGCGGCGCGTGGGCGCATCGTCAATGATGTCGTCGTGGATGAGGGTGGCGGCGTGGATCATCTCCACCACCGCCGCCAGCCGGACCCGGGGCGCCTCGCCGCACCCAGCCTGGCGCGCGGCCAGCAGCACCAGCGCGGCACGGATGCGCTTGCCGCCGCTGTGCTGCAGGTGACGTCCGATGGCGGCAATGCTGGCGACGTCGCAGTGGTTGCTCTGGTCGAGTTCGCGCTCCACCGACGCCAACTCGCGCCGGACCAACTGGAATGGCGCCAAGGCCGCGGCTGCGACGGCCGCCGCATCGAGCCCTCCCTTGTCGCTGGCGGTAATCATTGGCTGCGGTAGTTGATGAACTGCATGTCGATGCCGAAGTCGTTGGCGCGCAGCAAGGCGATGACTTCCTGTAGTGTATCGCGATCCTTGCCAGCCACGCGCACCGTCGAGCCCTGAATCGAGGCCTGAACCTTCTTCTTGGAATCCTTGATGACGCGCACGATCTCGCGGGCTTTTTCGCTGCTGATGCCGTTCTGGAGCGTGATGGTTTGGCGCACGGTGCTGCCGGCGGCCACTTCCACCGCACTGTAGCTGAGCGCCTTCAGCGACACCCCACGTTTGACCAACTTCTGCTGCAGGATTTCGCTCACCGCTTTGAGCTTGTAATCGTCCTGGGTGGCGAGCGCGATGGTGTGTTCCTTTTCGTCCAGGTGGACGATGGTATTGCTGCCTTTCAGGTCGTAGCGGGTGGTGATTTCCTTGAGCGCCTGTTGGATTGCGTTGGAGACCTCCTGCAGGTCCACCTGGCTGGCGATATCGAATGAGTTCTCGGTTGCGGCCATAAGATATGGTAGCAAGGAGCAATTAGCGGCGGGCGCGGGGGAAGAGGCGGCCCATAAGCGTTGAAAGCTGAAGGTTGAGGGTTGAAAGTTCGGGCGGGCATCTGGGGGTCGTCCCCCGGGGGGAAATTGCAGAGGCGCCCTGAACTTTCAACCCGCGATTTTCAGGCGCGGGGGAAGAGGCGGTGGAAGTTGGCGGTGGTGACAGCGGCGGTTTCATCGAGGGTGAGGCCGCGGAGGTGGGCCAGCGTCTGGGCGGTGTCGCGGACCCAGGCGGGTTGGTTGATTTTGCCGCGGTGGGGGACGGGGGCGAGGTAGGGGGCGTCGGTTTCAATCAGGATGCGATCGGGCGGCACCCAAGTGGCGATGTCGCGCAGGGGCTGCAGCTTGGGGAAAGTGAGCAGGCCGGAAAACGACAGGCACCAGCCGAGCGCCAAAACCTGCTCCGCCTCTTCCCGGCTTCCGCTGAAACAGTGAAACACGCCGCGGCGGGGCGGGGTTTGGCGGGCGATGGCGGCGAGGCAGTCGGGGAAGGCGTCGCGGCAGTGAATGGAGACGGGCAGGTCGTGGGCGGCGGCTAGTTGCAACTGCTGCTCGAAGACCTGCATTTGGAGCTCGCGCGCGGGCTCGGGGTAGTGATAGTCGAGGCCGATTTCGCCAATGGCGATGACCAGGGGATCGTCGAGTTCGGCCGCGGTGGGGAGTGTGGCGGCGGCAGCTTCGTGGGGGTGAACGCCGACGGTGGCCCAGACGCGCAGCGGGCCCTGCTGATGCTGGCGGGCGAAGTCGAGGCCGGCGATGGCGACCAGGCCGCGGACGCCGGCGGCGGCAGCGGCGGTGAGCAGGTCGGCGCCGGCGCCGGCGAAGGCGGCATCGTCGGGGTGGCAGTGGGAGTCGAGCAAGGGAAGCGGCTAGTTGCTAGTTGCTAGTTGCTAGTGAAGGCGCGGCGGCTGGGACTGCCTGGGGGGCCTATTTCAGGCGGGCGCCGTTGGGGGTGTCGGGGGGGACCTGGACCAGGACGGGGGTGCCGGCGTCACCGACGGAGGCGGCAACGATCATGCCATTGGATTCGGTGCCGCGGAGTTTGCGAGGGGCGAGGTTGGCGACGATGACGACCTTGCGGCCGACGAGGCCGGCGGTGTCATAGGCGAGGGCGATGCCGGCGACGATCTGGCGGACTTCACTGCCGATATCAACGGTGAGTTTGAGCAGCTTGTCGGCACCGGGGATGCGCTCGGCGGTGACGATCTGGCCGACGCGCATATCCACTTTGGCGAAGTCGTCAATGCCGATTTTGGGGTCGGCGGGTGCCGGACTTGCGGGCGCGGGGGTGGCGGGGCTGGGTTCGTTTTGCAGGCGCTGCATTTCGTCCACGGTTTTCTCCTTGTCGAGGCGGGGGAAGAGCGGTTCGAAGGGGCCGATTGTGTGGCCGGGGTTGAGCGCGTCCCCGGTGAAGTCGTCCAGCCGTTGAGCTGCGACCTGGCCCGGAAAGCCGAGCTGGCGCCAGAGCTTCTGGGCGCTCTCCGGCAGCACCGGGGCCAGGGCGACGGCGGTGAAGCGGAGGGCCAGGAAGGCATCGCGGAGGATGCGGTCGAGTTGGGCGGGCTCGTTTTCCAGTGTCCAGGGCTTGGAGGAAGCCAGGTACTGATCCATCTGGCTGATGAAGGCCCAGACGGCCTGCAGGCCGCGCGAAAAATTCCAGTTCTCGAACTCCTGCCGCAGGGCATCGAGCGCGGCACCAACCGGCGGACGGGCGCCGCCGGCATCCGGGTAGTTGGGCACGACGCCGGCGCGGTAGCGCTGGATCATGGCGAGGGTGCGGCTGGAGAGGTTGCCCCAGCCGTTGGCGAGGTCGGCATTGTAGCGGGTGACGAGGGCGGCGAGGCTGAAGTTGCCGTCCTGGCCGAAGCTGACTTCACGCAGCAGGAAGTAGCGCAGGGCGTCGGCGCCCATGACTTGGCGGACGGGCTCGGGGCGGACGACGTTGCCGACGGACTTGGACATTTTTTCCTGATCAAACAGCAGCCAGCCGTGGGCGATGATGCCGCGCGGCAGCGGAAGGCCGGCGGCCATCAGGAAGGCCGGCCAATAGACGCAGTGGAAGCGGACGATTTCTTTGCCCACGAGGTGCCAGGCGGGCCAGAGTTTTTCGAAGCGCTCGCGGTCGGCGGCGGAGGAGGAGGCGAAACCGATGCCGCTGAGGTAGCCGATGAGGGCGTCAAACCAGACGTAGAGGACGTGCTTTTCGTCGCCCGGCACCGGGATGCCCCACTGGATCGAGGTGCGGGTGATGGAGACATCGCGCAGGCCGGCCTCGACAAAGGCTGCGACCTCGTTGCGGCGGGAAGCGGGGCGGATGAAATCGGGCTGGTCACGATAGAGGGCGAGCAGCCGCTCGCCGAAGGCGGAGAGCTTGAAGTAATAGTTTTCCTCGCTGACCAACTCGGTGGGACGGCCGCAGAGGGGGCAGGGGTCGCCGGGCTGGCCCTCGCCCACGAACAATTCGTCGGAGACGCAGTAGGGGCCACTGTAGCTTCCTTTATAGATGTAGCCGTTCAGTTGCAGGCGCTGGAACACGTCGAGCACGGCGCGGGTGTGGCGGGGCTCGGTGGTGCGGATGAAGTAATCGTAGGCGAGGCCCAGGCGGTCCCATTCGGCGCGGAAGCGGGAGGAGACCTCATCGGCGAACTGCTGCGGGGAGATGCCGGCGGCGGCGGCAGCGCGCTCGATTTTCTGTCCATGCTCGTCGGTGCCGGTGAGCAGGGCGGCGTCGCGGCCCATTTGGCGCTGAAAGCGCACCATGGCGTCGGCGGCGATGGTGGAGTAGGCATGGCCCAGATGGGGCTGGGCGTTGACGTAATATAGGGGCGTAGTGAGGTAAAAGCTTGCCATCGGAGGGTCGTCGGTCATCGGCGGTTGGTTATCGGTCATCGGGCAGCGCGCGCCGGCGCGGCCCACATCCCAGCATAACGTGGGCGCGGGCGGGGGTGATGGCGGGCCAGATGGCGGGGATGGTGGCGGGCCTGTTCACGGGCGTGGCGGCGGGCGTGGCCCAATTGCCCCAGATGCAGTTCAGCGGGCACGCCTGGCGGCCGGGGTTCAGCTTCAGCACCCAAGCCAACCTGATCGAGATGCCGGTGGTGGTGACGGGGCGGGACGGGCAGGCGGTGGACGCGCTGCGCGCGGACGACTTCGAGGTGCGCGACAACGGGCGGCCGCAGGCGGTGACGCTGTTCCAGATGCTGCGGCGGAGCGGACCGGCCACCACCGTACGCACCAGCGGGCAGCCGCCGGCCGGAGCCGCCCCGACGCCGCCGGTGAGAGCGCCCGCGGTGACGCGGTCGGTAGCGCTGGTGTTTGACGATTTGAACGCGTCGCCGACGCAACTGGCGTTCATGCGGCGGGCGGCGGCGCGCTACGTTGCGACCGCCGGCGGCGCCGGGGAGCGGTTTGCGGTGCTGACCACGTCGCGGTCGGAGTGGCTGCCGTTCACCGCCGACCGGGACGCCGTGGTGGCGGCGTTGAGCGGCGTCAACAGCCATGCCGAAATCACCGGGGGCGGCGCGTCCACAGCGCCGGCGCCGACGAGCGGGCTGACCGAGCCCATGCACGGCGGCGGCAACTCCGACGAGATGCTGGAGACGCTGGCGCAGCGGGCGCTTGACGGCCTGCGGCAGGCGATCCTTTATACCGGAACGCAACCGGGAAGCAAAACGGTGGTGCTGGCCTCGCCGGGGTTTGCGACGCGCTTTCCGGCCGACGGCATGAACCTGGACCACGAGCTGGAGGTGATGATCGCCGACGCGCTGCACACGCGCGTGATCGTCAGTGCCATTGACAGCACGCAACTGCAGCCCATGCTGGTGACGCAGCACGGCGCGGCCACGCTCGACCACTGGACCTACGAGGCCGACGTGCTCAACACGCTGACGCACGCCACCGGCGGCGAACTGACCGAAAACAGCAACGCGCTGGTGCCGGCCTACCAGCGGCTGGGCGAGGGTCCGGCGGTGAGCTATGTGCTGGGCTTCGCTCCCGCCCACCTGCGCGACGACGGCAGCTACCACCGGCTGACGGTGACGCTGCGCCCGGGGCTCGATGCCGGGGCGAAGATCCGCGCGCGGTTGGGCTACTATGCGCCCGAGGCCAGCAGCGCCGCCGGGTTAACGGCGACGCTGGACAGCAAGCTCGGGCGCGCGTTGGGGGGCGCGAACCTGCATGAGCTCGACGCCGAAGCGGTGGCCAAGCCGCTGCCGGGCCATGCCGGCGTGCATGTGATCGTGGTGGTGGACACACGGAAGCTGCCCTACGTCCGCTGGCCGGGCGTTGGGCGGCAGCCGCCGCGCTGGCGGGAGCGGGTGCGGCTGACCTGCGTGCTGCTGGACGGCGCCGGGAAATATCTGGCGGGCGAGCAGGGGGTGGAACAACTGGCAGTGAGCGCGGCAACGCGAAAGCGACTGGAGCGCGAGGGATTGCAGTTGGGGGTGCAACTGCCCGCACCGCTGAAGCCGGGGCGCTACCGGTTGCAGATCGTGGTGCAGGAGGGGGCGCGGGGGCTGACCACCGGCTGGACGCGGGCGTTCACGCTGCCTTGAGCGCGGCGGGATGCGGCACGGCCGCCCGTCTCAGGACGCCCTGCCGATGCTCCCACCCCACGGCGCCCGCGCCGTGGGGGCCCCGGGGGTCGGGCTGCGGCCGGAATTCGCTTGGCGGCAACGCGCGCCCGCTCTGCTCAGGGCGCGTCCAAGTTGCCTCGTTGTGCCGTTGTGCTACAGGTAGCATAATAGAGGCATGATGAAGGCTGGGGTGCGGGAGGCGCGGCAGAACCTATCGAAGCTGCTGGATGAGGTGAAGCAGGGCCGCGAGGTGGTCATCACCGAGCATGGGCGCCCGGTGGCGCGCCCTGGCGCCACTCGAGCGTAAGCAGGGGCGTGGACTGCCCAGCCGGGCGGCATTCCGCGCCAGCATGCCAAAATTCGATCCGCCGCTTTCGCAGACCATCAGCGAGGAACGAGACGAGTGGTAAATTTGGCCGGGCCGATTTACCTCGACAGCAGTGCGCTGG
>JBOGKJ010000259.1:0-4716 GCA_050745565.1 Terriglobales bacterium | reverse complement strand
GCGCGGCGCCGGACGTGTGGACGCCGCCCCGGGCGGGCGCTGGCGGCTGAGCGGGCACCAGCCGGCGGCAACGGCGGCGCAGGACGAGCTGCGCCAGGCGATCGAGCAGCAATTCTTGCGCGGCGGGCTGCGCCAGCCGCCGCTTGAGGCCGTGGTGCAGTCATTTGCCCAGCCCGAGGCGCGAGTGCTGGTGCAATCCTTGCGGCGAGAGGGTACGCTGGTGGAATGCCAGCCCGGTTGGCTGGTCCATGCCCATGCCCTGCGCGACCTGCACCAACAACTCCGCGAACGCCGCGCCGCCGGCGCCTCAACCTTCACCGTCGCCGACTTCAAGCAGTGGACCGGGCTCACCCGGAAGACCGCCATCCCGCTGCTGGAGTACCTCGATCGCGTGCGCCTCACGCGCCGCCGCGGCGACCTGCGCGAGATCTGCCCCTGATGCGGCAACGTGGACGCGCCCTGAGCAGCGCGGGCGCCCGTTGTCGCCAGGCCAAGCTCGGCTGCAGCCCGACCAACGCCGGGGCCCCGGCCGCGCTGGCGCGCTGGGGTGGCAACGGGAGGGCATCCAGAAAAGGGCGGCCGTGCCGCAGCGGGTTCGCACCTCCCGCCTTACACTCATAGCGCTGGTATTGGGGCTGGCGCTGGCCGCCGCGGCCTGCCACCGCGCCGCTCCCTCGAACGGGGCTTGGCGGCTGCAGTTCACGGCCACGCCGGCGGCGCCCGCCGCCGACGCTCCGGTGCAGCTCCAACTGGAGGTGACCACCGCCGCCGGCGCGCCGCTCGCCGGCGCCCGCGCCTGGGCCGACCTGGAGATGCGCGACATGGACATGGGCCCCAGCCGCGTGATGCTGAACGCGGCCGGCCCCGGGCGCTACCAGGGCACCGGCAACTTTCTCATGCCCGGCGGCTGGCAGTGCCGGGTGACGGTGAGCGCGGGCGCGCGCACCCAGGTGGCGCTGTTTCCGGTGACGGTCCATTGACCGGGGCCGCCGCCGTGCCACCATGGGATAGTCGATGAAACTCCGCATTGCACTCGTCACGCTGATCGCGAGCCTTGCCTTGGCGGCGCAGTCGCCACTCGGCTTCAAAGTCGGCGATTTGCAGTTCACTCCGGGCGGCTTCCTGGATTTCACCACCGTTTTCCGCTCCACCGATGTCGGCAGCGGCGTGGGCACCAACTTCGCCGCCATCCCCTATAACGACACCGTTGCCGGACGCCTGACCGAGCTGCGGGAGAGCGCGCAGAATTCCCGCCTGTCGCTCAAGGTCACCGCCCAGCATGACACGACCGAGGTGCTGGGCTATCTCGAGACTGACTTCCTCGGCAATCAACCCTCGAATGCGGCGGTAAGCAGCAACAGTGCCACCATGCGGCTGCGGGTCTATTTCGTGGACCTCCGCAATGGCCGCTGGGAGGTGTTGGCGGGCCAGGACTGGGGATTCCTGACCCCCAATCGCACCGGCTTGTCGCCCATGCCCTCCAATATTTTTTACACCCTGGATCAGGATACGAACTACCAGGTGGGCCTGACCTGGACGCGGCAGCCGCAGTTCCGGCTCATTTTCCACGCCACATCGAGCCTGGCCGCCGGGATTTCGATCGAGCAAGGTGAGCCCTACATCGGTGGCAGTGCCGGCGCGGGGCAGGCGGTGCTGCCCGGCGGTCCGGGCGGGGTGTATGGTTCGCAGGTGGACAATGGCGCAAGCAACTTCAGCGCCCCCGGCTTCACTCCCGACGTCATCGGCAAGCTCGCCTGGGACACGCGCGCGGGCGCGCACGCCGTGCATCTGGAGCTGGCGGGGCTATACAGCGAATTTCGCGCCCTCACGCCGGCCACCAACCTCACCTCCCATGCCGCCGGCGGCGGCCTCGGCGCCAGCGCCAACTTCGCCCTCACCCCGCGCCTGCGCCTGGTCGCGAGCGGCCTGGTGGGCGATGGCGCCGGCCGCTATTTCTTTGGCACGATGCCCGACATGGTCATCCGCCAAAATGGCGAGGTGTCGCCGGTGCGGTCGCACGGAGGCGTGGCCGGCCTGGAATACACGCTCAGCCCCGCCTACACTTTTTTTGGCTATTACGGCCGCGTGACCGCCGCTCCCGATTATGACCTGCGGGGCGCCGCGCCCGTGGGCTATGGCTTTGCGGGCGCGCCCACCAGCATGAACCGCGAGCTGGAGGAGTACACCGTCGGCGGCGTCCGCACCCTGTGGAAGTCGCCCCAGTACGGGGCGCTGCAGCTCATCCTGCAGGCGTCCTACGTGGCGCGGCGCCCGTTCGCGGCCAGCGTGCCGGCCGCCAGCGGCGCGCACGCCGGCCTGGGGTACGCCGATCTGCGCTTCACGCTGCCCTAAGGCGGTGCCAGACCGGTTGTAGCGCGGCCCGACGATCTGGTCGAGGCAGCTTGGACGCGCCCTGTGCCGAGCGGGCGTGCGTTGCCGCCAAGCGAACCCCCGCCGCAGTCCCACCAACCGCGCTGGCCGCGCCTTGCGCACCGCGGGCAAAGCAGGCGGGGGAAGTCCCCGTTCGAGCCCCAGTGAGGCTCGAAGAACCAGCTCAAATCGGGGGCGGGGGACGGCAGTACGAGCGTCTCAGCCGGGCACGCCCCGGGCCCCGCGCCATCCAATCGAGGCAACCTGGACAAAATCACAGATGCTGTAGCCGTGGCGCTGATGGGGCGGGTCGCCGACCCGCGCGGCGGCCGCCGGCCGGCGCCAAGCGGCAGTTCGGGTAACTACAGCAACTGTGATCCCGCCGTAAGCCGAGCGGGCGCGCGTTGTCGCCAAGTGAATTTCGGCCGCAGCCCGACCAACGGAAGGGTGTCCAGATAAGGGCCAGCGTGCCGGCCGCCAGCGGCGCGCACCCGGGGCTGGGGTTCGCCGGTCTGCGATTCACGCTGTCCTGGCGGCGGGGCGGGGTTGACCGCGGCGGCGCGATATGATTAAATATTCGTAGAACGAATATTTATTCGCGTGGCCATGAGCAAGCACTTTCGGCACGAACAGATTCTGAAGCTGGTGCGGACGCATCCGGTGCGCTCGCAGGCCGAGCTGGCTGCCGGGCTGCGGCGGGCGGGCGTGGACTCGACCCAGGTAACGCTGTCGCGCGACCTGAAGGAGCTGGGGCTGGTGAAAACCGCCGCCGGCTACGCGCTGCTGGGCGCGGCTTCGGCGGCGCGGGAGCCGGCGGGCGGCCTGGGGCACATCGCGCAGGAATTCGTGCGCGACCTGCGCGCCGCCCACAATCTGCTGGTGGTGAAGACGGCGCCGGGCGCGGCGCCGACCGTGGCCGCCGCGCTGGACCAGGCTGGCTGGCCCGAGCTGGCGGGGTCGCTGGCGGGCGACGACACGGTGCTGCTGGTGTTTGCCAGTCCCCGGCTGCGGCTCACGGTCGAACGCCGGCTGCGCGCCTGGCTGGCGGCGTGAGGCCGCCCGCATCCCAAGGATCCCGATGAAAACCAACCTGCTCAACCCCACGCTTGGCAACGGCGGCGCCGCGCCCGCGACGGCCCCGCGGCTGCCGCGGCTGGCGGCCACCGACCTCATCAACCTCTCCGACCTGAGCCGCAAGGAGTTTCTGGCGCTGCTCGACCTGGCGGCGGACATCAAGGTGCATCCGGGCCGCTACCGCGACCTGCTCAGCGGCTGCGGCTTGGCCATGCTGTTCGAGAAGCCCTCGCTGCGCACGCGCGTCACCTTCGACGTGGCCATGCAGGAGATGGGCGGGCACGCCGTGTTTCTCGATTTCACCGAATCGCCTCTGGGCGAGCGCGAGGACATCGTGGACGTCGCGCGCAACCTGGAGCTGTGGATGGATGCGATCGTGGCGCGGACGTTCGGCCATGAATCCATCGAGCTGCTGGCGCGCTCGAGCGCGGTGCCGGTGATCAACGGGCTGAGCGACTACAGCCACCCGTGCCAGGCGATGGCGGACTTCCTGACGCTGCGCGAGGCGTTCGACGAGTTTCCGCGGATCAAGCTGGCCTACATCGGCGACGGCAACAACACGCTGCACTCGCTGCTCGAAGCGGCGGCGCTGGCCGGAGTCTCGATGGCGGCGGCCACGCCGGCCGGCTATGAACCCGACCGCGCCGTGGTCGAGCGCGCGCTCGCCATCGCCCACCGCTCCGGGGCGAAAATCGAGGTCGGCAACAAAATCGGCCCGGCCCTGCGCGGCGCCCACGCGGTCTACACCGACACCTGGGCGAGCATGGGCCAGGAGGCCGAGCAGACGCAGCGCGCACGCGACTTTGCCGCCTACCAGGTCAACGAGGCGTTGATGGCCCGGGCCCGCGCCGGGGCCCGGTTTCTGCACTGCCTGCCGGCCCACCGGGGCCAGGAAGTCACCGCCGGCGTGATTGATTCGAGCTGTTCGCTGGTCTACGAGCAGGCCGCCAACCGCCTCCACGCCCAGAAGGCGATTCTCGCCGCCCTCATCCTCGGCAACACCAAGCCCCGCCATCCCCACCGGCACTGATCATGTCCAACCCAATCCAGCCCCGCTACCGCAAAATCGCCCTCGCCTACTCCGGCGGCCTCGACACCTCCATCATCATTCCCTGGCTCAAGGAGCACTACGCACCCGCTGAGATCGTGGCCGTGATTGCCGATGTCGGCCAGGGCGACGATTACGACAAACTGCGCCAAAAGGCACTCCGCACCGGCGCCAGCGAGGCAGTGGTCTGCAATGTGGTGGAGGAGTTCATCACCGGCTACATC
>JBOGKJ010000258.1:0-4271 GCA_050745565.1 Terriglobales bacterium | reverse complement strand
AAAGCGCCACTGGCGCTTTCACCGCTCCGGACTTTCGCAGCCCTTCGCGCCGACTTTGCCCGAAGTGCAAACGGCGCGACTCCCGCGAATACGACCAGCCCGGCGCGCGAGCGTGCCGGGCAGCAAGCGGCACGGCCGCCCTTCTCAGGACGCCCTCCCGATGGTCGGGCTGCGGCCGGAATTCGCTTGGCGGCAACGCGCGCCCGCTATGCTCAGGGCGCGTCCAAGTTGCCTCGTTTAGCGATTGGCGATTAGCTATTAGCAATTGGCAATTGGCGATTAGCTTTGGGGCCGCAGCGGTGGGACTGATCACAAGCGGCGCGGCCGCCCTTTTCTGGAGGCCCTTCCGTTGCTCCACCCCCAGGCGCAAGCGCCTTGGGGGCACCGGCGGCCGGGCTGTGGCCGAGCGGCAACCGGCGCCTGCTCAGCGCCGGGCGTCTCCAGGTTGCCACATCAGGCGCGCCGCCGCCCCAGGGTCGTTGACGGGCGCGAGCCCCTGCCCCTGCTCGCTGAGACGCTCGCAGCGCCGCGCCCGCACTCGAAGGGCGGCGCCGGCCTGGGCGCGGTGAGCCCACGCCGGCGCAAGGCTCGTTTGCCGGGAGCGGGCCGCCCTCCGGACTTTCGCAGCCCTTCGCGCCGACTTTGCCCGAAGTGCAAACGGCGCGACTCCCGCGATTTGCCCGCGGTGCAAACGGCGCGACTCCCGCAAGTTGACGGCCTTTGCCTGTCGTTGCCATTTCCTGCTACAGTGGCCAGCGGGTGTACTGGGGAGGGGTGATGCGCAGAACTTGGATCGGAGTCGTGGCACTGGGACTGGGGTTGGGATTGGCGCCGGCGCTGCTGGCGCAGGGTAAGCCGTCGCCGGATTTTGCCAAAGCCAACGGGATTGGCCCGGCGGCGGGGCAGGCGGTGGACCAAGCCTACACGGCCGCGATCCGCAAGGACACGACCGAGCCCTACTTCAGCTCGCCGCTGGTGGATTATCTGCCGTCCTCGAAGACGGTGCCGACACCGGAGGCGGTGCTGGGCGACATCGCCGGCGCGCCCAACATCCTGCCGCACTCGGCCGAGGTCTACAAGTACATGCGGATGCTGGCGGCCGCGACGCCCCGGGTGCGGGTCTACACCATTGGCCACAGCATTGAGGGCCGGGAGCAGGTGGCGGTGGCGGTGACCAGCGCGGCCAACTTCGCCAAGCTCGACGCCAACCGCGCGCTGCTGGCGCAACTCGCCGATCCGCGCACGCTGCAGATGAACGACGCCCGCGCCAACCAGATCGCGCGCGAGGCGGTTCCGGTTTACTACATCACCGGCACCATCCACTCGACCGAGACCGGCGCGCCCACGGCGCTGATGGAGATGGCCTACCGGCTGGCGGTGGACGACAGCCCGTATATTCAGTACATCCGCGACCACGAAATCACCCTCATCACCCCCATCGTCGAGGTGGACGGACGCGACCGCATGGCCGACCTCTACAAGTGGCACCGCGACCACCTGAACGAAGACTACCCGCACCTGGTCTACTGGGGCCATTACGTGGCGCACGACAACAACCGCGACTCGATGGCGATGACGCTGCCGCTCAGCCGCAACGTCCTGAACACACTACTGAGCTGGCACGCGCAGGTGCTGCACGACCTGCACGAATCCGAGCCCTATCTGTACGACAACACCGCCGGCGACGGGCCGTTCAACGCCTGGGTGGACCCCATTCTGGCCAACGAGTGGGAGATCCTGGCCTGGAACAACGTGCAGGCGATGGGAAAATTCGGCATGCCGGGGGTGTACACGCACGGCAATTTCGACACCTGGTCGCCGGGTTACCTGATGTTTCTGGCGGCGCTGCACAACGGCATCAGCCGCCTGTACGAGACCTTCGGCAACGGCGGCGCCGACACCGAGATGCGGACGCTGAGCAAGACCGAGTATTCGCGCACCTGGTACCGGCAGAACCCACCGCTGCCGCGCGTGCTCTGGTCGCAGCGCGACAACAACAACTATGAGGAGACGGGGCTGCTGACCTCGCTCCACTTTTTTGCCGAGAACCGCGTCCGCTTCCTGGAGGATTTCTACCTGAAATCGAAGGACGCGGTGGCGAAGCCCAAGCTGGAGGGGCCAGCGGCCTACGTGCTCTCCGCCGCCGACCCGCGGCCGCAACTGCAGTCCGAACTGCTGCAGGCGATGCAGTATCAGCACGTGGAGATTTCGCGCGCCACCCAGGCCTTCAGCGTGGCCGGGGCGACGCCCGGCGCCGCGGGCCAGCAGTTCCCCGCCGGCAGCTACATCCTGCGCATGGACCAGCCCTACTCGCGCATCGCCGACTCGCTGCTCGACGTGCAGTACTGGGCGCCGAACGATCCGCAGCGCACCCCCTATGACGACACCGGCTGGACCTTCGGGGCGCAGTTCAACACCAGCGTGGCGCGCGTCACCGACCCGAGCGTGCTGACGGTGCCCATGGAGCGCGTCACCACGCTGCCGCCGGGCGGCGCGGTGGAGGGCTCAGGGCCGGTTTACGCGCTCAACGACACCGCCGACACCGCCCTCGCCCGCCTGCGCTACCGGCTGCCCAACGCCAACATCAGCATCGCCGAGGAGCCCTTCGACGCCGCCGGGCATCACTTCAACCGCGGCAGTTTCGTCATCCAGGGCCTGGGCGCCAGCGACCTTGAAACCGGCGTCAAGGGGCTGCAGCTCACCGCCTACAGCCTGGAGGCCGCCCCCAGCGTGGCGCAGCACGCGGCGCGCGCCGCGCGGGTGGCGATCCTGCATACGTGGACGAGCACCCAGACCGAAGGCTGGTGGCGCGAGGCGCTGGACTACATGCACATCCCCCACGGCTACATCAGTACGCAGACGGTGGGACAGACGCCCGATCTGCGCGCCCAGTATGACGTCATCCTGTTCCCGCCCGGGGCCGGCTCGAACGTCAGCCGGGTGGTGAACGGGTCGCCGATGTGGGGCAATGCCCTGCCCTGGCAGCACACCGCCGAGACCCCCGCGCTCGGCATCCTCGACTCCACCCCCGACATGCGGCCCGGCATGGGCTGGCAAGGCGTGGCCAACCTGCAGAAGTTCGTCGAGCAGGGCGGCGTGCTGGTCACCACCATGGACACGGCCGATTTGGCCGTGGCCTTGGGGCTGACTCACGGCGTGTCGTCGAGTCACCCGGCCGCCGAGCGCATCATCGGCACCGTGGTGCAGGCGCAGATGGTGGATGCTTCGAGCCCCATCGCCTATGGCTATGGCGACAAACTGGCGCTCTATTGCTACCAGTGCCCGGCCTTCGGGGTGAGCAACGTCGAGGGCGGGCGCGGCGGCGGCCGGCGCCTGGGCGCGCAGGTGGCCAACCGCCCCACCGGCCGCGGCAGCGACCAGCAGAACGATTTTGTGGTCGGGCGCGTCAATGAAGCCCCGCCGGTTACGCCCAGCGTGCAGCCCTGGCAGGCGGCGCCGGTCTCACCCGAGCAGGCGCAAAACAACGAGGCCGTCATTCCGCCCGCCTACCGCCCGCGCGTGGTGCTGCGCTACGCCGACGCCCGGCACCTGCTGATTTCGGGACTGGTGCAGGGGGCGGCCTCGATCGCCGACCATCCGGCGGTGGTGGATGACCCGGTGGGCCAGGGGCATGTGGTGATGTTCAGCGACAACCCCGTGTACCGCGGCGAGACGCGCGGCGACTACGCCATGGTGCTGAACACCATCCTCAACTTCGACCACCTGAACGCGGGCCGGCCGGCAACGGCCGCCCCGGCGCACCGGTAGAGCGCCAGCCGCGGATAGCCCCGCTTACGGCGGAAACACAGTTGCTGTAGTTATCCGAACCGCCGCGTTGCGCCGGTCAGCGGCCGGCGCGCGGGTCAGCGACCCGCCCCACGACAACG
Organism: Terriglobales bacterium; assembly: GCA_050745565.1. Taxonomy (GTDB): domain Bacteria; phylum Acidobacteriota; class Terriglobia; order Terriglobales; family SCQP01; genus SCQP01. The sequence goes on along the minus strand of JBOGKJ010000258.1, from coordinate 384 downwards.
CCGCGGCTACAGCATCATTGACTGGCGCGGGCCCCTGCCCGGCTGCGCCGGGCATCCCGCTTGGGCTCGCGCCGGCCCGGGGCCCGGCGAGCCCAAGCCCGCGCGAGCGGCCTCTCGCTGGAGGTCGGGCCGCGCCGCTTCGTTTGCCGGGAGCGGGCCGCCCTCCGGACTTTCGCAGCCCTTCGCGCCGACTTTGCCCGAAGTGCAAACGGCGCGACTCCCGCGATCTGCTTCCGCCCTTGCGGCACGGCCGCCCTGCTCAGGGGCGCCCTCCGGTTGCTCCCACCCCCACGCGCATGCGCCTCGGGGGCCCCGGGGGCCGGGCTGCGGCCAGACTTCGCTTGGCGGCAACGCGCGCCCGCTCTGCTCAGGGCGCGTCCGAGT
>JBOGKJ010000257.1:0-7410 GCA_050745565.1 Terriglobales bacterium | reverse complement strand
GCGCCTCGCGGCTGCGCTCGGCGCTACTCGTGCTCGAAGTGGCATTGACACTGGCGCTGCTGGTCGCGGGCGTCGCCCTCGCCGCCAGCTACCAGCGGCTCTGGGGCGTAAGTCCGGGTTTTGCGCCGCAGTCGCTGGTCGCGGTCGAGCTGGTGTCGCCGACGAGCGCCCCCCGAACGCAAGCGGGCTATACGGCTTGGGCGCTTGCCCACCAACGCCTCCGCCGGCAGGTGCTGGACCACGTCCGCGCACTGCCCGGCGTGCTCGGGGCAACCTACAGCATGGCGGCGCCGTTCCACTCCGGCGACCGCGGGATGTTTGCGCCCGCCGGCGAGAAGCTGTTCACCAACGGCGTGCTGACAGGCGTTCCCGCCGAACACCTGATCATTGGGCCCGGCTATTTCGCAACGCTCGGCGTACCGCTGCTGCGGGGGCGGCTTTTCACCCCGGCTGAAATCAAGGCTGCCGCCGATCCCGACAGCAAGGCCCCGCAGCCCATCCTTATCGATTCAGCGATGGCCCGGCGCTTCTTCCCGGGGCAGGATCCGCTCGGCCGCCAGCTCGCCTCCAACCTCGGCCCCGTCGTCGTGATCGGCGTGGTGCGCGGCACCCGCGACCAGGATCTCGGCAGCACGGCCACGCTCCAGGCCTATAGCCCCGACGGCGGCTGGCCCAGCAGCACCTTCCTGATCCGCACCCGTCTGCCGCTCAGCGCGCTCGTCCCCGAGCTGCGCCAGGCCATCCAGGGCACCCCGCTACACATGGCGGCGCCGGTGCCGCTCGAGCAGGCCAAGGCCAAAGCGCTGGCGCAGCCGCGCTTCCGCACCTGGCTGATGGGCGCCTACGCCGCGTTGGCGCTGGCGCTGAGCCTCGCCGGGCTCTACGGCGTGCTGGCGTTCGAGGTGCAGCGGCGGCGGCGGGAAATCGGCGTCCGCATGGCGCTCGGCGCCGACCCGCGCGCCGTGGTGCGCCTGGTGCTGGCCCGCGGCCTGGCGCTGGTGGCCGCCGGCGCCGCGCTGGGGGCGTTTTTCGCCTGGCTGCTGATGCGCGCGCTCGCCAGCCTGCTCTACGCCACGCCCGCCTTCGATCCCATCGCCTGGCTGCCCGCACTGGCGGCGCTGCTCGTGATGCTCGCCGCCGCCGGCGCCGCCCCCGCCCTCCGCGCCGCCCGCCTGGATCCGGCCGCCTCGCTGCGCTGCGAATAGTGCCGGGCCCGGCGCGAGCGCGCCCGCCCTTCTCAGGGCGCCCTCCCGCCGCCACTCCAGCGCGCCGCGGCCCCGCTGGTCGGGCTGCGGGCCGGGATTCGCTTGGCGGCAACGCCCGCCCACTCTGCTCAGGGCGCGTCCAAGTTGCCCCGCAAAGCGGGATGCGGGGCAGAGCCGCGCTGGAGCCCGCGCCCATCAATGTTAAGTTGGATGTTATGGCCGACCGCCGCCGGGTGTTGCTCGTTGCGACCACCACCGGCTACCAGACCGAGCAGTTCCGCCAGGCCGCCCTGGCGCTTGGCGTTGATCTCACGCTGGCCACCGACCGCTGCCATCAGTTGCCCGATCCCTGGGGCGATCAGGCCATACCCGTGCGGTTCGAGCCCGGCAAGGAGGTGCTGCGCGACGCCCTGACGGCGGTGCGGGCGCGCGGCCCGTTTCAAGGCATCGCGGCCGTTGGCGACCGCGCCGCGGTACTGGCGGCGCAGTTGGCCGAGACGCTCAAGCTGCCTTTTCACAGCGCGGCAGCGGCCGCCGTCGCGCGGAACAAGTTTGCGTTCCGGCAGGCGCTCAGCGACGCCGGCCTGCCCACGCCCTGGTTTCGCCGCTTCCGCCTCGATGCCGACCCCCGAACCGCGGCAGGCGGGTTGCAGTTTCCTTGCGTGCTCAAACCGCTGATGCTGTCGGCCAGCCGCGGCGTGATTCGCGCCAATAGTGCTGCCGAATTCGCGGCCGCCTTCGAGCGCGTTCGCCGCCTGCTGGAAAGCCCCGCCATCCGGCAGTGGAAGGACCCGAACGCCGACTGGATCCTGGTGGAAGGGTTCATTTCCGGCCGCGAATTCGCGCTCGACGGTTGGATGGCTGCCGGCGTGCTGCAGCGCTTCGTGCTCTTTGACAAGCCCGACCCGCTCGAAGGACCGTTCTTCGAGGAGACCGTCTACCTGGCTCCCTCGCGGCTGGAGGTCGAGCAGCGGGCGCTGATTTGGGACATGGTGGAAGCCGCCGCCCGCGCCGCCGGGCTCTGTTCCGGGCCCATCCATGCCGAAATTCGCCTCGATGGCTCCAATGCCTACGTGCTCGAGATCGCCGCGCGCTCGGTCGGCGGATACTGCGGCCGCGTCCTGCGCTTCACCCGCCCCGGCCAGCCGCAGACGGTGTCGCTCGAGCAGGTGCTGCTGCGCGGCGCGCTGGGCGAGCCGCTCTCGGCGTGGCAGCGGGAAACGTCGGCGGCCGGCGTGATGATGATTCCGATCCCCGGCTCGGGAATTCTGGAACAGGTGCGGGGCGTCGCCCAAGCCGCCGCCGTCCCTGGCATCGAAACGGTCGAGATCACCGCCAAACCCGGCGAGCCGCTGCAGGCGCTGCCCGAAGGCGCCACCTATCTGGGGTTCATCTTTTCCCGCTCCGCCACCCCGGCCGCGGTGGAACAGGCCCTGCGCACCGCCCACGCCAAACTCCAGGTCGAAATGCGCCAGGCCCTGCCCGTCGCCTGAGCCCTTGCGATTCGCAATCCCGACCGCAGCCGCACCGATGACCGACGACCGATAACTACTTGCTTTTCTGCGGCACGTACCCCGGCGGCAGTTGTGCGCCTTCGCCGAAGAAAAACAGCTCCATCTGCTCGGCGATCAGCTTTTGGGCTTCCGGCGTCCAGGGCGCCAGCCGGTACTCGTTCATGATCATCTTCGCGTGTTCCTTCCAGAGACTCCACGCCTGGGCGGAGACGTTCTCATAAACACGCTGCCCGAGATCGCCTGGCCAGGGAGGCTCCGCCAGCCCCGGCAACTCCTTGCCGAACTTTACGCAGTGGACCATTCGCTCCATCTGTCTATCATAAACGTTGATGCAAATTGTATTTCTAGGCACGCCGGAGTTTGCCGTCCCCACGCTTGACCGCCTCGCGGCCCAGCCCGGCTGGACCGTTACCGCCGTCATCACCCAGCCGGACCGCCCCGCCGGCCGCGGCGGCGCCGTGCAGGCGCCGGCGGTGAGGCGCGCCGCTGAGCGGCTGGGGCTCGCTGTATATCAGCCCGAGCGCATCCGCGACGCCAGCGCCCTGGCTTGGCTGCGCGCACAGCAGCCCGATGTGCTGGTGGTGGTGGCGTTTGGGCAACTGCTGCCGCCAGCCGTATTCGAACTGCCGCGCTGGGGCGCCATCAACGCCCACGCCTCGCAGCTGCCGGCCTACCGCGGGGCGGCACCGATCCAGTGGGCCATCGCCAACGGCGAGACCCGCACCGGCGTGACCACGATGCGCATCAATGCCGGCCTCGATACCGGCGATATACTGCTTCAGCGCGCCATGGCAATAGCTCCGGAGGTCACCGCCCCCGAGTTGGCCGCCGGGCTCTCTTCGCTCGCTGCGGAACTCATGGTCGAGACGCTGGCCGGGCTCGCTGCCGGCTCGCTGCTGGCGCGTCCGCAGCCCGAAGGCGCCAGCCTGGCGCCGCTGCTGACGCGCGACGCCGGGCGCGTGAACTGGGACGAACCGGCGCAGCGCATCTATGACCGCTGGCGCGGCTTCCAGCCCTGGCCAGGCATTTACACCATGTGGCGGAAGAAGAAGCTGGCGATCCTGCGCTGCCGCCCGGAGCCGGGCCGTGCCCCAGTCGAGGCAACGTGGACGGGTGAAGGCGCCGGTGGCGCGTTCACTGAGCCGAGCGGGCGCGCGTTGCCGCCGAGCGCATTACGGCCGCAGTCCGACCCCCGTGGTCCCCAAGGCGCTTGCGCCTTGGGGTGGGAGCAGCGGGAGGGCGTCCAGAGAAGGGCGGCCGCGCCGCCTCCTCCGGGCCTGTTGCTGGAGCAATCCGGCGCCGTGGTGGCTGCCTGCGGCCAAGGCTGGCTGCGGCTCGAACGCGTGCAGGTCGAGGGCAGGCGGGAACTCGAGGCGGAGGCGTTCGCGCGCGGGGCGCATCTGGTGGCGGGTCAGGAGTGGTTGGGGTAAGCGCGAACGGGTTCGGGCCAGTCAGCGCCGGAATGCGGCACACGCTTGACCCATTTCCGCCCCTCGTACTAAACTTAGAGGTTCCAGAGCCCCATCTTGGAGCCCTTCGTCCGATCCCTGTCGCGGCGGCTGGCACTTTGGGGGCAACCTGACAACTGGATGATTGTCCTTTCCGCTTGCCCTTTGGCAGGGGGGATCGCAGAACGCAAAACGCATGGGTTCGACGCTTCAACAACTGGGTCAATTACTGTTCCGCAGCATCCCCACGATCATCATTTTCGTGCTACTGCACTTCTATTTGAAGCGGGTGCTGTATCGCCCGCTGGGAGAGGTGCTGGCCGCACGCCACGCCCGCATCCAGGGCAAGCAGGAAGCGGCGCGGCAGACGGCGGCCGCGGCGGCCGCCAAGCTCGGCCAGTATGAGCAGGCGGTGCGCGACCAGCGGATGAAGAACTACCGGCACATGGAGACCCGGCGCCAGTCCGCGCTGGCGGCCGGGCAGGAGTCGCTGGCCGCGGCGCGGCAGCAGTCGGCCGAGGCGCTGACGGGCGCGCGCGAGCAGTTGGCCGCCGACACCACCGCGGCGCGACAGCAGTTGCAGGCGGGCTCGGAGGCGTTGGCCGCCGACATCATCACCCGGGTGCTGGCCAGCAAAGCGCTGGACGCAGGCAAGGTGCTGACCTCGCCGGGAGCGGGAGCATGACGACGATGCGGGCCGCAATGTGGCTGCAAACCACGCCGGATATCCGCGACGTCAGTTGGTGGCTGCCCCATAACCCGGCGGTGCGCGACCTGGTTTGGCTGGTGGTGGTCTGCCTCAACCTGGCGGTGCTGATCTGGTTCCTGTGGAAGGCGCTGTTCGCCGGCAAGCAGTGGAGCCTGCCGCAGACGCTGCGTCAGCGCGGCCGCACGATTGCACAGCAGATTGCCGGCGCCGAAGCTTCCCATCAGCAGGCGCAGCAGCAGTTGGCCGCCGTCGAGCACCGCCTCGCCGGTCTGCCGGCCGAACTGAAACAACTGGAGCAGGAAGCCGAGCGGGAAGCCGAGCAGGAATACCAGCGCCTCGCCGAGGCCAGCCGGCGCGACGCCGAGCGCATCGTGCAGTTGGGCCGGCAGGAAATCGAGGCCGCCGCCAAGCTGGCGCAAAAGGAATTGCAGGGGCTGGCGGCCGCGCTGGCGGTGGACTTGGCGCGGCAGCGCATCCAGGAACGCCTGACGCCGGAACAGGACGAGGCGGTGGTGCGGGCCGCGCTGGCGGGCATGAGCCTGTCGCGCGATCCGTCCCGGACAAACTGATCCCATGGCTGTGATCGAACAACGCTACGCCCACGTGCTTGCCGATCTGGTGGACTCCGGCGCCGTCGCGGCCGCGACCCTCCGCAGCGATCTGCGCGATGTGTGCGCCATGATGGCCTCCTCGCCCGCCCTTGGGGCCGTGCTCACCAGCCCGGCCGTGGGGTGGGAGGACAAATCCAAGCTGCTCGACCAGTGGGCGTCGTCGAGCGGACTGGCGCGCCTCACCCGCAACTTCCTGCTGGTGGCCGCCGAGCGCGGACGCATGACGCTGCTGCCGGCCATCGAACGCGCCTTCGAGCAATTGCTGCTCGACCGCCAGGGCATCGTGCGCGCCGAGGTGGCCAGCGCCCGCTCGCTTTCGGAAGCCGAGCGCACCGCCCTCGAAGCCGAGCTGGGCCGCCGCCTGGGCGTGAAGCTCCAGGCCCATTACCACACCGATCGGGAGCTCGTGGGCGGCTTCATCGCCCGCGTCGGCGACCAGGTCTACGACGGCAGCCTGCGCGGCCGCCTCGACCGCCTCCGCCAAACCCTAATGGACGCCTAAACTTCGTTCACTGGCAACTGATGACTGGCAACTGATAACTGGCAACTGGTAACTGACAACTGCTTTATGGCCATTCTTCGTACTGACGAAATCTCCGAGCTGCTGCGCAAGCAGATCGAAAACTATGATTCCGTGCTTGCCGTGGACGAGGTCGGCACGGTGGTGAGCGTGGGCGACGGCATCGCGCGCGTCTATGGCCTGGACAAGGTCATGTCGGGCGAGCTGCTCGAGTTCCCCCACGGCGTCGCCGGCATCGCCATGAACCTGGAGGAAGACCAGGTGGGCACGGTCATGCTCGGCGACTATACCGAAATCCGCGAGGGCGACCAGGTCAAGCGCACCCACCGCATCATGTCCATTCCGGTGGGTGAGGCCATGGTCGGGCGCGTGGTCAACGCGCTGGGCCAGCCGATTGACGGCAAGGGCCCGATCGCGACGGAGCAGTTCAACCCCATCGAGCGCATCGCGCCCGGCGTGCTCGACCGCTCGCCGGTGAAAGAGCCGATGCAGACCGGCCTCAAGGCCATTGACGCCATGGTGCCGATCGGGCGCGGCCAGCGCGAGCTCATCATCGGCGACCGCCAGACCGGCAAGACCGCGGTCGCGGTGGACGCGATCATCAACCAGAAAGGCAAGGACCTGATCTGCGTCTACGTCGCCATCGGGCAGAAGGCGTCGACGGTCAAGAACGTGATCCGCAAGCTCGAGGAGTACGGCGCGATGGCGTACACGATCGTCGTTGCGGCGATGGCCTCGGAATCGGCAGCGCTGCAGTACATCGCACCGTATTCGGGATGCACGATGGGCGAGTACTTTCGCGATCGCGGTCAGGACGCACTCATCATCTACGACGACCTCACCAAGCAGGCGTGGGCGTACCGGCAGGTGTCGCTCCTGCTGCGCCGGCCTCCGGGGCGCGAGGCGTATCCGGGCGACGTGTTCTACCTGCACTCACGCCTCCTCGAGCGCGCGGCGCGCGTCAACGAGGAATACGTCGAGAAATTCACCAAGGGCGCGGTCAAGGGGAAGACCGGCTCGCTGACCGCACTGCCGGTGATCGAGACGCAGGCGGGCGACGTGACGGCATTCGTGCCGACCAACGTGATCTCGATCACCGATGGGCAGATCTTCCTCGAAACCGACCTCTTCAACGCCGGCGTCCGCCCGGCAATGAACGCGGGCATCTCGGTGTCCCGCGTCGGTGGTGACGCGCAGACGAAGATCATCAAGAAGCTCGGCGGTGGCGTGCGCCTGGCACTCGCACAGTACCGCGAGCTCGCGGCGTTCGCGCAGTTCGCCTCCGACCTCGACGATGCCACGCGCAGGCAGCTCGACCGCGGGCGCATGGTCACCGAGCTGATGAAGCAGCCGCAATACCAGCCGTTACAGGTGAACGAGATGGCGTTGACGCTGTTCGGGGT
>JBOGKJ010000256.1:0-34915 GCA_050745565.1 Terriglobales bacterium | reverse complement strand
GTGCCGGGGGCGGCGGGCGCGGTTGGCGCGGCCGGCGGCACCGGTGCGGGCGGCGGTGGCGGCGCGGTGAACTGGGCCTTGCCCGCCGGCGACAGCCAAGCGAGCTGGATCATTTCCTCTTCCAGGCTGCGGCTGTCAAACAGCGGCCGGATGGTGGGCTGGTTAACACTGTAGAGCCCGCGCTGCGGCTCGGCGTCACCCCAGCTCTCCATGCCGTGGGCGAGGGGCAGCACCATGTCAGCCAACTGGGCGGTCTCGTCCAGCCGGTCGGCCATGACAATCACGTGCGGCACCCGCGCGAGAGCATCCAGGAAGCTGGCCGCGGCGGGCATGGTATAGACCGGGTTCGATCCGCACACCAGCAGCGTATCCACCGCGCCCTGGCGCATCTGTTCGGTGAGCGCCAGCATGGCCGCGTCGCTGCCCTGAGCCTGCAGGCTGGGGCTCATGGTGCCGTCAATGGTGGCGCCTTCGTTCTCGAGCGCCGAGTTCAGGAAAGCGGCCACCAACTCGAGCGACTGCTGGTCGCCGGTTGCGCCCGCCACCCCGCCGCCGCAGACGATGCTCTTGCCGCGCTGCTGCCAGAGCTCGCCCGCCAGCCGCGCCAGCGAACCCGAGGGCAGCCCGGCCGCGCGCTCGACGGCGCGTGGATCAAAGGCCGCGAGCGCCCGCTTCACGTTGGCGTCGCCGCTGAACTTCGAGCGCTGGTCGAGCAGCACCAACTGGTGCGCCAGCCCCAGCGCCGCCGGCAGCAACTGCGAGGGCGGCAGCAGGTAGCGGCTGTCGGCATTGAGGCCGGTCAGGCTCATCGCCGGCTCGAACACCACCACCCGGGACATCATCGGGTTATCGGCGGTGCCGCGCATCTTGCGCTGCTGGCCGAAGCCCATCCCGTACTCCTGCTTCGAGATGCCGCTGCCGATCGGGTCGGCGCCGAAGGTGACCACCATTTCGGCCTGGTTGAAGAAGTAGCGCGGCGTGGCGGCGGCCGGCATGCCCGCCGCCGGCGCCCCGTAGGCGGCCGCCTGCGCTCCGCGCAGCGCGTCCGGATTGAGCGAATCGTAAACCACGTGGCGCAGCGGGTAGACGCTCAGAAAATCCGCCAACAGCGCGGTGCGCGCCGGGCCATGAATGGTGCCGGTCAACAGCACGGCGCGGCTGCCCGCCCGCGCCAGCGCCGCCGCCGCGGCCTGGTCGGCCTGTGCCCAGGTCAATGTCTTCATGGGGCGGGTGATGTCGTGCTGCTTGTCGCGCAGCGTTCCGCCCATGTTCCAGACGTTGGTGGGGAAAAACAGGTTGTAGCCCGGCTGCTTGGCCGTGGCCACCAGCCCGTCGAGGCTATGCACGCGCTGCAGCGCCACCGGCGTGCGCAGCCGGTCGGGCTCATACAGGTTCAGCAGCGAGGCCTGGCCGCGCACGCATGCGGTGCCGCGGTTGATGGGATGCAGCGGGTTGCCCTCGACCTTGGTCGGCCGCCCCTCATGGGTCGTGAGCACGATGCCGCAGCCGGCCGAGCACTCGCGGCAGGTGGAGGCGTAGTAGTCGGCCACGCCGGGCATGATTTCGGGCGGCTGCTGGGCGTAGGGGATGATCTGTTGTGTGGGCTTGCGGTAGCAGGCGGTGGTGGCCAGCGCCAGTGCGCCGGCCGACCACTTCATGAAGTCGCGGCGGCCGAACTTCAGCCCGCCTTTATCCTGGGCCTCAAAGTACTCCTGCGGCTTGGAGCGGAACTCCTGGTGGCGGAGCTGCTCGACCGCGGGGTCGCCTTTGCGTTCGGCCTCGGTCGTCCAGTAGCGTGTTTTGCTCATTTCGGCGGCTCAGTTGTGGCAGACATTGCAGTCCTGTGGCGCATTCGCGGGACGGTCATGGAAGGTGGCCGGGTCGCGGTGATAGCCGTTGTCGCCCGCCTCATGCAAAAGGTTGTCGGAACGGTGGCAGTTCAGGCACTGGGACATCGTCCACTGCTTCACCTCGACGACTTGGTCCATGTTCTGGACGTCGCCGTGACAGGTCTGGCATTGGATGCCGGCGGCAATGTGCCAGCGGTGCTGAAAATAAACGAACTCGGGCAGGTTGTAGACCCGTACGAACTGGATGGGCTTCAGCGCCACATAGGCGGCGGCGACCTCTTTAATAGGCGCGGCGCCGCTGGCCACCACGGCGTGGCAGCCCATGCAGACGTTCAGCGGCGGGATGGGCGCCAGGCGGGAGCGATCCACGCCGGCGTGGCAGTACTGGCAGGGGATGTGGTTTTCACCGGCGTGGAGCTTGTGGCTGAAGGGAATCGGCTGCACCGGCGAATAGCCGACGTTCTCCCCCATCCCCAGCAGCTTCCAGCAGCCAAACGCCAGCAGCCCCACAATGATCAGCGTGATCCGCCAATGTTCTCTCATGTCGCGAGCCTATCCGAAGCGGTCATCGGTCGTCCGTGCGACGCGCGCGAGCCCAGAGACGCGGCACGGATACAGTCCGTGCGCGGGCCTGGCGGCCGCGGCGGGCGATGCTCGACACTCGATGGCGGGGAACCGGGCGCGATCAGCGAACCGGCGGACTGGGAATTTTATAAAGGAAAAAAGGAGCCAACTACGGATGAAACCGAAGATGAAGCGGCGCCTGTCCCCTCAAACCCATCCAGTGTTTGCAAGCAACTTTCAAGGCTAAAGAATTTTGCCGCGCCGGTCAAGCGAAAAAGCGACGTTTGTTGGCACGGGCCCGAGCGCGGCTCGGCGGGGTTGACATGCCGGTTGCACGTCCACCGCGGCGGCGCAGGCCGCAGGTTGGCGGCGCGGCAAGCGCGTGGTGCCGGGGAGCGTGGCGAGGTTTGCGCGCCCGCAGGGGCGAGCCGCGAGTGGTGCGAGGAGGCGGCCGAGGTGGCGCATGGCGCGAGCCGGGTTGGGGGGTGTGGGGGTAAGGCGCCGGGGTGGCGGGAGCGGCGCAGGCGCGAGGCCCGAGTGGCGCCGCCGGGAGGGGGTGCATTCCCGTGTGGAGGACTGCGATTTTGTGGAATCTGGGGCGGCAAGTGCTTGAGCGGCGGGGAGATCGCTTTCCACACTCAGGGTGCGGACGCGCTGCTGCCAGGCGTCGAGGGCGGCGAGGCCGCGTGGGTCGAACAGCAGGTTGATCATGGCGCGGAGGTGCGGGAGCGACTCGCCCATGCGGGCGCGGGCGACATTGACGACCTGCCAGCCATCCAGGAGCACGGCGCCGGACCAGGCCTGCATGAGCCAGGCGCAGAAGCTGGCGTCGCGACACCACTTGTAATAGCCGCTTCGGTCCACGCCCGCCTGACGACAGAGTTCGGTGAGGGTGGCGGGCTGCGGACTTTGTTGGATGAGGGTTAAGAAGCGGCGTTGGGCAGGGGTCGGCTGGAAGACGCGGGACTGCATTGCGGGCTCACCTCCGGAAGTAGGTGAGATGCGGACGGCGGGAGGGGCGGCGACCACCCCGACGGGTGGGGCTGCGGCGGCAGCCGCCCTTTTCTGGGCGCCCTCCTGTTGCCACCCCAGCGCGCCAGCGCGCCGGGGGCCCCGGTGTTGCCACCCCAGCGCGCCAGCGCGCCGGGGGCCCCGGTGTTGCCACCCCAGCGCGCCCGCGCGCCGGGGGCCCCGGTGTTGGTCGGGCTGCGGCCGAAATTCTCTTGGCGGCAACGTGCGCCCCGCTGCGTCGCTTCCGGCGGCGCTGGCGCGTCGAATTGCGGGGCGCGGCCCCCTGCCCGCTGAGACGCTCGCAGCACCGCGCCCGCACTCGAAGGGCTGTGGAGCACCGGCCCGGGGCCCGGTGAGCCCAAGAGGGCGCGAGCGGCCCTTCGCGCCGATTTTGCCCGCAGTGCAAACGGCGCGACTCCCGCGAACGGCTGTTGGCCTAGTCCGCATTTCTCACAGTCAGGTCACGAAGCTCGCATCCAGGCCCGGCGCGCCCTAAAAAATGGGCGGCGATATCGAACGGCGAGCAGGACGCGCTGTCTGGAGGACGATGGCGCCAGGGCAGGTGCTGCGCCGCCCATTTTTCTAGACGGGTGCGCTATGCCGCGCGTGGCAGCGGCTGGGTTGGTGAGAAATGCGGCCTAGCGTCACGACTTCCGCCGTGACCCCATTCTTGGCTCAAGCGTGGGCACGGCAGGGAGGGGCGAACTGGCCGGGGGCGGCGCAGGTCTGCAACGCCCGGCGGCGGCTCAGGCGCCCGGCAGCAGGGGGTTGACCACCGTCAGGAAGCGAAACTGGTGGAAGTCGCTGTCGGCAGTGCGAATCTCCCGCACGCCATGCTCGACCATCAGGGCCGCGATATGGAAGTCGTGAACGTGGTTGCCGCGCACGCCGGGCTGGCGCCGCGCCAGGTCCCCAACCACTTCGGCGTGGCGCTCGGTTTCGGCAATCAATTGGAACGTCGGCGAGGCGGACAGCACCCGGAGGAACCCCCAGGCGTCGGTCAACGCCAACGGTCGGGGCAGGACGGATGGGTGGGTGGTGACGCGCAAGAACTCGTAAAAGATGGACCAGGCGCCGAGCCAGGCCTCCGAGCCGCGGCGGCAGGCTTCAAGGAACGCCCGGGCGGACCCGTGCTCGGGCGCGTCCACATTGGCCGCGTAAACCAATAAATTCGTATCGACCAGAAACATGGAGGCGCGCCCGAGCCTTAGCGTTCAGGCCGCATCGCCCGTTCCAGCGCGTCGCGGTCCGCCACATCCACGCGCGGCCGGCCCATATGAAACGACGGCAGCGGCGGCAGCTCAGTGGGCTTGGCCACGGCCGGCCGCATTCCGGCCTGGAGCAGTTCCGCCACCAGATCGGAGATGCTGCGGCGGCTCACGGCCGCCCGCTTTTTAATGTCGCGATAGAGGGCGTCGGGAATGATCAGGGTGGTCTTCACGTATGGATAACCGTACCATGAATAGGGAAATATGGCCATCGCGAGACTGGGGATCGAGGGGCGGCGACCCCCTAGAGGACGGCCTGGCGCTGGCCGGGCGGCGTCGCCGAGCGGCGGACACGGCGCCTTGGGGGGCCCCAGGGGGCGGGCGGCGGCCGAAATTCGCTTGGCGGCAACGCGCGCCCGTTCTGCGCGGTGAACGCGCCGCCGGCGCCTTCACCCGTCCAAGTTGCCTGGTTGAGAGCCCGAATGGAACGGGCGGGGGGCTACCAGCGGGGTTCGCGGGGCTGGCGGACATGGCCGCGGTAGTCGTCGTGGGAACCGCTGCCGCCGCCGCGCGGGAGGCTGGGGCCGCGGCTGGGGCCGCCGCTGGAGCGTTCCGGCCGGGGGCGGGCCTCGTTGACGTTCAGGGACCGGCCGCCCATACTGCTGCCGTTGGTGCCGGAAATGGCCGACTCGGCCTCCTCGTCATTAGCCATCTCGATAAAGGCGAAGCCGCGCGAGCGTCCGGTCTCCCGGTCGGTCATGATGCTGACGCGCGACACCGCACCATAGTTCTCAAACATGGTCCGCAGTTCATCTTCGCTGGTCTGGAACGGCAGATTGCCGACAAAAATACTCTTCAACCGATTTCTCCTGCGCTGCCGATTATGTCCTCAGACATGGGCCCGCGAACCTAGATTACACGAAACCCAGAGCGCACACACGGCTTCCCGGCGGCTTCCCCACTTTGGGATGCTTGGCGGCGGCGCCAGTCCGGCAGCGGCTAATCCAGTTCGAGCTTGCGCAGCGTGACGCCGGCTTGGGCGAGGATGCGCTGCGAGGTTTCGTGCAGCGGGTATTGGGCGTTGTAGACGACCTCGCGGATGCCGGCGTTGATGATCATTTTGGTGCACTGCAGGCAGGGCGAGAGCGTGGTGTAGAGCACGCTGTCCTTGATGGCGATGCCATGGTAGGCGGCCTGCACGATGGCGTTTTCCTCGCCGTGCGAGCAGACGCATTCGTCCAGCCGGGTGCCGCTGGCCGCCAGCCCGCTGCAGCGCGGACACCCCCCCTGGTTGCAGTTGGCCACCCCGCGCGGGGTGCCGTTGTAGCCGGTGGAGATAATGCGCCGGTCGCGCACGATAATGGCGGCCACTTTGCGCTTGACGCAGTTGCTGCGCAGGGCCACGATGCGGGCGATGCGCATGAAGTACTCATCCCAGCCGGGCCGGGGATCGGATGCCGCCGCCTGCTGCAGCCAGCCGCGGATGACCGCTTCGGCACGCGCGGTGAACTCGGCGACGCTGGCGTCGTTCAGCAGCACCGCGTCGGCGAGCGCGGCGCATGCGGTGAGGTTCTGCGCCTCCGGATCGGCGCCGGTCAACTCCCGCTGCTCGAGGGCCACGAACTGCTCGAGGCTGGCCGGGGTGCGGGCGTCGCCGCGGGCGCGGGCACGCTCGTAGCGCAACTCGAGCGGCGCCTCGAGGTGGAGCAGGTGAAAGTCGGGCAATTGTCGCAGGGCCCGGACTTCGTCGGGATGGCGGATCGAGTCCACCACGTAGTTGCGCTCCGGGCTGATGCGCGCCCGGGTGCGGTCGGCCAGCACCGCACGGCCAAACTCCCGGCGCAGCGCGTTGCCGCTGGCAATCAGGTTTTCGCGGGTGGGCTTGAGGCCGGAGCGCTCAAGTTCCACCCGGATTTCGTCCGATAACGAACGATAATCGAAGCCAGCGGTCTTGAGGTGCTCGGCCAGCGTAGTTTTGCCCGAGCCATTGGTGCCGGTGAGCCCGATGACCATGGTGTAGAGTGTAGCAATTAGTCGTATGAAGAAATCACAGGATGAATTGGTGCTGGCGGTACCGCGGAAGGGCGTTTTTGCCGTCGGGGAATTCCAGGGACTGGTGCTGGCATCCTCGATTTCGGGGGGGGCGATGCTGCGCTACATTTTTGATACCCGCCATGCGCGGTTCCTGCCCCGCTCCGTCGCGGAAGAGGACCCGGCATGGAAGCAGATCATTCCCTACGTTGTGCTCCATTGCGACGGCGAGATCTTCTGCTATCGCCGCGGGCAGCAGTCGACGGAAACCCGCCTGCGGACGCTGCAGTCGGTGGGCCTCGGCGGCCATATCCGCCACACCGACGAAGGCCTGTTCGCGGCCCCGGGCTGGGCGTCGTACCACACCGCCATGGAGCGCGAGATGAACGAGGAGGTCGTGCTGGTCGAGGAGGTGCGGGAACGGCACCTGACCGCGCTCGTCAACGACGAAACCAGCCCGGTCGGGCGGATGCATCTTGGCTTGGTGCACTTGTGGGAGCTGTGGACGCCCGCGGTGCGGGCGCGCGAGCCCAAGATCGCCGAAGCCCACTGGGAGTCCGTGGCCGAGCTCGCCAACCTCGGCGCGCTCGCATTTGAGACCTGGTCGCAACTGGTGCTGGCGCACTGGGGGGAGCTGCGCCAGCAACCCGGCTGGCGGCCCTGAAGCGGTACCAAAGCTGGTCGAACCCGCTTTAGACCGCAACCGGACCGCCCTCAGCGCGGAGGCAGCCGCATGTAGGTCACCTGCGCCACTGCCACCAGCGTGCCGCTGGCGTCATGCAGGTCCACGTTGGCGGGCGCCAGGGTCTTGCCGAGCTTGATCAGTTTGGCGGTGGCGGTGGCGTTGGAGTAGCAGCCGGCGAGAAAACGGATGTTCATGTCGGTGGTGGTGACGCGGGCGTCGGCGCCGATGTGGGCCAGCAGGGCGATGCAGGCGCAGGTGTCGGCCAGCGTCATCAGCAGCCCGCCGTGGAAGCTCTCGAAGATGCCGTCATAGGCCTTGCGATAAGGCATGGTGAGTACGGCCGCTTCCCGGTCGGCGCGTTCGAGCCGAAGAGCGAGGGTGTCGAAGATAGGGATGGCGGCAAAGCGCTGCGCCAGGGCGGGATCGATCGCCATGCCCCATGGTAGCAGCGGGGCGGGCGACGGCCGGCGGGCGATGGGCCGATGCCGCCGGGTAGCGGCGCGGCCGCCTTTTTATTGACGGGCGCGGGTCCCTGCCTCTGCTCGACTGAGACGCTCGCAGCGCCGCGCCCGCACTCGAAGGGCGGCGCCGGCCCCGGCCCGGCGAGCCCAAGAGGTGACGCCACGCGAAGCGGGCGCGCGCGGCCTCTCGCTACGGCGGAAGCACAGTGGCTGTAGTTAGGCGGACTGCCGCATGGCGCCGGCCGGGGGCCGGCGCGCGGGTGGGCGACCCGCCCCACTTACGCCCCACCCTAGAGGCGCATGCGGGCCTGGAAGCGGAGGGCCTGGCGGCGGGAGATGGGGACATCGAGGCCGCCGCGGAGGCGGGCACGCAAGCCGCCGTTGGGCCAGGGGTCGAGCCGTTCGATGGCGGCGGTATTGACGATGTGCTGGCGGCTGGCGCGGAAAAAGACCTCGGGGTCGAGGCGCGCCTCGAGGGCATCGAGGGAACGGAGGACAAGGGCGTGATCACCGGGGCCGGTGGCGCGCGCCGGGGCAAAATGGAGCCGCGTGTAGTTGCCCTCGGAGGCGAACAGCAGCACGTCGCGCAGGCGCACGAACCAGCAGCGCTCGCCGTCGCGCACGAAGATTTGGCGCTCGGCGTCGAGCGGGGCCTGGGCCGGGGCGCGCGCAGCCAGCTTGGCGATGGCGGCCGCCAGCCGCGCCGGGACGATGGGCTTGACGAGGTAGTCCACCGCGCTGACCTCGAAGGCGCGGAGCGCGAACTCGTCAAAGGCGGTGGTGAAGATCACGGCCGGGACGGCGTCGAGCGACTCCAGCAGCTCGAAGCCGCTGCGGCCGGGCATTTGGACGTCGAGAAAAATCAGCTCCGGGCGCAGGCGGGCGATGGCGGTTTCGGCCTCATCGGCGCTGGCGCATTCGCCGGCGACTTCAATCCGCGGGTGGGCGGCGAGCAGGCGGGCCAGCTCGCGCCGCGCCAGGCGCTCGTCGTCCACCAGCAGCGCCTTCATTCCAGGGCTCCGGCGGCGGCGAGCGCGGCGGCCGCGGGCGGCAGCGAGACCTCGGCCAGCACGCGCTCGCACCCCTGATTCCGCAGTGACAGCCGGGCCGCGCCGCCGTAGAGCAGCCGCAGGCGCTCGCGCGCGTTTTCGAGGCCCACCCGGGTCGAGTCCGATCCGCCGCCGAGCTGGCCGGAATTCTCCACTTCCAGTTGCAGGCGTCCGTCCTGGAGCCGGGCGGCGATGCGCACCCGCCCGCCTCCGGCGAGCGGCGCCACGCCGTGCTTGACCGCGTTTTCGACCAGCGTTTGCAGCAGCATCGGCGGCAGCGGCAGGCCGAGCGCGGCCGGATCGGCGGAGAGCTCCACCTGCAAGCGCTCCTCCAGCCGCGCCGACTCCAGCTTCAGATAGGCCTCGACCGCCTCCAGTTCGTCCCGCAGCGGCACCAGCGGCCGCCGGCCGGCGGTAAGCGTATAGCGCAACAGTTGCGACAACTCCGTCACCAGCCCCTGCGCCCGCTGTGGGTCCTCGCCGATGAGCGCGCGCACGCTGTTCAGGCAATTGAACAGAAAGTGGGGATTGAGCTGGGCCAGCAGCGCCCGCAGCTCGGAACCCTGCGCCGCCATCAGCAGCTGCAGCTTCTCCATCTCCGCCTGGCGGTAGCCGGTGAAGAAGTGGACGCCGAAATAGGCGACGTTCCAGAAAACGCAGGCGCCGATCCAGGCGTACAGCGCCGGATAGACCCACAGCAGCCCTTCGGAGTGCAGAAATGGCGACGGAAAAGCGGCGAAGTAGAGGGCGGTGACCAAGGCGGTCAGGATGGCGCCCACGACGACGCTGCTGGCCACAACCCGCGGCAGCAGCCGCCAGAGGCCCAGCCGCAGCCAGCGCCGGGGCCGGACCCAGAGGCGGTAGAGGTGGGTGGAGGCGATGCCCAGCCCGCCGGCCGCCAGGTACACCGCAATGAAGCGGGACAAGGGCGGGCCGGGCGGAAACACGGCCACCATGACCAGTGCGAGCGTGACGTACAACAGCCAGCCCAGAACCTGGCAGAGCCAATAGTCGCGGGAGGAGAACGGCGGCGGCATGGGGGGATCCTGGCTTTACGCTAGCTCAAAAGCCGCGCGTGCGCACCGCCTGCTGGGGGTGGGCGAGGAACGCGTCGAGCTGCTGGAAGAACCACGCCGGGTCGTCCCACATGATGAAGTGGCGCGAGTGGTCGGCCATGGCGAAGTGGAGATGCGGCAGGGCGGCGTACTGCTGCCGGAAGGTGGCGACGAAGTCGGCGCGGGTGACCTTCACGCCCCGGCCGGCAAGCTGCTGCTGGAATCCGGCCCAAGTGCCGAGCAGCAGCACGGGAGAGGTGACCCGGGCCAGCCCGGGGCGCAAATCCTCGCTCATGAGCCCGAGCATAGCGCCGTTCACGGTGCGCATGTCGCTCTCGGCGCCCCACTGGTCGAGCGTTTGTTGATGGGCCGGGCTTTCGGTCATGGCGTTGGTGGCGGCGCCGGATTTGGCGGCCGCCAGATACTGCGCCTGGGTTTCCTGCGCCATGCCGGCCTTGACCTGCGCCAGGATGGGCTGCGCCTGGGCCAGGGTCTTGACCTGGAACCAACTGCCGGCATAAAACGGCAGTGAGTCCACGATCACAACCGGGCCAACCAGCGCCGGATGACGCTCGGCCAGATCGAGCGCGATGTTGCCGCCGAGGCTGTGGCCGATGATGACCGGGTGTTGGAGCTTGTGGGCGGCGATGTAGGCGGCGAGTTCGCGCTCGGCTTCGAGCAGCAGGGGCTGGGGGATGGGTGGCTGGCCGGCGAACCCGGCGAGCGTCAGGACGTAGCAGGTGTAGTTAGCGCGGTAGTGCGTGACGGTGGAGTCCCAGGTGGCGCCGGAGGAGGCGAGGCCGGGGATCAAGACCATGGGCTGGCCGTGGCCGGAGATCTTGACGGCGAAGGCGGGATGCGACTGCGCCAGGGCGAAGCCGGCAAGCGCGGTGGCGATGACGAAGACGCGGGCAAGCGAGCGCAGAGCGGTCATGGTGATGCCTCCTGACCGAGACTGGCCCGCGCCCGGCGCCGCCCGGCGGGAATTGTGACGAACGGCACCTGAGGCGGAGGAGCGGCGCGCAGGGGAGGCGATACGGGCTGGGCCGGGGCCGCAGGCACGCCGCCGCGGCGCGGCCGGAATGCGCTACGGCAGGATCACAGTGGCTGTAGTTGCCCGAACTGCGGCGTGGCGCCGGCCGGCGGCCGGCGCGCGGGTCGGCGACCCGCCCCACACGAGGTTGCGCCGATTTTGCCCGCCGTGCAAAAGGCGCGACTCCCGCGATCCGAGCCCCAGCCCGGCCGGCGGTTGACGTGGCACTACCAGGTCAACCTGGGCCGCGCCGGCTTCGTCTCCCGGGGGCGGTGTGCGCTGAGACGCGCCCACGCCTTCGGAATTACGACCACCGCGGCAGGCAAGCGCGCCGGGGCCCCGGTTCGCTGCCCTGCGCGCCGGCTTTGCCCGACGTGCAAGAGGCGCGACCCCTGCGACCGGCGGGCGCGCTAGAATCGAAGCGTGGCTCCGCCTCCGCGCCCCAAAATTTGCGCCAACATTCTCGAGGCCATTGGCCATACGCCGCTGGTGCGCATCAACCGCATCACGCGCGACGTCGCCGCCAGCGTCTTGGCGAAGCTGGAGAACTTCAACCCCGGCAACTCCATCAAGGACCGCATGGCGCTGAAAATGATCGAGGACGCGGAGCGGTCGGGCGCGCTGCGCGCGGGCGGGACCATCATCGAGGGCACCAGCGGGAACACCGGCATGGGCCTGGCGATTGCGGCGGTGATCAAGGGCTACCGCTGCATCTTCACCACCACGGACAAGCAATCCAAGGAAAAAACTGACGCTCTGAAGGCGTTTGGCGCCGAGGTGATCGTGTGCCCGACCGACGTCGAGCCTGATGACCCACGTTCGTATTACTCGGTGTCGTCGCGGCTGGCGCGCGAGATCCCCGACGCCTGGAAAGCCGACCAGTACGACAACCTCTCGAACTCCGCCGCCCATTACGAGTTGACCGGCCCGGAGATCTGGGAGCAGACCGAGGGGCGGCTGGACCATCTGGTTGTGGGCGTGGGCACGGGCGGCACGGTGAGCGGCGCGGGCCGCTATTTGAAGGAGCGCAAGCCCGGCATCAAAGTCTGGGGCATCGACACCTACGGTTCGGTGTTTAAGAAGTACAAGGAGACCGGGGTTTTCGACAAGCACGAAATTTACCCCTACATCACCGAAGGCATCGGCGAGGACTTCCTGCCCAAGAACGTTGACTTCAGCGTCGTGGATCACTTCGAAAAAGTCACGGACAAGGATGCGGCGGTGATGACGCGGCGCATCGCGCGCGAGGAGGGCATTTTCGCCGGCAACTCGGCGGGGGCGGCGATGGCGGGCGTGCTGCAGTTGCAGAAGCACTTTCGGGCGGGCGAGCACGTGGTGGTGATCTTCCATGACCACGGCTCGCGCTATCTGGGGAAGATGTTCAACGACGACTGGATGCGCGAACGCGGCTT
This sequence comes from Terriglobales bacterium, assembly GCA_050745565.1. GTDB lineage: Bacteria > Acidobacteriota > Terriglobia > Terriglobales > SCQP01 > SCQP01. Next base: position 22,556 of record JBOGKJ010000256.1, on the reverse strand, counting down.
CCTGGAAAAGAGCGGCATGACCGCGCGCGACCTGGTCGCGGCCGGGCTTTCCGGCGAGCTGTTCAGCGTCGAGGCGAACGAGCCGGTCGAGCACGCGCTGCGGGTGATGAGCCAGCACGATTTTTCGCAGCTCTCGATCACGCAGGACCACCGCCTGGTGGGGTCGCTGAATGAGACCCACCTCTACCGTGCGCTGGTGGAACGGCCCGAGGTCAAAACCGAGGCGTTGCAGACGATCATGCAGCCGGCGTTTCCCTTCGTGGACATCTCGACGCCGGTGGACCTGCTGGCGACCATGATCACGCCGGAAAACCCGGCCGTGCTGGTGCGCGATTTCAAGACCGAAAAGACCTTCATCCTGACGCGCTCGGACGTGATCCGGGTGCTGTGAAGCAGACGCGATTTGTGGAATCTGAATGGCCGCCGCATTGCAAGCAAAGGAGATCGCATTCCACACGGTTGAGCTTGCCCCGACAGCTCGAAGTTGCGCGGGAACAGAGCGCGAATGGGGAAATTGGATGAGTGACAGCACTGCGCACCTCAGGACAGAGATGGGATGCCGGCGGCGGAGACGGCGGCCACCACCCCCGTGGGTGGGCTGCGGCTAATCCAGGAAGTCGAGGCGGGGGGCGTGCGGGATGATGCCCTGGGCGTGGCCGCGGCCGAGCAGCTCGGCGATGGCGCGCTTGCATTGCAGGGTGCGGTCGTTGACGTACATGCCCGCGAAGCGGCGCGACCGCCCTTTTCTGGACGCCCTCCCGTTGCCACCGCGGCGCGCCGGCGCGTCGGGGACCCCGGCGTTGGCCCGGGGCCCGGCGAGCCCAAGGTGGCGCGAGCGGCATCGTTGGAGGAGGGGGCCGCGCCGCTTCGTTTGCCGGGAGCGGTGAAAGCGCCACTGGCGCTTTCACCCCGTTGGAATTCCGCGGCCCTTCGCGCCGATTTTGCCCGCAGTGCAAAAGGCGCGACTCCCGCGAATCGAGAGCGGTGAGATGCCGAGGGCTGGGGCGGCGGCGACCACCCCGGCGGGTGGGGCGGCGGTTGGTCAACCGCGGGGCCGCGCGGCGGGCGACCGGACGCGAGGCCCACCGCCTTCCGATCGCCAGGCCGCGCGCCGCAAACGGTTAGTCCGACTGCAGGGCCGAGGCGGGCGGGACGGCGGCGGCGCGGCGCGCCGGGAGCCACGCCGCGAGCAGTGCGGTGGCGGCGAGCAGCGCGCCCAGGGCTTCGACCGCGTTCTCCCAGCCGTAGCTGCGCACCTGCTCGCGCAACCGCGCCGCATCGAGGCCGCGTTCGCGGCCGCCTCCTGCATAAAATGGCGGACCTCATCGTCCAGGTCCTGCTCCGCCCTTCTCCGCCGCAGCAAGCGGCCGAGACCCGCACGCAGCGCACGCCACCCGGCCATGCTAGGTCCCCTCCGGCTCGAGCCGCGCCCGCAGCAGTCGCTCGATGGCGCCCGAGCGGCGGCGCCAGTCCTGGGTGGCGCGCTCGAGCTCGCGCCGACCGGCGGGCGTCAGGCGGTAATAGCGCGCGCGGCGCGCGTTTTCGCTGGTCCGCCAGGCGGCGTCAAGCCAGCCCTGGCGCTCCAGCCGCCGCAGCGCCGTCAGCAGCGAACCGGGATTGACCCGGAACACGCCGCGCGAGATCTCCTCGACGCGGCGCGCGATCCCGAACCCGTGCATGGGCTCGAGCTGCAAGGTTTTGAGAATGAGCAAATCCAGGGTGCCCTGGATGACGTCGGTGCCGGCAGGCTCCATGGCGGCACTGTAGCGCCGCTTCTCTTGGTTGTCAAGGGTTGACCGCCAAGAGGGAAGTAGACAGCCTAGTTCAGGAAGTCGAGGCGGGGGGCGTGCGGGATGATGCCCTGGGCGTGGCCACGGCCGAGCGGCATTGCCGGGCGCGGGCCCCTGCCCGCTGAGACGCTCGCTACATTGACGGGCGCGGGCCCCTGCCCGGCTACGCCGGGCATCCCGCTTGGGCTCGCGCCGGCCTCTCGCTACGGCAGAATCACGGTTGCAGTGGTCACCCGAACCGCCGCGTGGCGCCGGCCGGCGGCCGGCGCGCGGGTCAGCGACCCGCCCCACACGGGAGGTGGTGCCGGTCGGAAGGCTGATCGTTTTGCCACACCTACGTTGATTCGGCCCTGGAGGCCCTTCGCGCGGTTTTGCCCGCAGTGCAGACGGCGCGACTCCCGCGGAACGCGCGCCCGCTCGGTGCAGGGCGCGTCCAAGTCGCCGCGAATGGAAAGCCTAATCCAGGAAGTCGAGGCGGGGGGCGTGCGGGATGATGCCCTGGGCGTGGCCGCGGCCGAGCAGCTCGGCGATGGCGCGCTTGTCGTCGGGGCCGTATTGCAGGGTGCGGTCGTTGACGTACATGCCCACGAACTGGTCAGCGAGGTGGGCGTCCATGTCGCGGGCGAACTGGTGGGCGTAGGCCAGGGCCTCGTCGCGATGGTCCAACCCGTACTGGATCGAAGCCTTGAGCACGGTGCTGAGCTTCTGGGCCATGGCGTCGGGCAGGTCGCGCCGCACCACGTTGCCGCCGAGCGGCAGCGGCAGGCCGGTCTGCTCCAGCCACCATTTGCCCAGGTCCAGAACCTTGTGCAGGCCGGCGGCGGCGTACGTGAGCTGGCCTTCGTGAATCAGCAGCCCGGCTTCGGCACGACCCTCGGTAATAGCGGGAATGATTTGGTCAAATGCGATCACCTGGGTTTTGACCTGGGGAGCGCAAAGGCGCAGCACCAGGGCCGAGGTGGTGCGCTCGCCGGCGATGGCCACGGTCCGGGTCAGCGCCTCTTCAACGCTCATGGGGCGGGCGGCGACGATCATGGGGCCGTAGCCGTAGCCCACGCTGCCGCCGTGGTTGAGCAACTGGTAGCGGTCCTGCAGGTAGGGATAAGCGTGAAAGCTCACCGCGGTGATTTCGAACTCGCCCTGGAGGGCGCGCCGGTTCAGGTCTTCGATGTCGCTCAGGACGTGGGTGAACTTGACCCCAGGCAGGCCGACCTTATTGGTGGCCAGCGCGTAAAACATGAAGGCATCGTCGGAGTCCGGACTATGCGCCACATGGACCGTTTGAATAGCCGTCTTCATACGCGGATGTCGAAACAGGGCAAGCCCGCTGCGCAAGGCCCGCTTCCGGGGGGATAGGGCGCCGCAGCGGCGAACTCCAAAGTATCATGCGGCTGGCACCGTTGACAATGGCTCGAGGTCGCGCCAGTTGGGGCCGGCCTCGATGGCGACCTGGAGCGGGACGCTGAGGTCGGCGACCGCTTCCATCTCGTGCCGCACCAGCGCCGCCAGCGCCGGGATGCTCGCCACCGGCGCCTCCAGCACCAGTTCGTCGTGCACCTGCAGCAGCAGGCGGGCGTCGAGCGCAGCCAACTGGGGATGGAGGCGGATCATGGCGAGCTTGATGAGGTCGGCGGCGGTGCCCTGCAGGGGCGAGTTGATGGCGGTGCGTTCGGCGAAGCCGCGCAGCGTGGGATTGCGGGACTCGAGATTGGGGATGGGGCGGCGGCGCCCATGCAGCGTGGCTACCCAGCCACGGCTCCGGGCTTCGGCGAGGCTGCGCTGAATCCAGGCCTGCACGCCGGCATAGCGGGCAAAGTAGCGCTGGATGAAGCGCGCGGCCTCGCCCTGGGGAATGCCCAACTGGCGCGCCAGGCCAAAGGCGGAGAGGCCATAGACGATGCCGAAATTCACCGCCTTGGCCCGGCGCCGGTGCTCGGAGGTCAGCAGCAGCGGCGGCACCTCGAAGACCTCGGCCGCGGTGAGCGCATGGATATCCTGGCCCTGGCGGTAGGCGGCGAGCAGCAGCGGGTCTTGGCTGAGGTGAGCCAGCAGGCGCAGCTCGATTTGGCTGTAGTCGGCAGCCAGCAGGCGGTAGCCGGGGGCGGCGACGAAGGCGGCCCGGATGGAGCGGCCGAGCTCGGTACGGATGGGGATATTTTGCAGGTTGGGGTTGGAGGAGGCGAGCCGTCCGGTGGCCGAACCGGCAATGTTCCAATGGGTGCGCAGGCGGCCATCGGGACCGGCCAGCGGGGGCAACGCGTCAACGTAGGTGGACTTGAGCTTGCTGAGCTGGCGGTATTCCAGCAGTGGCGGCACGACGGGGTAGCCGGTCAGGCCTTCGAGCACGTCCTGGGCGGTGGAGAAGGCTCGGGTCTTGCCGCGGCGAGGGGGAGCGGGCAGGCCCATTTTTTCAAACAAGACGTGGGCGAGCTGCTGCGGGGAGTTGAGGTTGAAGCGTTCGCCCGCCAGCTCGAACACCTGTTCCTGGCACTCGAGGGCGCGGCGGTCGAGTTCCACCGCGAGGGCCTGGAGCGGGACTGGGTCGAGCGCCACGCCATGCGCTTCCATGGCCTCGAGGACGCCTACCAGCGGCAGGTCGAGGTCGCGGTAGACCGGCCAGGTGAGGCTGGCCTCGACCCGCGGGCGCAGGTGGGCGGCCAGGGCGGCGGCCAGGGCAGCGCGCTGGCCAGCGTCGGCGGGCTCAACCTCTCCGCCCAGGCCATAGCGGCGCGCCAGGGCGGTCAGCTCGAAGCTGCTCGCGGTGGGGTCGTCGAGATAGGCGAGCAGGCTGACGTCCTGCAGGCGCTCGGCCTCGAGCGGCAAGGGCGGGAGTTCGAGACGAGCCAGGCGCTGGCGCAGGGCGCGCGCGTCATGCACTTGCCAGCGTCGCGCGGGGTCGCCGAGCGCGGCGGCGAGACAGGGCGATAGCGCGGGCGCGATCCACCCGGCGCGGCTGGACGTGGCCAGCCCGGCAGCGTCGGCGATGGTTGGCAGGGTGGCTTCGCCGCGCGCCCCGCTATCGGCGAAGGCGAGCGCCACTGGTTCGCCAGCGCTGGCGGCGAGAAACGCGGCCAGTTCGGCCTCCTGCCAAGCCTCGGTTGCCGCCGGCGCCGCCGGGCCGGCAGTGGTGGCCGGCGCGCCGGGCAGCGCCGCGAGCAGATGGTGAAACTCGAGTTCGGTAAACAGCGCCCGGCAGGCTTCGGCGTCGGGCTCCTGGCAGCGCCAGGCGTCGGGGGTGAACTCAAGCGGAACGTCGGTGGCGATGGTGGCGAGGTGCTTGCTCAGCAGGATCTGGTCGCGGTGCTGTTGCAGCGACTCGCGGTAGGTTTTGCGCTCCACCTCGGCGGCACGCTCCAGCGCCGCCTCCACCGATCCAAAGCGGACGATGAGTTGCTGGGCGCCCTTCTCGCCGATGCCGGGCGCGCCCGGGATATTGTCTACGGCGTCTCCGCGCAGGGCCAGGTAATCAGCCACCTGGGAGGGCTGGACGCCCAGTTTGGCTTCCACTTGGGCGGGGTCGTACCAGAGGTTGGAGGAGGGGTTGAACAAGCGCACGTTGTGGGTTACAAGCTGCAACAGGTCCTTGTCGCTGGAAACGACGGTGACGGCGGTGCCGGCCTCGGCGGCGCGCTGCGCCATGGTGCCGATGACGTCGTCGGCTTCGTAGCCGGCGAACTCGAGGACGGGGATGCGGAAGGCGTCGAGCGCCCGGCGGATGTAGGGCAACTGGGGCGCGAGGGGTTCGGGCATGGCGGCGCGGTTGGCCTTGTAGGCGGCGAAGCGCTCATCGCGGAACGTAGGGCCGGCGAGGTCAAAAACGGCCACGATCGCCTCGGGGTGGTGCTCGGCCAGCAGGCGGCGCAGCATCATGACCACGCCGAGCACGGCCTGGGTGGGCAGGCCGCGGGCATTTTGCATGGGCGGCAGGGCGTGAAAGGCCCGAAAGATGTAGCCCATGATGTCCACCAGGTACAAACGGGGGGGCTCGGCGGGAGACACAGGCATACGACACCAGCATACGTCGGCTGCGCTCGCCGGCCGCGCCGGCGAGCGCAGCGGCGCGGCCACCCTTCTCAGGACGCCCTCCCGCTGCTCCCGCCCCAAGGCGCGAGCGCCTTGGCGGGCTGGGGCCGGAATTAGCTTGGCGGCAACGCGCGCCCGCTCGGCCCAGCGAACGCGCAACCGGCGCCTTCGCCCGTCCAAATAGCTGGCGCGGGCCCCAGCGCGGCTTCGCCGCCCCCGCACCCGTTTTCAGGCAGGCTGGACCGGGGACCCCGTGAGCTTCGGTCCAGCCTGCGGTGGACGTGGCGCTGCCACGTCCACCTTGTGTAGTGCCCCCGAGGAAATGGTGGGGCGGCACGGCCGCCCTTCTCAGGACGCCCCCCGATGGTCGGGCTGCGGCCGGAATTCACTTGGCAGCAACGCGCGCCCGCTCTGCTCAGGGCGCGCCCAAGTTGCCTCGTTATGCTGGCAAGGGGAATGCGACTTTTCTTGAGGAAAATTCGCATACGGGACGAGTGGGAACGTACCGGTATTTCGGGGGCACTACACTGGGGCCGCGCCAGCTTCGTTTGCCGGGGGCGGTGCAAGCGCCAGTGGCGCTTGCACCCCTTCGGAATTCCGCAGCCATTCGCGCCTACTTTGCCCAGGGCGCAAAGGGCGCGCCCGCTCGGCTCGGTGAACGCGCCACCGGAGTCTCCACCCGTCCATTGATGGGCGCGGGCCCCTGCCCCTGCTCGCTGCGGCAGAATCACTGTTGCTGTAGTCGCCCGAACTGCCGCGTGGCGCCGGCCGGCGGCCGGCGCGCGGGTCAGCGACCCGCCCCACACGGAAGGCGGCGCCGGTCGGAAGGCTGCTCGTTTTGCCACACCTACTCTGATTCGGCCCGTGCAAACGGCGCGACCCCCGCGACATGTTGCCTCGACAGGGGCGCAGAAGCGGACCTTGGCGGGATGCCCAGCGACGGCGGCTTGACTATACTGAACAGCAATGAAACTTTGTGTGATCGGGACCGGCTACGTCGGCCTGACGACGGGCGCATGCCTGGCGGCGATCGGGCATGAGGTGGTGTGCACGGATGCGGATGCGGCCAAGATTGCCGCGCTGAACCAGGGGCAGGTGCCGATATTCGAGGAGCGGCTGCCGGAGGTCATCGCCCAGGCGCGCGCGGAGGGGCGGTTGCGATTCACCGCCGACCAGGACGCGGCGCTGCAATCGGCGGACACGATATTCATTTGCGTCGGCACGCCGCCGGATGCCGACGGCAAGGCCAATCTGGCGGCCGTGGAAGCGGTGGTGCGGCAGATAGCGCAGCAGGCGCAGGGGTATCGCCTGATCGTCAGCAAGAGCACGGTGCCGGTGCATACCGGAGACCAGATCAAGCGGGTGCTGGCGAATCATGGGCGGCGGCCGGGGCCCGGCAACCCGGAGTTTGATGTCGCCTCGAACCCGGAGTTTTTACGCGAGGGCACGGGGGTTTACGACTTTTTTCATCCCGATCGGATTGTGATCGGCTGTGACAGCGAGCGCGCGGCGACGCGGCTGCGCGAGGTATACCGTCCGGTGCTGGAGGGCACCTGCGAGTGCGGCTGGCACGGCCAACCGGCGGCCGGCTGCGGCTGGAAAGCGCCGGGGTGGGTGGCGACGAACATCAACAGCGCGGAACTGATCAAGCACGCCTCGAACAGTTTTCTTTCGCTGAAGATTTCCTATGCCAACGCGATTGCGGACGTGTGCGAGCTAGCCGACGCCGATGCCGCCGAAGTGCTACGCGGGCTGGGGCTGGACCGGCGCATCGGAGCGGAATTTCTGCGGCCGGGCATTGGTTTTGGCGGCTTCTGCTTCCCCAAGGATCTGAGTGCGTTTGTGGAGATGACGGCGGAGTTGGGGTACGACTTCCGGCTGTTGCGCGAGGTGCAGGCGATCAACGCGCATCGGGTGCAACAGTTCGTGCACAAGGTGCGCGAGGAGCTGTGGGTGGTGGAGGGCAAGACGCTGGGGGTGCTGGGCCTGGCGTTCAAGGCCGGCACCGACGACACGCGGCTGTCGCCGGCGCATGCGGTGGTGCGGGAGATGCTGCGGCTGGGGGCACACATTCGCGCCTATGATCCGCAGGCGAGCGAGCGCTCGCGGCGCGAACTGCCCGCCGGTATTCACTATTGCGCCAGCGCCGAAGAGGTAGCCGAGGGCGCCGAGGCGGTGCTGATCCTGACCGAGTGGCCGCAGTTCCGGCAGGCGGACTGGGAGGCGATGGGCGGGCGCATGGCGCAGCGCATCGTGGTGGATGGACGCAATCTGTTCGCCCCCGGCGAGTTGGAGCGGCTGGGGTTCCGTTACCGGGGCCTGGGGCGGCGGCTGCAGCCGCTGGCGGCGATGAGCGATTAGCGGACAGCCGTTAGCCGCTGGCCGTTAGCCGTTAGCCGTTAGCCATTAGCGATTAGCTTTGGGCCGCGTTTGCGAGCGGAAGCGCGGGGTGCGAGGGTGGGGCCGCGCCGCGCGCCGGGGCTCAACCTGAGTGGCGTTGGCGCCGATAAGCGGATCAAGGCGCGGTCCAACTTTGCCGACACGCGCCTGCCTCGCCATGCCGACGCTGCTCACCACCAGCCTGCTGGCCTTCGTCGTGTGTCTGCTGCTTACGCCGGGGTGGCGGCGCCTGTTGCTGCATTGGCGGCCGGCCCAGCGCCGCGAGGTGCGCCATGGGGCGGCAGGCAGTGGCGTCATTCCACGCCTTGGCGGCATCAGCGTGATGGCGGCGGCGGCGCTGGCGCTGGCGGGGCCGCGGCTGATGGCGGGGGACTGGGCCTGGCCGGCGGCAGGGTCGCTATGGCCGAAGTTAGCCGGACCGGTGCTGCTGATGCTGCTGGTCGGGGCGGCAGACGACATCGGCAACCTGCCGCCTTTATGGAAGTTCGGCGGGCAGGCGCTGGCGGCGCTCTGGGTGGCGGCGCTGGGCATTCGAGTGCATGCCGTCTTGCACATGAGGCTTCCGGCCCCGCTCTCGGCGGCGGTAACGGTGCTCTGGCTGGTGGGATGCAGCAGTGCCTTCAACCTGATTGACGGCATGGATGGGCTGGCGACCGGGCTGGCGCTGTTTGCCACCGGAACGGTGCTGGCGCACGCGGTGATGATCGGGGAGCCGGCGCTGGCGCTGGTGATGGGCGCGCTGTTCGGGGCGCTGGCCGGATTTCTGATGTTCAACTTTCCACCCGCCTCGATTTACCTGGGCGACACCGGGAGTTTGAGCATTGGATTCGTGCTGGGCTGCATGGCGCTGGTGTGGGCGAACAAGGCCACGACCATGATCGGCATTTCCGCGCCGCTGCTGGCGCTGCTGGTGCCGCTCATGGACACGGTGGTGACCATGGCGCGGCGCGGTTTCACCCGGCGTCCGCTGTTTGCCGGCGATGCCCGCCACATCCATCATCGGCTGCTGCAGCGCGGCCTGAGTCCGCGGCGGGCGGTGCTGGTGCTCTACGGGGTGGCGGCGCTGGGCGCGGTGGCTTCGCTGGTGCTGGCGGACATGCGGCAGCGGCACAGCTTCGAAATCGTGATTCTGCTGCTCGCGTTTCTCTGCTTCGTGGGCTTGCAGCAACTCGGTTATGCTGAATTTCAAGTGGGCTCACTGCTGCGCCGGGGCGCACTGGACCCGCGGCGGGGACTGGAGGCCCAACTGGTATTGCGCCAATTCAGCGATGCGATTGCCGGCGCCGACGGCCAGGAGGCGATTTGGACGGGGCTTTGCTGGGCGGCGGCCGAGCTGGGCTTCGACGGAGTGGAGCTGAGCAGCCGGCAGTGGAGCCGCCGCGCGGAGTTTCCGCAAGGCAGCGGTGGCCGGGGTGAGTTCTTTGGCTGGAGCTGCCGGCTGCCGCTGGGCGAGGGCGGGAGGCTGGGGCAGGTGACATTCTGGCGCCATATGAACCGGCAGCGGCCAACCTTCGTGGATGAATTGTCGGCGACGCTGGGGCAAGCCACGGCAGCGCGGCTGGCGGAGATGGAGCGCGCCCGCGCCGGCGCCACGCCGGCGGGGGCGGCGGCGCACTGAGATGGCGGCGGCGACCCGGCGGCCGCCCCCGGGGCGGGGCGACCCGGCGCGCCCGCCGGCGGGGCTGCGCATTGCCATTGCGCTGCTGATTTTCGCGGCCGTGCTCTATGTGATCTACGCGACACTGCACACGGCGCGGTATGCGGTGGAGGTCTGCGTGAGCTACCAGGGCCAGTCGGCGTGCCGCACCGCCGAGGGCCGCACCCAGCAGGAGGCGCTGCGGGCCGCGCATGACAATGCGTGCTCGCAGATCACCTCCGGAGTGACCGGCACGATCGGCTGCCAGGATACGCCGGCGACGCGGGTGCAGTGGAAGAGCCCGCAATAGCCTCCGCCAGCCAACTGGACATATCTACTTTGAGACAACGGGCAGGGACGGCCAACGGACAAGGGGCCCGACCGACAAGGGGCTTGGCAAAAGCAGCCGAGTGGATTAGGCTTGCGAGCATGCCGCGAATTTGCCGCTTTTTCCCGGTGCTGCTGGCCGCCTGCTGCCTGGTGCAGGCGGTGGCCGCCCAGCAGCCTGGCCGCTTCACCATTGAGCAGGTGATGGACTCGCCGTTTCCGACCTCACTGACGGCGTCCAGCCGGGGCGAGCACCTTGCCTGGGTCGCCGACTTGCGCGGAGTGCGCAATGTAATGGTGGCCGACGGGCCGGACTTCCGGCCGCGGCAGGTGACCCACTATACGCTGGACGACGGCCAACCGATCGCCGCGGTGCAGATCAGCCCGGACGGCAAGACCGTGGTTTACGCCCTCGGGAGCGAGGAGAACTCGCTCGGCAACACCGCCGATCCAGACAGCGACACCGCCAAACCGAGCCAGCAAGTCTGGACGGTGCACAACGGCGGCGCGCCGGCGTTGCTGGGGCTGATGGGCTGCGGGAATGAGGACTGCGAGGACATCCAGATTTCGCCCGACGGCAAGTGGGTGGTCTGGCCGGCGCGCAACATGATCTGGATCGCGCCCACCGACGGCAGCCATCAGGCCAGCATCCTAACCTGGTCCATGGGCGACAACACTCAACCGCAGTGGTCGCCCGACAGCCGCAGCGTGGCGTTCACGAGCATGCGGGTGGGCCATGCGCTGATCGCGGTCTATACGCTGGGGGCCAAATATCTACGCTACATCGCGCCCAGCGTGGACCGGGATTCGTATCCGCGCTGGTCGCCGGACGGCAAGCAGATCGTATTCGTGCGGGTGCGCGGCATGCAGCCCAGCAGCCCGCCGCCAGACGGCCCCGAACCGGCCTTCCTGGAGCCGCCCGCCAACCCGGTGGTGGCGATGCCGCGGTTCGAGCTCTGGGTGGCGGACGCCTCAACCGGGGCCAAGGCGCTGCCGGCGCACCGGTTCTGGGCGAGCGGCACGCGGCCGGAGGATGCCATGTACCGCACCGAGATGAGCGAGTCGTTCCGGGTGGGCGCGGATCAAATGGTGCTGTTCAACTCGGAAATGGACGGCTGGAACCACCTGTACTCGGTGAGCGACGCCACGCAGGGAGGTTCGCTGAACACCGCGAAGCTGCTGACCCCGGGCAACTTCGAGACCGAAAACGTGACCTTCGCCCCCGGCGGCCGCACGGTGATTTTTTCCTCCAACCAGAACGACATTGACCGCCGGCATCTGTGGCGCGTGCCGCTGGACGGCAGCGCGCCGCCGACGGCCATCACCAGCGGCGCGACGATCGAGTGGTCGCCGGTGGAGACGGCGGACGGCAAGGAGCTAGTTTGCCTGGGTTCGTCCGGCACGTCGCCGGCCATGCCTTACGTGGTGGCCGCGAGCGGCGCGCGGACCATGATCGGGAAGCTGCCGGCCGATTTCCCCTCGGCGCTGCTGGTGACGCCGAAACAGGTGATCTATCCCTCGACCGACGGGCTGCAGATCCACGGCCAATTATTTGAGCCGCGTAATGCGGCCGACACCCCGCGCCCGACGCTGATTTTCGTGCATGGCGGCTCGCGGCGCGAGATGCTGCTCGGCTTCCATTACATGGACTACTACCACAACGCCTACGCCGAAAACGAGTACCTCACCAACCTGGGTTTCAACGTGCTGTCGGTGAACTATCGCACCGGCATCGGCTATGGCCGCGCCTTCCGCATGGCGCCGCACACGGGGCGGCAGGGCGGCAAGGAATACGACGACGTGGTGGCGGCGGCGAAGTATCTGGCGACGCTGCCGGAAGTGGACGCGCACCATCTCGGCATCTGGGGCGGCTCCTATGGCGGCTATCTCACCGGCATGGCGCTGTCGCACAATTCCGATCTGTTCGCGGCTGGCGTGGACTTCCATGGGGTCGAGGACTGGAGCACGATTTATTCCGGCGGCGGACCGCCGCACGGCAACAACAACCCCTTCTTCGGCGGCGCCGGACGCGGCGCGGGCGCGGGCCGTGGCGGACGCGCCGGCGCGGCCGCCGGGCAGCGCGGTAACATGGCGTTCGATTCTTCGCCCGATGCCTACGTGCAGAACTGGCGCTCGCCCGTGCTGCTGATCCAGGGCGATGACGACCGCAACGTGGACTTCAGCCAGATGATCGGGCTGGTGGACCGGCTGCGGGCACAGCAGGTGCCCTTCGAGCAGATGGTGCTGCCGGACGAAATCCACGGCTTCCTGCGCTGGTCCAGTTGGGTGCGGACCTACACCGCCACCGCTGATTTCTTCCAGCGCGTGCTGCAGCAGAACGAGAAGATCGGGACGAACAATTAGTTAGTGGCTAGTGGTTAGTGGCTAGTGGCTAGTGAAAGCGCGGGGCGGGTCCGGAGGAGACGATGGCCCTGCGGACGTCGGGACTTTGATAGCGGCACTTCGCCTGGGCGGAAGCGATCTTGGGCGGCGGGTGCGGCTTTTCCTGAGCAGCTAGTTAGAATCACAGTTGCTGTAGTGATCCGAACTGCTGCTTGGCGCCGGTCGGAAGGCTGCTGATTTTGCCACGCCTGGTTTGACTCGGCCCGGCGGCGGGCTCTACTTGGGAAGTGCGCGGTGGGCGGACTCGATTTTGGCGGCGAGGATGAAGTCATTCTCGCTCAAGCCGGAAATCGAGTGCGTGAATGTATCCACATCCACTCTGCCCCAGCCCAGGCCGATGTCGGGGTGATGTTGTTCGGCCTCAGCGATTTCCCCGATGCGGTTCACAAACCGGAGCGCCGAGGCGAAGTCGGCGAACTTGTAGCCGCGATGGAGGTGATGTCCATTCACCACCTGCCATTCGGGCACTTCGGACTTCAAGTGATCAAGTGCGGCACCATGAAGCGGCGAAGTGCCTTTCTCGCACGGCGCACAGGATTTTTTTACCAGTTCATTGTGCATAGGGGCTCCTCTAGCACTCAATCATAAGCCAGCCCCAACCATCGGCATTCTGGCGGCATCAGTAGAGAAGAACGCAAATCAGCTTTAAGCCCGAAGCTGCCGCAGCCGCAGAAGAGCGCGAGCGGCGGAAGCCTATAGTGCCACTTCTTCCCCGGGCTGATTGGCGAGCTAATAACACTCAGGAGGAGCATGATGGCAAAGAACAATTCTTCGGTTTGGGTTTATCTGACGGTACTGTTGGCGGCGATGGTCGGTTTCGCCATGACCCCGACGGCGAGCGCGCAGCAAACCCCGGCTCAAACCCCGCAATCCCAATCTCAACAGGGCCAGATCACCGCCACCGGCTGTCTGCAAAAAGCGGCCAGCGGCAACGGATATCAGCTCACCGACTCGGCCACGATGAAGACCTACGATCTCAGCGCGGCCAGCAGCGATGTGGATCTGTCAGCGCACGTGGGCCATACGGTCACGGTGACCGGCACGCCCTCGGCGGCTTCCGCCAGCAGCTCGGCGGCCAACCCCAGCAATCCATCCAACCCCGCCACCAACCCGGCCAACCAGCAACAGAGCGAGTCGGGACAGCAGGGACAAACCCAGAACCAGCAGCTCTCTGTCAGCAAGGTGCAGATGGTGAGCAGCAGCTGCCAGGGTGGCCTTCTGTAAACGGCCAGCACCGGAATCAACCTCAGCCCGGGGCGGCGCGAGCCGTCCCGGTTTTTTGTCCCTGACCCTACTGGGGAACGGGGAGCTGCTGGCGGATTTCGTCCAGGATTTGCTCGGCGCGCGCACCGCCACGCTCGCCCCAGCGGGCCTCGACCACGACGCGGTGGGCGCAGACGGCGGGCAGCAACTGCTTGACATCGTGCGGGACGCAATAGCTGCGGCCCTCAAGCAGGGCCCAGGCCTGGGCGGCGCGATGCAACATGACCAGGCCGCGGGGGCTCACGCCCAGCGCCAGGCCGGCATGGCGGCGGGTGGCGTCCACCAGCGACCAGGCATACTCGAGCACGGCATCGTCCATGCGCACGGCGCGCGCAGTCTGCTGGAGCTGCTGCAGCTCGGCCAGATTCAACACCGGTTCCATGTGTTCGAGCAGAGCCCAGCCGGCCTCCCCACGCACGATGGCGCGTTCATCGTCGGGGCTGGGATAGCCCATGCGGATGCGCAGCAGAAAGCGGTCGAGCTGGGATTCCGGCAGGGGGTAGGTGCCGTGATGTTCGGCGGGGTTCTGGGTGGCGACCACCCAGAACGGCCGCGGCAGCGGATAGGTCTGATTGTCCACGGTGACCTGGCCTTCGTTCATGGCCTCGAGCAGCGCGGACTGGGTTTTGGGCGTGGTGCGATTGATGTCGTCGGCGAGCAGCACGTTGGTGAACACCGGCCCGGGGTTGAATTCGAAGCACTCGCGTGCCTGGTTGTAGATGCTGATGCCGATGACGTCGCTGGGCAGCAGGTCGCTGGTGAACTGGATGCGCTTGAAGCGGCACTCGACCGAACGTGCCACCGCGTACGCCAAGGTCGTTTTGCCCACGCCCGGCACATCCTCGATGAGCAGATGGCCTTGGCCCAGAAGGGCGACGAGCGCCATGCGGACGGCCGGCAGGGAGCTGCGCACCAGCTTGCGCAACACCGATTCCAGTCGCTGAAGCGCCGGCTCGACCCAGACTTCCTGCTGCAGTTCCTTGGTCAAATCCATGGGCAGCGTCCGCAGCCAGCGGTGACGGTGATTCAATTTTAGCATTCCGGGCTGGCGGCGCGGCCGCCGATTAGGGCAGGATCACAGTTGCTGTAGTCATCCGAACTGCCGCGTGGCGCCGGGCGGCGCCGGCGCGCGGGTCGGCGACCAGCCCCACATCGCGGCGCCACGGCTATAGCAGCTGGGATTTGCCTAGGCGGCGTGCTACAGGCATACAGTGATGAACACAGCAGCGCCACGGCTATAGCAGCTGGGATTTTGCTCCGGCGGGCCTGCCGGGCGCAGGGAATAAAAATGCCCGCCCAGGAGGGGCGGGCATGGTTGGAGAATAGCTCCGAGGAAGCCCGGCAAGAAAGCGGCCAAATGACCGCTCCGGCCAGGACAGGACCGGAAACTATCAATGGGGAGCATCTTACGGTTCGCAGGGGCGGGGTGTCAAGGCGAAAAACGTTCCTGCGTTGATATTTTAAGTCCTTTATTTTCTTCGCCGTTGCTCTGCATCTCCGGGCTTGCCCGGAGGCTGGGGCGCGGCCGGGGCGGCGGCGGGCCTATTCCAAATGCAGGCGAATCAGGGACTCGTGCCGCTGCCAGTGAAAGCGTTCGGGGAGCACGCGCTGAACCAGCACCCGAACGACGCCGCTGATCAAGCCCAGCACGATGGCTGCGCCAATGATGATGCCGCAGAGGACGAAGAGGCCGAGGATCAGCCCCGGCAAGGCGTCCAGGCCGACCGGAGTGGGCGGCACGATGGTCACTTGGGCCTGGTAGCGGACGCTGCCGAGCAGCGGCGCGGCGGCAGCCGCCGAACTGGTGTGCACGAGCGTCAGCAGGGGTCCGCTGCGCGCGGCCTGAACGCCGGGCAAATGCGCGAGTTGGGTCAGGCGTGTGCGCGCCATGGTGGGCGTGGGATAGGAGAGGATCGCCACCTGCAGTGGGGGTGAGCCAGCGCTGGCGGGGAGGTAACCGGCGAGCAGCGCCTCGGCGCCGTGATCGAAACCGAGACCAGAGGCCGGCAGCCAGTCGCAGAAGGCGGCAAAGGCACTCGGCCCGAGGGCATAGTGGAGCGAGTTGGGCTGGAGTCGGCCATGCGGCAGGTGGTAGAGGAGCGTGGGCAGGGCGAGCTGAGGGTTCGCGGCTGGCGGCAGAGCGCGCGACAGCGCCGCCAGGGCGCTGGGGGAGAGGCTGACGCCAGCGGCAGGGCGAAGCTGGACCAGCCAGCGGCCCTGGCGCAGCCACGGTCCCTCGGGAGTGGCGTCGGCCTGTCCGGCGCGCAGGCGCAGCGGACGGGCATCGGCGGGGCGCAAGTAGGTCCAGGCGCCCCAGGCGCCGGTGAGGTCGTGGAAGTAGAAGCCGGTGACCGCAACCTGGCGCCGGCCATTGGTGTAGAGGGCGCGCTCGACTGCTGAGAGGCCGTACTCAGCCAGCGCTTGCGCCTGGGCCGGGGGCAAGCCCCAGCCTGAACCGCGAGCAACCTGAGCGTGCATCGGCAGCCAGCCGGCAAAGGCGGGCAGCGGAGGGAGCGGAGGCGGCTTGGGTGCGGCGAGCACGGGCAGCGCGACGGCGCACAGCGCCAGTGCCACGAGCCTCAGCATCAGGCGGCGCGTGCACGATTGATGGGCGCGGGCCCCTGCCCGGCTACGCCGCGCCCGCACTCGAAGGGCTGCGGAGCGCCGGCCCGGGGCCCGGTGAGCCCAAGCCGGCGCGAGCGGCATCGTTGGTGGGCGGGCCGCGCCGCTTCGTTTGCCGGGAGCGGTGAAAGCGCCACTGGCGCTTTCACCCCGTTGGAATTCCGCGGCCCTTCGCGCCGATTTTGCCCGCAGTGCAAACGGCGCGACTCCCGCGACTTGATTGGACGCCGTAAAGCGCGACCACTTCACCCCACTATTTTACCGGCAGTTTGAGGCCGGCCGAGCGCATCCCGCCCAGGGAGCGAGCGTAGGAGGCGATGCCGGCGTAGAGCGCTTCGGCAAGCTGTTCGCGGTAGGCGGCGCGGGCGAGCTTGCGGTCATCGGCGGGGTTGCTGAGGAAGGAAATTTCGGCCAGGACCGAGGGCATACGGGCGCCGATCAGCACCACGAAGGGAGCGGATTTTACGCCGCGGTCGGGCTCGCCGGTGGCGCGCGCCAGGCGGTGGTCGAGATCGGCGGCAAGCTCGCGCGATTCCTGCATTTTGTTTTGCGCGGCGATCTTGCTCATCAACGCGCCCAACTGGTGGAGGGAATAGCCGCTGCCGGCGTTTTCGCGGGCCGCCAGCGCCAGGGCATTGTGGTCGCTGCTGAGGTTCAGATAATAGGCCTCAACCCCGCGGGCGGCGGGGTCGGCGCTGGCGTTGGCGTGCACGGAGACAAACAGGTCGGCGTGGGCGCGGTTGGCAATTTCGGTACGCTCTTGCAGCGGGATGAAGGTGTCATCGCGCCGGGTGTAGACGACGTTCAGCCCCAGGCGCTGGCGCAGCAGCCGGCCGAGCCGGAGAGTCACGTCGAGGACGAGGCTTTTCTCCAGCAGTTTGCCGTCAGCCGCCACGGTGCCGGTGTCATGGCCGCCATGGCCGGCGTCGAGCACCACGGTCTGGAGGTTGAGGCCGAGGGCGCGCGTGAGCGACTCCGCGCCGGTGCTGAGCGGATCAGCAGCCGGGAGCGGGGCGGCGCCGTGACCCGTGGCCGAGCTGGAGGCGCCGGAGAGGCCGATCACGAGCCGGGGCGGGTTGGGGAAAAAGCGGCCGCGATCGCAGTGGATGCCGGCGGCGAGGTTGATGACAATGCGGGTGAAGCCCGGGCGATTATCGGCGACGCGGATTTCCTGTAGCCGGCCGTCGGCGATCCGCAAGCGCTTTTCGCCGCCGGCTCTCGCGGCGCCGCGGGAGCTGATGTCGAAGTAGGCAAGGTGGCGACGGGGCAGCTCGCCGCGGCTGAAGCTGGCCTCGCGCGCGAGTTGGATCACGATGCTGGTGCTGGTGGCATTGGAAAAGACGGCAATGGCGTTGACGTTGCCGATGCGGACGGGAAGCTGGCGGGAGCCGCCGGCGTCGGGGGCGGGTGAGCGCGGCGGAGCAGAAGGGGCGGGCGGCGAAGATGGCGAGGGCTGGACGCCCGCGGCCGTACCCGGTGGCGGCTGGACTTGTTCGGGCGGCGTCGCGCCCCGCTCCGGTTGCGGGAGACTCGCCGCCGGCTCGGGAGCGGGGAAATAGTCGGGTTCCGGCAGGCGGACGCCGCGCAGCTCGTCATGGGCGGCGGCGACGCGGGGATCGGCCGGGTAGCGCCGGTCAAAGTCGCGCAGCCACACGGCGGCGGCGCCGGACTCATGGAGGTGAAAACGTTGGATTTGAGCGAGCGCGAACTCGGCGTTGCGGCGGAAGGCGCTGTAGGGGGTTTGGTGCAGGAGGGCGAGCAGCAGTTGGGCGGCTGCGCGGTAGGCCTGGGGCTGGCTCAGGTCGCGGGCTTCGGCGACGTAAACGGCGGCGGCCTGATAGCGGGCGCTGTCGGCGTCCGCCGCCGTGGGCTCCTGCCACAGCGGCGCGAGCAGGGCGACGATGCGGTCGTAGTCGGCCGGACGGCGCTGGGCCGCCGGGGTGGCGAGCAATTGCTGGTGCAGGGCGTGCGCCTGGCTGAGGGCATCGGCGGGGGTGTCCGCCTGCTGCGCGTACAGCGCGGAGGCGGCACCAACCGCCGCAAGGGCGGCGGCGATGACCCACGCCCTGGGGCGATGGGCGACAAAGTGCAAAGTACTCTCATTGTGCGGGAGGGTGGCGCGGGGGGCAATCAGAAAACCGCCGGCACGGTTGACCATCTCGATGCGGCATGGGTCCGCATTTCTGGCCGTTAGCGATGAGCGATAAGAGATGAGCAATAGGCAATAAGCGATAAGCAATAAGCAATTAGCTGGGGCCGTGGCCGCGGTGTTAGCGGAGGGCGGCGGCAACGGGCGCCCGCTGGGCGCGGGGCGCGGGCGCGGCGGAGCGGGCTTCGCAATCCCTGCGGACGGTGCCGGCGGGCGGGTTGGGCTCGCTGGGACGCTCGCCCCCCCACACCGCTGACCAGCGCGCGCCCTTCGTTGCCGACCCACGGAGAAATGCGGGCTACGGCGGGATCATAGTTGCCGTATTTGCCCGAACTGCGGCGTGGCGCCGGCCGGCGGCCCAATGCCACTTGGTTAAGGTAGGGAGTGGCGAGATAGGTACGCTCAAGCAGGGCATTTGGAAGGGGCGGAAGGGGCTGTCGGTGGCGATATGCGCATTCCTGCTCCTAAAAACGAAGCCCTTGGAGCTTTTGGGGGCAATGGGTCTCCCCAACATGGTTTGACGGGCTGAAAACGGGGTTGGGGCTGAATTGGCGGGAGCCAACGCAAGCCGCCTCGTCGCACAAAACCTCGCCCCGCTTATCCCCGCGAAGCCTGGCGCCAGCCGCAGGGCTACCCAGACCGCAGGGCAACCGCCATGGAGGCATGATCCGTGCACCTGCGCCTTAACTAAGTGGCATTGGGCCGGCGGCCGGCGCGGGTCGGCGACCCGCCCCACAGCAACACCGGGCTAGAGGCGGGCGGCGGCGGGGCGGGCGAAGTAGGTGAGGATGAAGTCGGCGCCGGCGCGGCGAATGGAGGTGAGCGATTCCCACATGGCGCGTTCCTGGTCGAGCCAGCCGGCGCGGGCGGCGGCGATGATCTGGGCGTACTCGCCCGAAACCTGGTAGGCGGCCAGCGGGGTGGCAAAGCGCGCGCGGGCGCGGCGGAGGATGTCGAGGGACGGCAGCGCGGGTTTGACCATGAGCATGTCGGCGCCTTCGGCCAAATCCAGGGCCATTTCCGCCAGCGCCTCGCGGGCATTGGCGACGTCCATCTGGTAGCCGCAGCGGTCGCCTTCCTGGGGCGCCGAGCCGGCGGCTTCGCGGAAGGGGCCGTAGAAGGCGGAGGCGAACTTGGCGGCATAGGCGAGGATGGGGATATCGGCGTGTCCGGCGGCATCGAGGCCGTGGCGGATGGCCTGCACCTGGCCGTCCATCATGGCGCTGGGGGCAACAACGTCGGCGCCGGCTTCGGCCTGGGAGGCGGCCGAGCGCGCCAGCAGATCCAGGGTGGCGTCATTGACCACCTCGAGCCTGCCGTGGCGCTGCTCGACGACGCCGCAGTGGCCATGCGCGGTGTACTCGCACAGGCAGACGTCGGTCATGACCGGCAGCGCCGGCCGGGCGCGCTTGAGGGCCCGCACCGCCTGCTGCACGATGCCGTCGGCAGCCCAGGCGCCGGAGCCGGTGTGGTCCTTATGCTCGGGGATGCCGAACAGCAGCACGGCGCCGATGCCGGCGTCGGCAATGGGGCACACGGCTTCGGCGAGGCGATCAACGCTGTAGTGGTGCTGGCCGGGGAGGCTGGAGATTTCGCGCTCGACGCCGCGGCCGGAGACAACAAACAGGGGCTGGACCAGCATGGCGGGCGCGAGCGTGGTTTCGCGCACCAGGCGGCGCAGGCCGGGGTTTTGGCGCAAGCGGCGCGGGCGGTGGGTGGGGAACATGTGCTCTCAGTCTGCCACCGGATAATGCTCGCGGACAAACGCCAGGGCGGCGTCGCGATCCGGGAGGCGGCCTTCGAGCTGGGCATCCTCGACGGCTTCGAGGATGGCGTGGAAGGCGGGGCCGGGGTGGTGACCGAGGGCGATCAGGTCGTCGCCGGAGAGCAGGCGCGGGGGCCGGGCCTCCTCCGGGCGCAGCTCGTCGAGCAAGCGGCGGGCGAGCTGGTAGAGGCTGAGGTCGCCGTGGCTCATCTGGCAGTCGAGGCGCAATAGCTCGATCAGGTCGCCGATGCCGGGCTGGCGCAGGAAGCGTTTGCGGGTGCTCTCGCGCATTTTGGGGAGCATGGGCCACTGCATGTGCTCGGCCACCAGGGCCTCGACCGCCTCGGTCTGGCTGCCGCTCAGGCGCAGGCGGCCGCTGATGTCGCGAGCGATGGCGGCGCCGACGGCGGCATGGCGATCGAAGCGGATGCGATCGGGGGCGCGGCGGAAGGTGGGCGGTTTGCCGACGTCATGCAGCAGGACGCCGAGGGCGAGCACGGGACTGCGCGGCGGCGGCAGGGCGTCGAGGCCGCCGAGCATCATGAGGGTGTGGGTCCAGACATCGCCTTCGGGATGGAACTGCGGAGGCTGCTCGACGCCCTGCATGCGGGCCACCTCTGGCAGCACCTGCTGCAGCAGGCCGGTAAGATGCAGCAGTTCGAAGGCGCGGCGGGCGTGGCCCTCGGTGAGCATCTTCAACAGCTCATCGCGGACGCGCTCACGGCTGATGAGGCGGATGGTGACGGCATGGGCGGTGATGGCGGCCTGGGTGGCGGGGTCGAGGGTGAACTCGAGGCGAGCGGCGAAGCGCACGGCGCGCAGCATGCGGAGGTGGTCTTCCTGGAAGCGGCGTTCGGGATCACCGATGGCGCGGACGAGGCGGCGGGCGAGATCGTCGCGGCCGCCGACGTAGTCGAGCACCTCGCCGGTGGCGGGGCGCAGCAACAGGCCGTTGATGGTGAAGTCGCGGCGCGCGACATCCTGGCGGGGGTCGCCGGCATAGGCGACCTGGGCGGGGTGGCGGCCGTCGCTGTAGCCAGACTCGCAGCGGAAGGTGGCGACCTCGACGACGGCGTCCAGGGCATGGACGAGCACGACGCCAAACTTCGCCCCCACGGCGTTATGGCGGGGAAACAGCCCCATGACGGCATCGGGGCGGGCATCGGTGGCGACATCGAAGTCCTGCGCGGGCAGGCCCAGCAGCCGGTCGCGCACGGCGCCGCCAGCAAACAGCGCCTGGTAGCCCGCCTGCGCGAGCCGGTCCACGATCATGCGGGCGGCCGCTTCCGACATAGCGATAGTTTGGGGGCTGAGGTTGGGGGATTCAAGTTGCCAGTTGCCAGTTGCCGGTTGCCGATTGCCGATTGCCGATTGCCAGTTGAAGGATGCCGGTTGCCGGTTTCGGGTTCCTGATTGGGGCGGCCGGGCCTATACTTTGGCCATGGCAGCGTCGGCATCGCAGGGGGAGACCTGTTCTCAGTGCGGCGGCACGGGCTGGCGCATGGTGGAGCGCGGCGGCGTGAGCCGGGCGGTGCGCTGCGAGTGCCAGTTTGCGGCGCGGGCGGCGGCATTGCTGGTGGAGGCCAAGATTCCACCGCGGTACGAGCACTGCACGCTCGAAAACTTTGATTTGCCCGAAGGCGCGCGTGAGCTGCGGCTGGCGCACCGGCAGGCGGTGGCCTACTGCCGGGACTATCCGGGGCTGGTGGACCGGGAGCGCAACGGGCTGTTGTTTTTTGGCAATGTGGGATGCGGCAAGACGCACTTGGCGGTGGCGATTGCGCGGCGGCTGCTGGAGCGCGGCATGGGCTGCCGCTTTGCCGACCATCGGGAACTGCTGAAGCAGATGCAGGCCACGTTCGATCCCGCCAACCCGGCGACGGAGGCGAGCGTGGTGCGGCCGCTGCTGGAGGCCGAGGTGTTGGTGCTGGACGACCTGGGGGTGGGGCGGGCGACGGAGTGGGCGCTGGAGAGTCTGCATTACATTTTGAACCACCGCTACAGCCAGCGCCGGGCGACGATTGTGACCACCAACCTGGAAGACGCCGATGGGCGGCTGGAGCGCAAGGAAGTCGTAGAAAAAAAAGAGCTTACCTTATCCCAGGCGGTGGGCGAGCGGTTGCGCTCGCGGTTGTATGACATGTGCGTGTTCGTGGCCATGCACGGCAGCGACTTCCG
>JBOGKJ010000255.1:0-4582 GCA_050745565.1 Terriglobales bacterium | reverse complement strand
GCGCCGGACCCGCACTCGAAGGGCGGCGCCGGCCGGGCCCGGCGAGGCCAAGCCGGCGCGAGCCTCGCGGGCTCGGCTGAGACGCTCGCAGAGCCGCGCCCGCACTCGAAGGGCCGTGGAGCACCGGCCCAGGGCCCGGTGAGCCCAAGGGGGGCGCGAGCGGCATGGTTGGAAGAGGGCCGCGCCGCTTCGTTTACCGGGAGCGGTGAAAGCGCCAGTGGCGGTTTCACCCCGTTGGCATTCCGCGGCCCTTCGCGCCGATTTTGCCCGCAGTGCAGACGGCGCGACTCCCGCGAGCGGCACGGCCGCCCTTCTCAGGACGCCCTCCCGTAGGTCGGGCTGCGGCCGGAATTCGCTTGGCGGCAACGCGCGCCCGCTCTGCTCGGTGAACGCACCACTGGCACCTTCACCCGTCCAAGTTGCCTCGTATTGACTGGCGCGGGCCCCTGCCCGGCTGCGCCGGGCATCCCGCTTGGGCTCGCGCCGGCCCGGGGCCCGGCGAGCCCAAGCCGGCGCGAGCCTCGCGGGGCCACGCCGCTTCGTTTGCCGGGAGCGGTGAAAGCGTCACTGGCGCTTTCACCCCTCCGGACTTTCGCAGCCCTTCGCGCCGACTTTGCCCGAAGTGCAAACGGCGCGACTCCCGCGAATTGACGGGCGCGGGCCCCTGCCCCTGCTCGCTGAGACGCTCGCAGCGCCGCGCCCGCACTCGAAGGGCGGTGGAGCGCCGGCCCCGGGCCCGGTGAACCCAAGGGGGCGCGAGCGGCATGGTTAAAGGGGGGCCGCGCCGCTTCGTTTGGCGGAAGCTGTGAAAGCGCCACTGGCGCTTTCACCCCGTTTGGAATTCCGCGGCCCTTCGCGCCAATTTTGCCCGCCGTGCAAACGGCGCGACTCCCGCGATCGGGCGCATAGCTGGTTACTGGGCGTTCTTGACGTACTTGTTGAACCAGTTGTCCATTTCCGCGACCACGGTTTCGATGGTCTGCTGCGCCAGATAGCCGTGAGCCTCAAACGGCAGGTAGACGAAGCGGATGGTGCCGCCGAGGCCCTGCACGGCGGCATAGAGGCGCTCGCTTTGGATGGGGAAGGTGCCGCTGTTGCTGTCGGCCATGCCGTGGGTGAGGAGGATGGGCGCCTTGATTTTGTCGGCGAAGTCGAACGGCGACATGGCGTAGTAGAGCTGGGGATCCTGCCAGTAGGTGCGCTCCTCGTTCTGGAAGCCGAACGGCGTCAGGGTGCGGTTGTAGGCGCCGCTCTGGGCGTTACCGGCCTTGAACAGAGTGGAGTGGGCCAGCAGGTTGCCGACCATGAAGGCGCCGTAGCTGTGTCCGGCAACGCCGACGCGGTTGGGATCAATGAAGCCCAAGTGCGCGGCGGCGTTCACGCCGGCGGCGGCGTCCTCGACGAGTTGCTGGACGTAGGTATCGTTGGCGTCGCGCACGTTGTCGTCCTTGCTCAGGATGGGCATGGTCATGTTGTCGAGCACCACGTAGCCGTCGAGGGCAAGGTAGAGCTGGCTGTAGCCGGTGAGGATGGTGAAGCGGTCAGCGGAGCCGGTGACCTGGCCGGCAGCCTTGGCGGTGGCGAACTCGCTGGGATAAGCCCAGACGATGGCGGGGTAGCGGGTGCCAGGCTGGTAGTCGGGCGGGAGATAGACCATAGTCGAGAGCTCGACGCCATCCGAGGGCCGCTGGTAGCGGATCAACTGCTTTTTGATCTGGCGCACTTCGGGCGCCGGATCGGTGTAATGGGTGAGGGCGCGGCCGGGGCCGGCGGCGGCGGCGCTCAGGTCGCGGACGTAGAGGTTGGGCGGATCGGTGACGCTTTCATGCGAGATGACGGCGCGGGCGCCGTCGGGGGTGAGCAGGTCGGCCACGGTGTCGTAGCTGCCGGCCGGGGATTGGAACAGGCGCTGCTTGCGCAGGCTGGCGGTGTCGAGGCGATCGAGGAAGGGGTGGTCGCCGGTGTTGCTGGAGCCGGCGCCCTGCAGATAGATGGCGCCGTGATCCTCTTCGATGAGCGCCGAGCCGCCGCGGCCGCCGCCGGAGGCGGCGTGCTGCGCCACGGCGGGGCCGAAGGCGGCCAGGGCGGCGCCCGGGTCGTCGTAGCGGTCCTGGGGCGCGAGGGTCCAGGCCAGGCGCATCTGATCCGGCGAGGCGGGTGCGAAAAAGTAGGTGCGGGCGCCGCGGCGGCGGTCGGACTCGCGCAGCAGGGCGAGGTCGCCGGCCGAGCCCCACTGCAGGCCGGCGAAGCGCCACTCGGTCTTGAACCAGGCTTGGCCGGCGCCCTGGAAGGGCGGGGCCAACTTCCAGACCTGGTCGCGGAACGGCGCCGGGCGGCTGGGGTTGCCGCCGTCGAGGGCGGTCTCGTAAATCAGGGTGGCGGGTTCGAGCGGCGCCCAGGTCCAGCCGCGCGGGCCGGGATCAATGTGGCCGCGGCGGCGGCCGCCTTCGAGCGGCTGGTCGCGCAGGGCGCGTTCCTGGCGGCCGCTGGCGCTCCAGATGGCCCAGGCGCGCGGGAACTCATTGTCGGGCACCAGGTAGGAATAGGGGCGATGAATGCGGGCGACGAGGATGTGCTGGCGGTCGGGCGAGGGGCGGGCCTCAGCGTAGATGCCGGGCCGGCCGACGGGGCGCACCTGGCCGGTGGCGAGATTCACCCAAGCCAACTGCGAGGTGGCATAGAAGTCGAAGAGGTCTTCCTGGTGCGGGTTCTTGAGCAGGTCTTCGTAGGTGGGGGCGGGCAGAGCGTGACCGTCGCTTTCCGACACCGTGGGGCCGATGGGCACGGCGGGGGCGGCGGGGGCGGGGCGGCGGCGAGAGGGCACCAGCTTGCACAGCAGCTCGCCGGGACTGGCGAAGGCGAAGGCCGCGCCGGTGACTTCGTTCAACTGCACACCGGTGACCTGGTGGGCGCGGGCCGTGGCCGTGTCGCCGACCCAGAGCTCGATGCCGTGGCGGGTGATGTTGGCGAAGGCGAAGCGGCGGCCGTCGGGCGCCCACACCGGCGCGGTGATGTGCTCGAGCGCGCGCGCGAGCGCCACCGGGCGCACGGTGCCGTCGCTGACGCGCACCAGGCGCAGGTTGCGCACGCGCGCGGAGGCGTGGATCCCGTTGCTGGCCGGGTCAATCCGGATGCCGGCGATGCGCAGCATGGGCTCGGCCAACTCAGCGATGTCCGGGTTCGGCACAGCGTCCACCAGCAGCAGGTAATCCCGCTGCGGGCTCATGAGCGCGCGCGGCGGCCGCGGCGCCTCCATGACCTTGAGGATGGCGGCCGAGGGCTGCTCGTAGCGCACCACGGCCTGGGCGGAGAGCATCGAGGCGAGACCGGCGCCGGCGATCAGCGCGGCAGCGGCGGGGGCAAGGCGGTGAAGCTGCATGGCCCGATATATTAGCACCAGTATGCAGTAAAAGGTGCAAGCGGCGCATGCCGCGGCCGGCATGTGCCGTAAATATCCCATTCGGGGCGTGACTTCGGTTACTGAACGGGCGCCATCGGTGGCCCTAACCTGAAATGTAGTACAGGAGCTGGCGCCATGATCATAATGCCGTTACGTCCTGTTTATTGGTCCCTCCGCTGGCGTGCCGCCTGGCCGGTGGTGCTTGGTCTGCCGTTCCTATGGGCGCCCGTGATGGCGCAACACGCGCCTGCTGTGCCGCCGGTTCCCCGCTCCGCGATTGTTCGCAACCCCAGCGACTTGCCCGGCCCGGTGGCACAACGTCCGCTCGCCAATCTGCCCCCGGCCGGCGTCGTCCGGGTCGTGCTGACGGCGGAGGAACTGGACGGGCTGGTGGACCCCGCCAACGGCATCTCCTACCGCTACTGGACCTACAATGGCAAGGTGCCTGGGCCCATGATCCGCGTGCGCGTCGGCGATACGGTTATTGTGACGCTGCGCAACAACCCCGACAGCCGCATGGTCCACTCGATTGACCTGCACGCCGCCCTCGGCCCTGGCGGCGGCGCCGCCCTGATGCAGGTGCCGCCCGGCCAAGAGCGTACTTTCAGCTTTGTGGCCACCACGCCTGGTCTGTTTGTCTACCACTGCGGCACCCCGATGATCGCCGAGCATATCGCCAACGGCATGTACGGCATGATCCTGGTCGAGCCCGCGGTCGCGTTGCCCAAGGTCGACCACGAGTTCTACGTGATGCAGGGCGAGATCTACACCACCGGCGCCTTCGGCAAGCACGGCGACCAGGAGTTTGACGTACAGAAGCTTCTCGACGAGAGGCCGGAGTACTTCGTGCTCAACGGCGCGGTGGGCGCACTCAGCAAGTACCATCCGATGCATTCGAAGGTGGGTGAGACGGTACGCATCTACTTCGGCGTGGGTGGTCCGAACTTCACTTCGTCGTTCCACGTGATCGGCGAGATCTTCGACCATGTCTACGAGTTCGGTGGTCTCACCTCCCCGCCACTGGAAGGTATCCAGACCGTGAGCGTGGCACCCGGTGGCGCGGTAATCGTGGACTTCAGGACACAGGTACCGGGCCGCTACATGCTGGTGGACCATGCACTGTCGCGCATGGAGCGCGGACTGATGGGTTTCATCATGGTGGACGGCGCCGACAATCCGGAC
>JBOGKJ010000254.1:0-1506 GCA_050745565.1 Terriglobales bacterium | reverse complement strand
ACGCGCCCCGGCCTCGGCCGGGAAGGTCGAACAGCCGGCCCATGCTGCGGCTCTCGGTGGGCCAAGGTGTCCAGTGTGGATCTGATGTTTGATGTGAGGTTGACGCTCAGCATTGATGACGATGTTCTGGAAGCGGCGAAGGAGTTGGCCGCCATTCGGGGCCAGAGCATAGGAGAGGTGGTGTCGGAGCTGGCGCGGCGCAGCTTGACCGCGCCGGGGTCCGCGAGGCGGGCACGGACTGGCGTGCCACTGCCGCCGGGCCGGCGGGCGGGTGACTTCCGATCTGGTGCGCCGGCTGGAGGCGGAGGTCCCCTGAGGCGTTTTCTGCTGGACGTTAACGTGCTGATTGCGCTCCTGGACCCCGCCCACATCCAGCACGAGACCGCTCACGTCTGGTTCGAGCGCGAGGGGCGGGCGGTTTGGGCGAGTTGTCCGCTCACGCAGAACGGCGTGCTGCGCGTCGTCGGGCACCGCGCCTATCCCAGCTTGAGGGGCGGGCCGGCAGCCGACGCGCCGCTGCGGGCGGCGATGACGGCGATGGCGGAGCATGAATTTTGGCCCGACGAGGTATCGCTGCTCGATGCGGCGCGTGTGGACCTCGCGGGACTGCTGAGCGCGATGCGGGTCACCGACACCTACCTGCTGGCGCTGGCGGCGGCGCATGGAGGGCGGCTGGCGACCTTGGATGCGCGCCTGAGGCCGGAGGGCGTCCGGGGCGGGGTTGCGGCGCTGTGCCGGATTCATCCGGGCACGGAATAGCCGGCGCGGCGCGATGGATTCGGGTTGAAGGCGGGGGTGGTGGATACCTATACTCGAAACGTCACCCGGTGAAGACATCACCCGTTGTGTTTTGCCCGCTGGCAGCGGCCCGCGGTGGCGTGCGATAGCGATTGAGGAGCCGGCGCCGCCGGGCGGGAGCGCGGCGAAACGCACGTGCTAAACTGGACTTCATTTCGGCGTAGGCGCGTAGCTCAGTTGGTTAGAGCGCTACCTTGACACGGTAGAGGTCTGGGGTTCGAATCCCCACGTGCCTACCAATTTCCAGGGTCCGATGGCGGGCCCATCACCACAGGAGACGAAATCGTTCGCGCTGGAAGTCGGCATCGAAGGCAAACGCCTCCTCAATCCCCAACCGCCGCATCACCACAAACGACACTGCGTCCACCAGACTGAGACGCGCACGGTCGCGATCCTCGACCAGGTCGAGGCCGGCGTTATGGATCTCGGCGTCCACCCACACGCAGCGCAGCAGAGGCTCGAACTCCGACCGGAAGGCGTGCGTGGACGCGCGTCCCAGCCTGCGCCCCGGGCGAGGCATAGTCTCGACCAGCGCCTAGTCCGCATTTCTCACAGTCAGGTCACGAAGCTCGCATCCAGGAGCGGCGCGCCCTAAAAAATGGGCGGCGATATCGAACGGCGAGCAGGACGCGCTGTCTGGAGGACGATGGCACCAGGGCGGGTGCTGCGCCGCCCATTTTTCCAGACGGGCGCGCTATGCCGCGCGTG
>JBOGKJ010000253.1:0-23080 GCA_050745565.1 Terriglobales bacterium | reverse complement strand
GCGTTCCTGATGCTGTGGCCGGCGGGCGCGCCCATGCGTGGGGATGGGCCCGCCCCGTCCTACCGCAGCTTGCAGCGACGATTCTGGACCGGGCAGCTCAGGCTCACCGACAGCCGGGCGAAAGCAGTTTTCGGCCGGGCCCATTACGAGCAGCTTTTGCGCAATCTGGGGCAGACGCGATGGGGCCAGACCCTGGGCGCGCTCGGCGCGCGGCAGCCGTAGGGCGGGCCAGCGCAACCTTCGAGGACCGGCTCAGGCGGCAGGTGCATGGCTTCCAGCAGCTTGCGGGCGCGGTTGCGCGCCGCCTCCATCATCGCCGGGCTGGCGATCAACTGCCGCAGCACCGGCGCCAGAAGTTCGGGCGAGCCCAGCATATGGCTATCCCAGTCCGAACGGATGCGGTCCATCAGGCTGAGCACGTCCAGCGGCTGATAGTTCATCGCCCGCCGCAGCAGGATGGCGTCGGTGCCTGTCGAAGTCATCTGCTGAAACGCCCGGACCAGCGCGGCTGCGGGCCGGACCGAGGTGTAGGTGAACATTTGCGACTGATGGCGGGCGCCATCGTCGTAGGTGAGCCTCTTCTCGCCCGTAAACGCCACCTTGTTTTTCGATTGCAGCGTCGGCCCGGCGAAATCGTGCGCGGCGTCGGCGTCGGCAAACAGTTGGCGCACCAGCGCCGGCGCGGCGGTGAACTGCAGCGTGGTGAGTGGATCGGCGTCCTGAATTTTGGCCTGGAAGGTCGCGCGCCCTTCCTGCGACACCTCGATCTCGACATACGAGGGCGTGCTCGCCTTGAAGCTGCACATGTAGCTCAGCCGCGGCGGCTGCGCAGTCTGCGCGGCGAGGGGCGCGACGGCCAAAATCGCCGCCAGAATCCAATACCTCATGATGTCATTGTATCGCCCGGCAGCAGGCGGGCATAGCGGTGTTTGCCCACTTTCACCGTCACCGGCAGCGCCAGCGGCTGCCGCAGCCGCACCTCGCGGCACACTGTCCCGTCGAGCTGCACCGAGCCGGCCTTGATCAGCCGCGCCGCCTCGCTCACCGAGGGCGCCAGGCCGGCGGCGTCAAGCATTTTGTCGAGCCGGTCGCTGGCCACCACGCGAATCTCAGGCGGTTGCTCCGGCATTTCCTGCCGCTGCACCACGCGCTCGAACTCCCCGCGCGCGGCCCGCGCCTCGGCGGCGGGATGAAAATCGGCGGTGATCTGCTCGGCCAGCCGCTTCTTGGCTTCCATGGGGTGGAGCGTGCCGGCGGCGACCTCGGCCTGCAGGCGGCCGATCTCGGCCTCGCTGCGGTCGGTGAGCAGCAGGTAATAGCGCCACATCAGCGCGTCCGAGATGGACATCAGCTTGGCGAACATCACCTGAGGCGCCTCGGTGATGCCGACGTAGTTGCCATACGACTTCGACATCTTGCGCACCCCGTCGAGCCCCTCCAGCAGCGGCATGGTGAGCACAATCTGCGGCGCCTGGCCGTATTCACGCTGGATTTCGCGCCCCAGCAGCAGGTTGAACTTCTGATCGGTGCCGCCCAGCTCCACATCCGCCTGCAACGCCACCGAGTCATACGCCTGCGCCAGCGGATAGAGGAATTCGTGGATCGAAATCGGCTGGTTGGCGCGGAACCGCGCCTGAAAATCGTCCCGCTCCAACATGCGCGCCACCGTCGTTTTGGCGCACAGCCGCACCATCGCCTCGGCGCTGAGCGCCGCCAGCCACTCGCTGTTGAAACGCACTTGAGTGCGCACCGGATCCAGCAGACGAAACACCTGGTCGCGGTAGGTGGCGGCGTTGGCCTGGATGGCCTCGGCGGAAAGCGCCGGACGCGTCTCGCTGCGCCCGCTGGGGTCGCCGATCATGCCGGTGAAGTCGCCGATCAGAAACGTGACCTCGTGGCCCTGTTCCTGGAAGTGCTTGAGTTTGCGCAGCAGTACGGTGTGGCCCAGGTGCAGGTCGGGCGCGGTGGGGTCGAAGCCGGCTTTCACCCGCAGCGGACGCCGCTCCCGCGCGGCCGCCTGCAGCCGCGCCCGCAGCTCGGCGGGCGCGATGATCTCGGCCGCACCCTTGCTGAGATACGCGAGCTGATCGTCGAGCGCGGCCTCGGGCATGATGGCGTTTATTATAGAGCCTGACCGCCGATGGACTTAAGCGTCGAAATTGCCGGATTGCGGCTGCAGAACCCGGTGCTGGCCGCCAGCGGCACCTTTGGCTACGGCGTCGAGTTCGACGACATCGTGAACCTCGCCCACCTCGGGGCCGTGGTGACCAAAGGGCTGTCGCGCCAGCCCATGCCGGGCAATCCCAGCCCGCGGCTGGTGGAAACCGCCGCCGGCATGCTGAACTCGGTGGGGCTGCAGAATATTGGCGTCGAGGCCTTCATCGCCACCCACCTGCCCCGCCTGCGCCAATTGGGCGTCACCGTGATCGCCAATGTCTTCGGCGAGTCGGTGGAAGACTATGTCGCCGCCATCGCCGTGCTCAATCGCGGCGAGGGCATCGCCGCCTACGAGTTGAACGCCAGCTGCCCCAACACCGCCGCCGGCGGCATGATCTTCGGCACCGACGCCGCGCTGCTCGGCGAGCTGGTTGCGGCCGCCAAGGCGGCCTCCCGCCGCCCGCTGATCGTCAAGCTCAGCCCCAACGGCACCAGCATTGCCGACATGGCCCGCGCCGCCGAAGCCGCCGGCGCAGACGCCCTCGCCCTGGTCAATACCTTCCTGGGCATGGCCATCAACGCCGAAACCCGCCGCCCCCGCTTTCATCGGGTCGTCGCCGGACTCAGCGGCCCGGCCATCAAGCCGCTGGCGCTGCGGCAGGTCTGGGAGGCGAGCCGCGCCGTGCGCTTGCCGCTGATCGGCATGGGCGGCATCGCCAGCGGCGAAGACGCCGCCGAGTTCCTGCTCGCCGGGGCCACCGCCGTCGAGGTGGGCACGATGAACTTCTGGGATCCCAAGGCCACCGAAAACGTGCTCGCCGAGCTCAAAAAGTTTTGCCGGCGCCACGGCATCGAACAGGTGCGCGCGCTCACCGGCGCGCTTCAGGCCGGACCGGCCGCCGCCATGGAGCCGCCAGCATGAAGATCCTGGTGCTGGGCGGAGGCGGGCGTGAGCACGCCCTCGCCTGGAAACTCCGCCAGTCGCCGCAGGTCGAACGCGTGCTGGCGCTGCCCGGCAATGATGGCATGGCCTCGGTCGCCGCCTGCCTGCCGGGAGACGCCAGCGACCCGGCCGCAGTCCTCGCCGCCGCCGCCGCCCAGGCCGTGGATCTGGTGGTCGTGGGCCCGGAGGCGCCGCTGGCCGCCGGCATCGCCGACCAGCTCCGCGCCGCCGGCCGCCTGGTGTTCGGCCCCTCCCGCGCCGCCGCGCGGCTGGAATCAAGCAAGATCTTCGCCAAGCAGTTCCTGGCAGCGCACTCCATCCCCACGGCGCGCTTCGAAATCGTAGAAACGGCCGCCGCCGGCCGCCAAGCGCTCGACCGCCTCGGTCTGCCGGTCGTCGTCAAGGCCGATGGCCTCGCCGCCGGCAAAGGCGTGGTGGTGGCCACGGCGCGCGACGCCGCCGAGCAGGCGCTGGAAGCCATGCTGGCCGGCGAGTTGGTGGGCGACGCCGGACGGCGTGTGGTGCTGGAGGCGTTCCTTCCCGGCCAGGAGCGCAGCCTGCTGGCCGTGTGCGATGGCGAGCGCTGGCAACTGCTGCCCGCCGCCCGCGACTACAAACGCATTGGCGAGGGCGATCACGGGCCCAACACCGGCGGCATGGGCGTCATCTCCACCCCGGCGCTGCTGACCACCGCGCTCGCCGAAGCGGTGGAAGCGCGAATTCTGGCGCCGGCGCTGGCCGGCATGAATCGCGCCGGCACCCCGTTCCAGGGCGTGCTCTACTGCGGTCTTATGCTGACCGCCACCGGTCCCCAGGTGCTCGAGTTCAACGTGCGCTTCGGCGACCCCGAAACTCAGGCTATCCTGCCGCGCTGGGGCGGCGATCTCGCCCTGCTACTCGCTGCCGCCGCCCGCGGCCATTTGCCCGCCGGCGCCCCCGCAGTTGAAGTCGCTCCGGCCGGGGCCTGCGTGGTCGCCGCCGCCGAAGGTTACCCCGCCGCGCCCACCCGCGGCGACCTCATCGCCGGCCTCGACGCCACCGGCCAACTGCCCGGCTCGGGACCGCTGGTCTTCCATGCCGGCACCCTACGCCGTACCCAGGGCTGGCAAACCGCCGGCGGGCGCATCCTCGCCACCGCCGCCCGTTCCTCCTCGCTCGAGGCCGCGCTCGCGCTCTGCTACCGCGGCCTCGCTTCCATCCACTTCCGCGGCATGCAAGTCCGCCGCGACATCGGCCAAGGAGAATCCTGACCCCATGCCCGCCAATCCCCCGCTCGTCGCCATCCTCATGGGCAGCGACACCGACCTCGCCGTCATGCAAAACGCCGCCCGGCAACTGGAGCGCTTCGGCATCCCCTACGAAATGGACATCATCTCCGCCCACCGCTCCCCGGAACGCACCGCCGCTTTTGCCCGCGGCGCGCGTCAGCGCGGATTGCGCGTCCTCATCGCCGGCGCCGGCGCCTCCGCCGCCCTCGCGGGCGCCCTCGCCGCCGAAACCACGCTCCCCGTCATCGGCGTGCCGCTTGCCACCTCCCCGCTCTCCGGCTTTGACGCCCTCCTCAGCACCGCCATGCTGCCCGCCGGCGTGCCCGTCGCCACCGTCGCCGTCGGCGAGGCCGGCGCCACCAACGCCGCCGTGCTCGCGGCCCAGATCCTGGCGCTCAGCGATTCCGCGCTCGCCGCTCGCCTGGATGCGTACAAACGCGAACTGGAACAAAAGGTGATCGAAAAATCCCAGCGCCTGCAGGCCGCCAGGTCCCAATCCTGACCCGTCCCCGTCCACTGCAGCCCTCGCCTCCGCCTGCCGATAAAACTAGGCAGCCGGATTGTCAAGATTTTTTTTGAAAAATAATCACGAATTTTCTTGACTACTGGCTTCCACTACCCTATATCTTGGGTTGTGTTTTCAACAGCCCCAGATAATGGGGTTGGTTGTGGGTAGCTCAAAGGAGGAAACATGGCTGCTAAGAAACCGGCTAAGAAGGCCGCCAAGAAGACCGCCAAGAAAAAGAAGTAGTTCCCGCAGTTCACATTCGCAAAATAGGATGCGCGTTCCTGCGCATCCTATTTTTTTTCTCCGCAACGTTTGTGCTCCCGCCTTCATCTCACCGGTTGGTATGAACATCCTCGAACATCTCCTGGCCGACTGGCAACGCTGGACCTGCGCCCATCAATGGGTGCGGGCGCGTTGGGAGGATGGCACCTACGGGCTGCGTTGCTCCCGCTGCATGAAGCCCTATTCCCGCACCTGGAATGAGCTGGTCGAGGCCGCCCCCGGCCCGCGCTCGGACGCCAAACTCGGCCGGGTCGCCTGATCGGGCCCAAATTGCAGTACAATAGAGCCTTCGCCGGGCGCAGCCGCGCCGGGCGCATCCCAGCCGCAAGCCGGTTTTGCGCAAAGGATTGTCTCTATGTATGCAGTGATTCGCAGCGGCGGCAAGCAGTACCGGGTGAGCCCGGGCGATGAATTTGAACTGGAACGGTTGCCGCAGGCGGCCGGCGAGACGGTGACGTTCGCCGACGTGCTGGCGGTCCAGGACGCCCAGGGGCAACTCCAGGCCGGCGAGGGCGCGCGGGTGACGGCGCGGGTGCTGGCGCAGGGCAAGGCGGGCAAGATCCTGGTATTTCATTACAAGCGCAAGAAGCAGTACAAGAAACTGCAGGGGCATCGCCAGCTCCGCACCCGGGTGCGGATTGAGGCGATCCAGGCGCAGTAGGGTAGCGGGCATATGGCACACAAAAAAGGATTAGGCAGCTCCCGCAACGGTCGCGATTCCAACGCCCAGCGGCTGGGCGTGAAGCGCTACGGCGGGGAGCAGGTGCTGGGCGGCGCCATATTGGTGCGCCAGCGCGGGACCCGGGTGAGGCCGGGCGAGAATGTGGGCCGCGGCAAGGACGATACCCTCTACGCCCGCGCGAGCGGCGTTGTGGTCTTCGCCGACCGCGGGCGCGCCGGCAAGTACGTGCATGTCCGCCCCGCCGCCACCGTCGGCGAGTGACGCAAACGCCCTACGCCATCACGGCGACGCCGGAGCCTGGCGCAACCGCGCCAGACAAGAGGCTCATCCAAATCCTGCCAGGCACCGAAGGTGATGCGGGCCGCCCCCGCGGTACTCTCGCCGGCGCAGGCCGGCGGGCGACGCCGACGCCCCAGTCTCCATTTTTGGCGCGGGCTCGGTTGAGACGCTTGCACCGTCGTTCCCGCGCCCGATTTGCGTTGGTTGGTTCGAGCCCCACTGGGGGAAGGATCGTGGCCCCATGGGCCCAACCCGGCACGCGGTTGGCGTGGCACGGCCACGTCAACCCTGGGGGCGGCGCCGTGCTCACTGTGGCGGCGCGGCCGCCCTTTTCTGGACACCCTCCCGTGGCCACCCCAGCGCGCCAGCGCGCCGGGGGCCGCGGCGTGGGTTGGGCTGCGGCCGAAATTCATTTGGCGGCAACACGCGCCCGCGGCGCCAAAGGCGCGAACCCCGCAGAGGTGCGAATGGCGCATTGGGCTCACGCGCCTTGGCTCGCAGGAACTATCGGGGTTCGAAGCCCAAACCGGCCCTGCGCACAATAATGCGAAAAAATGCAGTTCGTTGACGAAGTCGAGATCCGGGTGCAGGCGGGCGGCGGCGGCAACGGCTGCCTGGCGTTTCGGCGGGAGAAGTATGTGCCCCGGGGCGGTCCCAGCGGTGGCGATGGCGGCAACGGCGGCGACGTGGTGATGGAGAGCAGCGAGCGCCATAACACGCTGATCCACTTCCGTTTCAACCCCGAATACAAGGCGCAGCGCGGGGGCCATGGCGAGGGCAGCGACTGCCATGGCAAGGATGGCCGCGCCGTGGTGCTGAAGGTGCCGGTGGGCACGGTCGTTTACGACGCCGAGACGGGCGAGCAGGTGGCCGATTACACCGCGCTGGGCGAGCGCTGTGTGCTGGCGCACGGCGGCCACGGGGGCCGCGGGAATGCGCGTTTCGCGACCTCGACGAATCGAGCCCCGCGCCGGGTCGAGCCCGGCCAGCCGGGTGAATTCCGGCGCCTGCGCCTGGAGTTGAAACTGCTGGCCGAAGTTGGGCTAGTGGGGTTTCCGAATGTCGGCAAGAGCACGTTGATTTCGGTGCTGTCGGCGGCGAAGCCCAAAATCGCCGACTATCCCTTTACGACCCTCACGCCCAACCTCGGCGTTGTCCAACTGGACGACACCGAAGACAGTTTTGTAATTGCCGACATCCCCGGGTTGATCGAGGGTGCGCACCAGGGCGCCGGCCTCGGAACGCAATTTCTTCGCCACGTGGAGCGCACCCGGCTGTTGGCGCACGTGGTGGACGTATCGGAGTTCAGCGGGCGCGACCCGGTGCGGGACCTCGAGATCATCGAAACCGAGCTCAGGAAATTCGGCGCCAGCCTGGCGGAAAAACCCGGCGTCATCGTGGCCAGCAAGCTGGATGTGGCGGCACCGGAAAAGCTCGCCGCGCTGGAGGATTTAAGTCGGGCGCGGGAAATGCCGATATACCCGGTCTCCGCTGTCACCGGCGCCGGCGTGGCGGCCTTGAAATATGGCTTGGTTCAACAGTTGCAACAGCTCCGCAAGCGCCCCCCAACGGCGCCGGAGCCGGAGTCTGGCGGCTAGCCATGGCAACACTGCCACAGCGAGTCGGCATTCTGGGCGGGACCTTCGATCCTGTGCATCGGGGCCACGTGGCGCTGGCGCTGGCGGCGATACAGGCGTGCCGGCTGCGGCGGGTATACTTTGTGCCCGCGCCCAGGCCCTGGCATCGTGAGGACGCACGGGCCACGGACCGGGCCAGTTTACCGGACCGCTACGCCATGCTGGCGTTGGCGCTGGCGGACCAGCCCCGCTGCCAGCCCCTCTATATTCCCGATCGAGCCGGCCGCCCCACCTACACGATGGACCAGCTCGATTGGATGGATGCAGATGGCGTCAGCTCCGAGCGGTATCTTATCCTGGGGGCGGACGCGTTCGCTTTGTTGCCAAGCTGGAAACATTATCGCCGCCTGCTGCGCCGATGCCACTTCATCGTGGCGCCGCGCCAGGGCTTCGATTTCCCGCGCGCCGCGGCCGTGGTGCCGCGCAACCTCGTTCGCCAGCAGCAGGGATGTGTCCTTGCCCTGGCCGGCGGCCATCAACTCCACTGGCTCGGCGGCTTTCGCTCCCCGGCCAGCGCCAGTGCCGCGCGGGGCGGTGCCGAGGGCCAATTACCGCGCGCGGTGGCCCGCTATATTCGCCGCGCCGGACTGTATCAGCATGCCCAAGACCTCTGACGCCCAACTCCGGCGGCAAATGCGCGCGGCGATCACCGCCGCGGCGGCCAAGAAGGCCCAGGACCCGGTGCTGCTCGATGTGCGCCAGAAGGCCGGGTTCTGCGACTATTTCCTGCTCTGTCATGGAGCCAACCCGCGCCAGATCCAGGCCATCGCGGAGGCCATCGAGCTGGCGCTGGAAACAGGCGGGCTGCGGCCCAGCTACCGCGAGGGCGGCCGCGAGGCCGAATGGGTCGTGCTCGACTACGTGGACTTCATCGTCCACGTCTTCTCGCCCAGAACCCGCCGCTTCTACGATCTCGAGCGGCTGTGGTCGCCGGCGCCCCGCCTGGCGCTGCCGGCGACGGTGCGCCGCGCCTTAGCGCGCGAGGCCGCCGAACAGGCAGGTTGATGCCATGAGCGCCCTCCCCACGCCAGTTTCCGCCAGCCCCCCGCCGCCGCCGCCGGCCTGGATTGCGCACGATCCGGCATCGCGCCAACTGCTGGAGGTGGCACTTAAGGTGGCCGCCACCACCTCAACCGTGCTGATTCAGGGGGAAAGCGGCACGGGCAAAGATCTGCTGGCGCAAAGGTTGCACTTCCTCGGCCCCTGCCGCCACGAACCCATTGTCAAGATTGACTGCGCCAGCCTGCCCGCCGAGCTGCTCGAAAGCGAGTTGTTCGGTTATGAAAAGGGCGCCTTCACCGGCGCCTACCAGGCCAAGCCAGGGCGGCTGGAACTGGCGGGTGAGGGCACGCTGGTGCTGGACGAAGTCGCCGCACTCACCCTTCCGCTGCAGGCCAAGTTGCTGCGCGTGCTGGAGGAGAAAGCCTTCGAGCGGCTGGGGGGCCAGCAGCGCATCCCGATTCAGGCGCGGATCGTGGCACTGACCAACACCGACCTGCGGCAGGCGGTGGCACGGCGCAGCTTCCGCGAAGATTTGTATTACCGCCTCTACGTCCTGCCGCTCACGGTTCCGCCCCTGCGCGAACGGCCCGCCGACATCATTCCGCTGGCGCACTATTTCCTCACCCTGACCGGCGCCAGCGCCGACGACCTCAGCGCCGAAGCCGAAGCGGCACTCAGCGCCTACGTGTTCCCCGGCAATGTGCGCGAGCTCCGCAGCCTGCTGCAGCGCGCGCGCATCCAGCGCGACAGCGGAGCGCTGCAACTGGAGGACTTCCCCGCTCAGCTCGCCTCGACTTCGTTCACGCCCGCCGCGGCGCCCCGCTCCCTCCAGCAAATGGAAATCGAGCACATCGCCACCATGCTGCAGTATTGCCGCGGACGCAAGCAGATGGCGGCGCGCCTGCTCGGCATCAGCCCCAAGACGTTGCTCGAAAAGCGCCGCAAGTACGGCTTGGACCTGCCTTGGACCGACCGCGTGCCGGAAGCCGCCCGCAAGCGGCACTGAGCGCAGTTTGCGGCACGGCCGCCCTTCACAGGACACCCTCCCGCTGCCACCCCAGCGCCGCTTCGCCGCAGGCGACCTGCGCAATGGCCGGGCGACTGCTTACGCGCAGTTCGAGCCCCGCTGGGTCTCGAACCGTCTGCGCCCGGTGAGCCCCAACCCGGCGCGCAGTTGACGTGGCACGGCCGCGTCAACTTGGGGCCGTGCCTGCGTCACTTCCCGAGGGCGGTGGCCGCTGAGACGCGCCCACCCGGAATGCGGCACGGCTGCCCTTCTCACCACGCCCTCGCGCTGCTCCCACCCCAAGGCGCGAGCGCATCGGAGGCCCCGGGGGTCGGGCTGCGGCCGGGATTCGCTTGGCGGCAACGCGTGTCCGCTCTGCCCAGGGCGCGTCCAAGTTGCCTCGTTTTGCGCCCTTTCGCGCCTGCCATGCCCGCGGTGCAAAAGGCGCGACCGCGCGGCGACCGCCTCAGCCCGCGTCGGGTTCGCCGCCGCCGGAGGCGGCTTCGGCGGCCTCGGCGGTATCCGGCGCCGTCTCCAGGCCCTCGAGGCTGGCTTGGGCGATCTCTTCAAATTCCTTCAGGGTCGGCAGATCGCGCAGGCTGGCCAGTCCGAACTGCACCAGGAACTCCCGCGTGGTGCGGTACAGGATCGGTTTGCCCAGCACCTCTTTGCGCCCGGCCGTCGTAACCAGTTTCTTCTCCAGCAGCGTGTTCAGCACGCCGGCCGGATCCACGCCGCGCAAATCCCGGATCTCCGGCAGCGTGACCGGCTGGCGGTAGGCGATTACCGCCAGCGTTTCCAGCGCCGGCAACGACAGCCGCACCTTCGGCTTCAGGCTCTTCAGAAAACGCCGCACCGCTTCATGGTGCTGGGGCTTGGTCGCCATGCGGTAACCGCCCGCCACCTGCCGCAGTTCCACGCCGCAATCGTCGCCGGCGTAGCGCGCGCGCAGCGCCTCCACCGCCGCCAGCACCGCCACCGGTTCCACTTCCAGCGTGGCGGCGATCTGCGCCGGGGTCGCCGGCTCGTCGGCGGCGTAAATGATGGCTTCGATGGCGGACTGCAACTCGCTCATGCCGGCTCCTGTGGCGGGGCGGTATAGGGGGGCAATTGCGCCTCCATCCAGTTTTGCTCGAAACACCGGTGGCGCTTCAACAGGATCTCGGCAAACGGCCGCTCCTGCCGCAGCAGCGCCACGTTCAGCTTCACCAGCTCCAACACGGCGAGAAACGTGGCCAGCAGCGCGCCCCGGCTGGGCGCGCGCAGAAATACTTCCCGTACGCTCACCGGCGTTTCCTGCGTCGCCAGCATGCGGTAGAGCTGCTCCATCATCTCCCGTACGCTCACCTGCTCGCGCAGGATCTCCAGCCGCGGCCGTTGCTTCAGCCGCTCCAGCACCTGCCGGAACGTGGTTACCAGATCATGCACTTCGACCGCGAGCTGGCCCGGCTCCTCCGGCGTCTCCTCGCGTCCCTGGGGCCGCGACCAGCTCGCCTCCTCCAACTGCTGGCGTTCGTGCAATTGCGCCGCGGCCTGTTTGTAGGCTTCATATTCCAGCAGCCGCCGCACCAGCTCTTCGCGCGGATCCGCGGCTGGCGCCGTCTCGCCCGGCAGCACGGGATCTGCCGGAAGCATCATCTTGCTCTTGATCTGGATCAGGGTCGCCGCCACCACCAGAAACTCGGCCGCCACTTCCACATCGAGATCATGAAGCCCGGCGATAAATTCGAGGTACTGGGAGGTGATGGCGGCAATGGGGATGTCGTAGATGTTGATGTTTTGGCGCCGGATCAAGTCCAGCAACAGGTCAAAGGGGCCCTCATAAATCTGGCCAATTTGCACCGAAAATGGCGAAGTTTCGCCCCCTGGAACCGCTTGAGCCCCCGAATTACCGCCGTCAGCCATGATGATCTATCGACCTACCGCTGCTCGCGCTAGCAAAATACCGACTCTTGCCATCCCGGCCTGACCTCACCCGGGCTGCAGCGCCTGCGCCAGCATACCATTAAGGGTAGTCACCAGCATGATGGCGATCCCGCTTG
This sequence comes from Terriglobales bacterium, assembly GCA_050745565.1. Lineage (GTDB taxonomy): Bacteria > Acidobacteriota > Terriglobia > Terriglobales > SCQP01 > SCQP01. The sequence continues at coordinate 11,274 of JBOGKJ010000253.1, read as the reverse complement.
GGCACGGTAACCTCTGACACCGCCCCAGCGTTGATCATTATGTATGTTGGCGAACGCCATAGCCATGCCGATCCCGTATCGGGCCGCACCCATGGAAGATGTGGACCTCTCGCTGGTGCAGCGCATTCAGGGTGGCGACGGAGCTGCCTTCGAGGAGCTCTACGCCCGCTATCAGCAGCCCATCACGCGTCTGGTGGCCAACATTGTGCGCAATCCCGAGGTGGTGCCGGACCTGGTGCAGGAGATCTTCACCAAGGTCTATTTCGCCATGGAGGGTTTTACCCCTGGGCTCCCTTTTCGCCCGTGGCTCTATCGCGTTGCCACCAACTATTGTGTAGACTACCTCCGTAAACGGAAGCGTCAACCACCACAGGTGTCAACCACCAGCGAAACCGGCGAGGAGCAGGAATGGATGATGCCAGATCCTTCGGCGAGCGTGCTGCAACGGATGGTCTCGACCGACCTGGCCGGAAAGCTGCTGCAAACGCTCAAGCCACGGGATCGCATGCTGCTGGTGATGAAAGAGATTCAGGACATGTCGCTGGAGGAAATCGGCGCGGTGACACACTTGGGTACCTCGGCGGTTAAAGTGGCGCTTTTCCGCGCCCGCAAGCGCATGCTGGAGCAATATCAAAGCCGCTACGCCAAGATCGTGCATTCGGCTTCAGGGAAGGCAAGGAAAACGGGGGCAGGACATGATGATGAAGACGCGTAAGCTCTGCCAGCAATTCCGCGATCAGCTCGAGATCCGGCCGGCCGAGTCGTTGCCGGCGCGGGCGTGGGAGCAGCACGTGACCGGGTGCGCCGACTGCGCTGAGTTCGCCGGCCTGCAGCGCTGGTCCCGGCAAGTGGTGAAAGCGGCCGAGATCGAAGTGCAGCCACCGTTGATGAGCGCGGTCTGGGCGTCCATCCATCGCGCCAGCGAACAGGCGTGGGATTCGGCGCTCTCGCGCAGCTTCCGCTATCTGCTGCCCTACATGGTGGCGGTGGTGGCGCTGGTGGTGCTGATCGGCAGCCTGACCATGAACCATACGCCCACGCCGGTGCAGGCGGCCTCCACCGCCTACGCGGTCCTCAATCAGCCGGAAACGCCGAATATGGCCGACGTCGTCAACGTTGCCGCACCCTCGCAGGACCCCACGGTGCTGCTGGGCGTGGCCCACCGCCGGTAATTGTGTATGCCGAGAAGTTTTCACAGCACGCTGATTCTGGTGATCGTCTTCGCGTTCGGCCTCGCGGCCGGCGTGAGCGGCATGGTCTGGGCCTGGCCCGGCGTGCATCAGCGCTATATGCGCCCTCGCCACCAAACCTTGATTCAGCGCCTCACCAAGAGTTTGAACCTGACCCCGACGCAGGTGCCGCAGGTTCAGGCGTTGTTTAACGACACCCGCAATCGCCGCCACCAGATCTACGTGCAGTTCTACCCGCAATATTCCCAGGCCTGCGGCCAGTTTAATCAGGCCATGTCAGCGATCTCGCACCAGGAACGCCAGGCATTCGAGCCCACCCGCCAGCAAGAAAACCGCAAGCTGCAGTCGCTGCTCACGCCCCAGCAGTGGCAGAAGTATCAGGCAGCGCTAGCCAGCCACCAGCGCCAGCGTCGGGATCCCTGCAGACTGCCGCCGCTCACCCCGCCCGCTGCCAACCACGCCGGCCATCCGCAACGCTAGCACCGGCACGCTATAATGGGATGATCTTGGGTGTAGCTGGCGTGTGGTTGTGTGCCCGCCGGCAAGGACTTAGCGATGTTGAACTTTTTCCGCCGCCGCGATTTCGTCGCCCGGCTGGTGCTCGGCGGTTTCCTGGTCGTCATTTGTATCGCCATGGTCATGTTCCTGATTCCGCAGGGCATGAGCGGCGATTCCAGCCTCCCGGTGGGTGAGCAGACGGTGGCCAAGGTCAACGGCGCCCCCATCACCGGCCAGATGATCACCGACCAGTTGACCCGCATCGAGGGCAACCAGCAATTGCCTGCCCAGCTTGTGCCCATGCTCGGGCAGGAGGTTTTGAAGAGCCTGGTCGTCAACCAGGCGCTGCTCGACCAGGCGCGGCAGTTGGGCCTGACGCCGACCCCGGCTGAGATTGTCGCTTCCGCGCAGGAGCAGCTTCCCCAGCTTTACCCCAACGGCCAGTACATCGGCGATCAACAGGCCGAGGATTTTGCCAATCAGGCCCTCCACATGACCCTCGCCCAGTTGCAGGATCAACTGCGCCAGGGCCTGATGATCAGCAAAGTCCAGGACCTCGTCACCGACCCGGTGCGGGTCAGTGCCCAGGAAATCCAGCAGCAGTTTGAGCGCGACAACGAAAAGGCAACGGTTGACTACGTTCTGCTCAAACCCGCCGACATGGAAAGTCAGGTGAAGGTGACGCCGCAGGCGTTGGCCGCCTACTACAAGGTCCACCAGGCCAGCTACAACTCGCCCGAGAAGCGTCAGCTCGAGGTGCTGCTGGCGAATGAGACCGCCATCGGCGCCCAGATCCACATCTCCGATGCCGCCGTGCAGCAGTACTATCAGCAAAACATTTCAACCTACTCCCATCCCGAGCAGGTCAAGGTCTCCCACATCCTGATTAAGTATCCCGACGCCAGCCCCACGGCCGCCGAAATTGCGTCCACCAAACAGAAAGCCGACGACGTGCTGAAGCAGGTGCAGGCCAAGCCGACTGACTTCGCCGCGCTCGCCAAGAAGTATTCGCAGGACGATGCCTCGGCGGCGCAGGGCGGCGAGTTGGGTTTCATCCAGCGCAACCAGACCGTCGCCAACTTCGAAAAAGTCGCCTTCTCGCTGCCGGCCGGCCACACGAGCGGGCTGGTGCAAACCGAATACGGCTTTGAGATCATCAACGTCGAGGCGCATCAGCAGGCCTACGTCCAGCCGGAATCGGCCGCGCATGACCAGATCGTCGCGCAACTTCAGCGCGACCAGGCCGTGGACAAGGCCCAGAACCTCATGAACCAGGCCGCCGAGCAGGCCCAAACGGCGCCACTGGCGCAGGTGGCCAAACAGTTGGGGCTGGAGTACTTCACCACCGCGCCGCTGAGCCGTACCGACCCGGTCACCGGCATCGGCATCAACCCCGATTTCGAGAACGCGGTCTTCAGCACCACCTCCGGCGCCATCACCCAGCCAGTGCAGGTGGCGCAGGGCTTTGCCATTGCCAAGGTGGATAAAGTTGTGCCGCCCGGTCCGCAACCGCTGAGCGCCGTGCAGGACGCCGTGACCACCGCCTTCAAGCAGGAACAGGCGCAACAGTTGGCCCAATCCACGGCGGCGGCACTGCAGGCGGCCGCGCAAAAACAGGGGCTGAAGGCAGCCGCCGGCGCGCTGCACCTGACCATGAAGTCCAGCGCGGCGCTGACGCGCTCGGGCTCGCTGCCGGATGCCGGCGCCATCGCCAGTTTCGCCGATACCTTGTTCGCGCTCAAGCCCGGCGCCGTGGCGCCGGTGGCCAGCCTTGGCGACAACCGCCTGGTCTACAGCCTCACCAAACTGGACCAGCCCAGCGCCGCCGATTTTGCCGCCCAGCAGGCAAGCATCACCCAGACGCTGGTATCGCAGAAGCGCCAGGCGGTGATGGCGGCCTACGATGACGCCCTGATCGCACGCCTCACCAAGGCCGGAAAGATCACCATCAATCAGGACGCGCTGCAGCGCGTGCTGGGAGGCGCGGGCCCGGCGCCGTCCAGCCCGGGCGCTCCGCCCCCGCCGCGGCCGCTGGGCTTGGGCTAAATGGCCGCGCCCGCGGCTGGCCGCCTCGAGGTTGGCATTCTGGGCGCCACGGGCGTGGTGGGCCAGCGGCTGCTGACGCTGCTTGATCGGCATCCGTGGTTCGAGCCGGTGTGGCTGGCCGCCTCCGACCGTTCCGCCGGCAAGGCCTACGGCGACGCCGTGGGCTGGCGTCTGCCCACGCCGCTGCCAGAACGCTTCGCGCGCCTTCCGGTCTCGCCCGCCTCGCCCGACGGCTGCCGTCCGCACCTGGTCATTTCCTCCGTGGATGCCGCCACCGCCCAGGAACTTGAGCCCGCCTTCGCGGCCGCCGGCCACGCCGTCCTCACCAACTCCAGCCCGCTGCGCATGCGCGCGGATGTGCCGCTGATCGTGCCCGAGTGCAACCCGGAGCAGGTGGCGCTGATCGAGCGTCAGCCGGATTTTGGCCGCGGCGGCTTTGTCGTGGCCAACCCCAACTGCTCGACCATCGGGCTGGTGCTGGCGCTGGCGCCGCTGGAGCGCGCCTTCGGCCTGGAAAGCGTGGTGGCGGTGACGATGCAGGCGGTGAGCGGCGCCGGTTATCCGGGCGTGGCCTCGCTTGACATCCTGGGCAACGTCGTCCCCTATATCGAGCAGGAGGAGGAAAAAATGGAGCGCGAGGCCCGGAAAATCCTGGGCCGGCTCGGTCCGACCGGCGTCGAGCCGGCCGCCTTCGCGGTGTCGGCGCACTGCAACCGCGTGGCAGTCGTGGACGGCCACCTCGAATCGGTGAGCGTGAAACTGCGCGCCCGCGCCAGCCTGGACGATGTCTGCCAGGCGCTGGCCGGCTTCCGCGGACGTCCCCAGGAACTCGATTTGCCGAGCGCCCCGCCCCAGCCCATCCTGGTCGCCACCGCTCCAGACCGGCCGCAGCCGCGGCTCGATGCCGAGCTTGGCGAGGGCCTACGGGCGGGCATGGCCGTCGTGGTGGGGCGGGTGCGCCCCTGCAAGATCCTCGATTTCAAGTTCACGGTGCTGTCGCACAATACGCTGCGCGGCGCCGCGGGAGCGGCACTGCTCAACGCCGAACTGCTGCATGCGGAAGGCCGGATCTAGTCAGCCATGAGCGCCGCCACCCCATCTGGCGCCAGTGGCGGCCCGAGCCCCGGATCCGGAGCCGGCCCCACCGTTTTGAAGTTCGGCGGCACCTCGGTGGAAGATGCCGCCGCCCTGGAGCGCATGGCGGCCATCGTCGCCGACCGCCGCATCGAGTTGCCCATCGCCGTGGTCTCGGCCATGGCGGGCGTGACCGATGGCCTGGTGCGGCTGGCGGAACTGGCTCTGCGGCGCGATCTCGAGGCCGCCGACGCGCTGACGGGCCAACTGCGCCACCGCCATCTCGACACCCTGCGCGCGCTCGGCGGCTCCGCCGAAGCCGAAGCCGCGCTGGCGCAGTTGTTTGCCGAACTCGCCGAGCTGGTTCGCGGCATCGGCGCGGTGGCCGAACTCACCGATCGCACCCGCGATGCCGTGCTCGCGTTTGGCGAGCGTTGCTCGCCCTGGTTGGCCACCGCCGCCCTCGCCCGCGCCGGCCTCCCCGCGCGGCTGCTCGACGCCCGCCAGATCCTCGCCACCGACGAGCATTTCACCCAGGCGACCCCACTCGCTCCCGAGAGTCTCCGCCAGGCCCAGGAGCGGCTGGTGCCCGCGCTCGCCGCCGGCGCCGTGCCGGTGCTCGGCGGCTTCATCGCCGCCACCCGCGACGGCGTCACCACCACGCTCGGCCGCGGCGGCTCCGATTTCTCGGCCGCTTTCATCGGCAGCCTCCTGGGCGCGCGCCGGATCGAGATCTGGACCGATGTGGATGGCATGCTCACCGCCGACCCGCGCGTTTGTTCCGGCGCCCGCCGCATAAAAGTCATCTCGTTTCACGAAGCTGCCGAACTGGCCTATTTCGGCGCCAAGGTGCTGCACCCGGCCACGCTGCTGCCCGCCATGCAAGCCGGCATCCCGGTCTGGGTGCTCAACTCCCGCGCCTGGCTCCCCGGGCCGCCCGACGGCGCCCGCACTGGCACGCTGGTCACCACCCGCGCCCCCAAATCGCCCTCGCCGTTCAAGTGCATCTCCACCAAGCGCCGCATCGCGGTCGTGGACGTGATCTCGACCCGCATGCTGCAGGCCCACGGCTTTCTCAAGGCCATCTGGGATGTGTTCGCCGACTACCGCACCCCGGTGGACATGGTCTCGACCTCCGAAGTCAGCGTCTCGCTCACCATCAGCGACACCGCCCGACTTGCCGACATCGCCGACGCCCTGGGCCGCTTCGCCGATGTGCGCTGCGAAGGCCGCAAAGCCATTGTGTGCCTGGTGGGCGAGAGCCTGCGCAACACCCCCGGCTTGGCCGGCCAGGTCTTTGCCGTACTCGGCGGCATCAACGTGCGCATGATTTCCCAGGGCGCCTCGGAAATCAACATCGGCATGGTGCTCGACGACGACGACGTCCCGGAAGCCATGCGCCGCCTCCACGCCCACTTCTTCGCCGACCTCGACCCCGCCGTGTTCGCCTGAAGACCCGAAACCGTTGTACCTTGGCGTATGGCCGTTTCCGAGGAACTGCTGAAGCTGCTGGTCTGCCCCGACGACCACGCCGATGTGCATTTGGTGCGCGGCGGCGCGGGGCTGCAGTGCGAGCGCTGCCGCCGGGTATATCCCATCCGCGAAGACATTCCGGTCATGCTGATTGAGGAGGCCAGCGTCGAACCCGAGCTGCCCCGCGACTGAGCGCCCCACCCCGGCGCCGCGCCCGGGCGGCATGGCCAGCGTGCTGCCCGGCCTGCCCGCCGGCGCTTGGGTCGCCCTGATCCGCCTGCGCAGCCTGGGCGACACGCTGCTGATCACCCCGGCGCTGCATCAGCTCAAATCCTGGCGACCCGACCTGCGGCTTGCGGTGCTGGTCGAGCCCCGCTTCCAGGACGTGCTGGCGGGCAATCCCGGCGTGGATAGGGTGGTTGCGGTGCCCGCCGGCCCCAGGGGCCGCCTGGGGGCCCTGGCCGCGCTGCGCCGCCTGCCACCGGCGTTGGTCATCGGCCTGCATGGCGGGAGCACGGCCGCCTGGTTGGCACGCTGCTCTGGAGCCCCGCAACGCGCCACTTTTCTCGGCCTCCGCCACCGCTGGGCCTACCCGCTGCTAACGCCGCCGCCCGCCGACCCGGCGCGGCGGCATGCCGTGGAGCAGACCGCCGCGCTGCTCGAAGCCCTGGGCATGCCGGCCGCTCCGCTGGGCCCGCTGCGCGTGTTTCCCACCGAGCGGGCGCGCACCCGCATGAGGCAGCGCCTGGCCGCGCGCGGCCTGACCGGCCGCTACGCCTTTCTTAACACCGAAGCGCGCGAGCCCGGGCTGCGCTGGCCGCTGAGCCGCTTTGGCGAGCTGGCCGCGTGGCTGAAGCGCGAGCACGGCCTCGCCGCCGTCCAGGCCAGCGCCAGCGCCGGCGAACCGGTCGAGGGCGCGTTCCTGGTCTCGGGCACCAGCGTCGCCGAACTGATTGCGCTGCTGGCCGAGGCCGACCTGGTCATCGGCAACGATGGCGGTCCCATCCACATCGCCGCCGCGCTGGGCAAACCCGTGCTGGCGCTTTATTCGACCACCGATGTTCCGGTCTGGTCGCCCTGGCAAACTCGCAGCCGCTGGCTGCAGTCGCTGCCGCTGGACCAGATCAGCGCCGCCGCCGCCACGACGGAAGCGGCAGCGTTGCTCGCGGCGCCGCCGCATTCAGGCTAGGGCAGGATCGCAGTTGCTGTAGTTACCCGAACTGCCGCGTGGCGTCGGCCGACGGCCGACGCGCGGGTCGGCGACCCGCCCCACAGCAACGCCGCGGCTACAGCATCTGTGATTCTGCTCTCGTAACACGCCCGCAGCCGCTACGTCGGCCTCGGCCACCGCTACCGCAATCGTCTCCGCATGGACATCCAACCCCAAAAATTGCACGCTCTCTTTCATGTGATCGGCTCCTCTCCGCTTGTGGCTCTTGACTGTGCTGCTTCAACTTCACAGCCTAATCCACGTCCAGCGCATTGGGGCCGGTCACTCCATTTCTACTAGGTCGAATCGCAGTCGCGGCCCCAAGCTCATTGCTCATTGCTTATTGCTTGTTGCTTATTTCACCACCAGCGTCAACTGCGTGCTGCCCACCGGCGTGCCCGACGAGGCCGCAGTGACCGTCAACGTATAGGTGCCGGCGGGCGTGCCGGTCGTCACCGGCGTGGGCGTGGGCGCGGGCGAGCCACCGCATCCGGCAAGCGCCAGCAGCAAGCCGGACTCCAGCATGCCCAGTAGCCACGCGCGCCGCACCCGGCGCCGCCGCTGCATGGCCAACAGGTACAGGGCGGCAAGCAGCGCCGAGAACAACAGGAGGAAGCGCCACGGCTGCGGCGGCGCGGGCCCTGGCGGTAGCGGCGGCAGCGCCGAGGCCGCCGTCGTGGTGACGCTGACCGCCAACGTCACTGGCGTCGAGTCCAGTGTGGCGGTCGTCGGCGTTGGAGTGCAGGTGGCCGCTGCGGGGGCGCCGCTGCAGTTCAGCGTCACCGCGCCCGCAAAGCTGCCGGCCGAAGCCAGAGCGAGGTTGTAGGTGGCGGTCTGACCGGCGGCGACGGTGGCGGAGGCGGAGCCGCCGCTCGCCGGCTGCAGCGTGACCTGATCGCCGCCGGCCGAGGCGCTGGCGCCGCTGCCGGTCAGCGCCACGGTTTGCGGGCTGTTGCCGGCATTGTCGTTGACGCTCAGCGTGCCGGTGCGGCTGCCGCTGGCGGTGGGGGTGAACGTAACCGTGATGGTGCAGTTCTGGTTGGCGTCAAGCATGGCCGGGCATTTGTTGGCCTGGGCAAAGTCGCCGGTGATGGCGATGCTGGCAATGGTCAGCGCCGCCGCGCCCGAGCTGGTGATGGTGACGGTTTGGGCGGTGCTGGTTGAGCCAACGGCCTGGCTGGCAAAGCTCAGACTGGGCGGCGCCAGCGTGGCCGCGGCGGTGGCGGCGCTGGCGGCGGTTCCGACGCCGCTGAGGCCGACCGTTTGCGGGCTGCCCGCGGCGTTGTCGGTGAAGTCAAGCGTGCCGGTGCGGCTGCCGCTGGCGCTGGGCATGAACGTCACCGAGACAACGCAGCTTTTGCCGGCGGCGAGAGACGTGCCGCACGTGTTGGACTGGGCGAAGTCGCCGCTGGCGACGATCGAGGTGAAGGTCAAGTCGGCGTTGCCGGTGTTGGTGACGCTGACCGATTGGGCGCTGCTGGTCGAGCCGACTGTTTCGCTGGCAAACGTGAGGCTGGCGGGTGAAATTGTGATGCCGGGGGCGGGGTCGTCAAGTCCGCTGCCGCTGAGGGCGGCGGTTTGCGGGCTGCCGGGCGCGTTGTCGGTGACGGCGAGCGTGCCGATTCGGCTGCCGCTGGCGGTAGGCTTGAACGTCACCGCGATGGCGCAGCCCTTGCCGGCGGCAACGGTGGGCCCGCAGGTGTTGGTGGCGGTGAAGTCGCCATTCGCGGCGATGGCGGTAATTGTCAGGCTCCCGGTGCCGGTGTTGGTGAGCGCGATCGCTTGAGCGGGGCTGGGTTGACCGATGTCGGTACCGCTGAAGCTGAGCGAGCCGGGCGCCAGCGTGACGGCGGGGCCGGGCGGGGCCGTGCCGATGCCGCTCAATTGAATGGTTTGCGGCGAAAACGGCGCGTCATCGGCGATCACCAGCATGCCGGAGCGATTGCCCTGGGCGGTGGGGGCGAACTTGATGGTGATGGTGCAGGTGGGGTTGCCGACGTTGGCCAGGCCGGCGGGGCAGTTGTTGGTCTGGGTGAAGTCGCCCTCGGTCGAGATGCTGGAGATGTTGAGCGGCGACTCGCCGCTGTTGGCCAGCACGACGGTCTGGGGATCGCTCGTCGAGCCCACGGCTTCATCGCCGAAACTGAGCGGGCTGTTGGGCGTCAGCGCGGGCACGGGCGGTTCCAGGTCCACCTGCAGTTGCACCGCGTGGCTGATGCTGCCGCTGGCGCCTACGAGATCGAACCGCACCACGCCGCCGGCGCCGGGGTTGAGGCCGTGCAGCGTGACCGTGGCGGTTTGGCCAGGCGTGATGGAGCCATTATCGAAGGTGCAACTGGCGCTGCCGGTCTGGGTGCAACTGAGCGCAATCGAGCCGGTGAAGCCGTCGCTGGCGCGGGCCAGGACGTCGAACTGCGCCGTGCTGCCGCTGGCGACCACGACCTGGCTTTGGCTGGCAACCAGCGTGAAATCGGGCTCCAGCGCCGGCGGGGTATAAATTTCAGCCGAGTTCAGCGCCGGCCCCTGTGCGCCGGGGCCGGTGCTGGGCGGTTCGCCGCCGGCGAACAGCACCGTGCCGCCGGGCAGCGAGGTGGCGGAAAACTCGATGCGGTTGGTCATGAAATTGCCGGCGGGGGAGAAGGTGCCCAGTTCGGGGTCATACAACTCGGCGCTGGGAGTTTGGCCGTTGATGTCGCCGGCGACCAGCACGCGGCCGTCGGGCAGAAGCGTCATGGTGGGGCGAACGCGGGTGATGGCCATCGCGCCGGTGGTCAGCGAGAACTGCCCGAATGCGGCTTGGTACAACTCGCAGGTTTGCTGGTACTGCAAGCCGCCGCCGCCGCAGATCAGGACGTTGCCGTCCGCCAGCGCCACCGCGCCGGCCGCGGCGGTGGGAGGAAGCTGCGAGGTGGCGAGAGTCGAGACGCCGCTCGACGGATCATAGACTTCCGCACTGCCGCTGGGCGTGGAGGCCATGCTATTGGCGTCGAAACCGCCGGCGATCAGCACCTTGCCGTTCTGAAGCGGGGTTGCGGTAAAGCTTGAGCGCGCCAACTGCAACTGGCCGTTGAGCGTGAACTGGTTGGTGGCGGGATCGTAGATCTCGACCGGCGATGTGCACTGGGCGGCGGCGCCATTGCATTTGTGCGCAAGGCCGGTGACGAACAGGCGTCCGTCGGCGAGCGGGACCAGGGCGGGAAAATCGAGCGCCGCCGGCAGGCTGGGGCCGGCCGAGAAGCTGCCGGAGGCGGGATCGTAGATTTCGGTTTTGCTCACGGTCATGCCGGCTTCGAGCACCAGGACTTTGCCCGCAGGCAGCAGCGCCGCCAGCGGATACTGGACGGCGTTCGACAAGCTGCCGGTGGAGGTGAACGCACCGCTCGAGGGATCGTAGATTTCGGCCGAGGTGAGGCCGGTGGTGCCGGAATAGCCGCCGATCAGCAGCACCGTGCCCTGTTTCAGCAGCACTGCGGCCTGGCCCGCGCGGGCGACCTGCAAATTGCCGGTGGACTTGAACCCCTGGGCAGCGGCATACGGAATGGCGCAAAGCCAGAGCAGCAGCGCGGCGGCGATCGGCCGCAGCCGGCGGGACGCGGGGTGCAGCCGCGCTCGGACCCGCGCCGGCCAGCAGACAAGCCGGACAGCTTGGAACATGATGGCCGGTTAGAGCCGCATGCCCCCGCGTACGCCTACCCGTCCAAAGGTGAAAACGGCCGTTTCTGAGCAGAAGGCGGATGGGGCGATTCCAGACTTGGTTCAGCATTCGCTCTGCAGGCAGCGCGC
>JBOGKJ010000252.1:0-27502 GCA_050745565.1 Terriglobales bacterium | reverse complement strand
CAGAACATTAACAGCTCGCGGGAGTCGCGCCGTTTGCACCGCGGGCAAAATCTGCGCGAAGGGCCGCGGAATTCCAAGGGGATGAAAGCGCCAGTGGCGCTTTCACCGCTCCCGGCAAACGAAGCGGAGCGGCCCCCTTTCCAACCATGCCGCTCGCGCCCCCTTGGGCACCGGGCCCCGGGCCGGCGCTCCACAGCCCTTCGAGTGCGGGGCGCTGCGAGCGTCTCAGCCGAGCAGGGGCAGGGGCCCGCGCCCGTCAATGTTGACGTAACGAGGCAACTTGGAGGCACCCCGAGCAGCGCCGGGCGCGCGTTGCGGCCAAGCGAATTTCTGCCGCAGCCCGACTCCCGGGACCCCCAGGCGCTTGCCCCTTGGGGTGGGAGCAGCGGGAGGGCCTCCAGAAAAGGGCTGCCGCGCCGCGTCAATGGAGGCTCGTCCGGCAAGGCAGATTCTGGCGCCTGCGCCCGTTAGTGGACCTGGAAGTGGACGATGCGCCCGCGCGGGCCCACGGCCCAGCCGGCGCCATTCGAGGTGATCGCAACCGCGTTGAGCGACTGTGCCAGCGCCGGCGCCCCGGGGGCGGCCCAGTGTTGCCCGCCATCGCGCGATATGACGGTGCCGCCGGTTCCGACCGCCACCACGACCTTGCCCCTGCTGTGGGGCGCATACGCCACGGCGGAGCGATAGCCGAGCGCGGCGGGCGCTGGCGCCAGCCGCCAACTCCGGCCCCCGTCGGTGGTCAGGGCGGCGGTTGCGCCACTGTCGCCTGGGTGGGCATAGTCTCCACCCAAGGCAATGCCGATTCGGCGGTTGAGAAACGCCAGCGAGAATATACCGGAACTGGCGCTGCCGCCCATCGGTACCGCCGTCACGGTCCAGTTCCGGCCTCCATCCTGGGTACGGAACACGCGCGCGCCCCCAGGCCCGCCGGTCGCAAACCAGGCAGTCTTCGTCCCCGGCAGTACCATCAGGGCAGAACCGCTGGCGGCAAAGCCGCCTTCCCCTGCCAGCGCCGGCGGCGTCCCCGTCGCCGGCATCCAATGCTCGCCGCCATCCTCGGTCCGCAAGATAAGGAATTTGCCGTCGATCGGGTCACCCAGCGCCAACCCGTGCCGTGCGTCCCAGAAGGCGAGGCTGTCGAGGAAGAAATGCGGGTCCGGGTTCTGGTATTGCAGCCGCCAGTGCCGCGCCCCATCGCTGGTTTTGAAGATCCCGCGGGCAGCCCCGGCCGCCATCAGATAGGCCACATCCGGGCCGAACGCTTTGATGTCGCGGAAATCCAAGTGTCCGGCGCCGGCGACCGTCCCCGCCTGCCAGTGCGCGCCACCGTCGGTGGTCCGCAGCCAACTGCCCCCGGTCCCGCTGGCCCAGGCAATGTGGCCGCTCACCACGCTCAGCCCCCGCAACGACGCCGTCGAGCCGCTCGCTTGCGGCTCCGCCGCCTGGATCTGCTGCCCAGCCGCGCCCAGCGCCGCCATGAGCAAGCATGCCAGCGTGACGGCAAGTCGCCTTGTGGGGGGTATGCTCAACTGCGATCCGCCGCGCTTACGTGGTGGCGCCCCACTGCTGCAGAAACACTTCGGCAAGCTGAAGATCGCCGGGCGTGGTGATTTTCCAGTTGCGCGGCGAGCCCGGGATCACGAACACGTCGTGGCCCAAATGCTCCACCAGCGAAGCTTCGTCGGTGCCGTAGAAACCGTCGGCGCCGGCCTTGCGGAAGGCTTCGCGCAGCAGGCCGAGCCGGAACACTTGTGGCGTCTGCGCCATCACGATGCGCTCGCGCTGCAGCGTGGCAACGACCCGGTTGGCGTCGGCGCCAACCCGTTCCACCTGCTTGATGGTGTCCATGGCCGGTAGCGCCACGATCACGGCGTCATGCCGCGCAGCCGCGTCCAGGGCGCGCTCGATCATCTCCACCGTCACAAACGGCCGCACCGCATCGTGAATCAGCACCAGCGTCGCATCCCCCGCGCCCAGCTTTTCGAGTTCCACCAGCGCATTCGCGACCGAGTCCTGGCGCGCTCTTCCACCCTCCATCACCTGCACGCGATGGCGGTAGTGCTCGGCTTCCACCCGCGCCGCCACCTGCTGCCGGTCCTCGGGTCGCACCGGCACCAGCAGGTCGGCCAACGCCGCGCACTGGTCAAACTTGCGCAGGGTATGGATCAGGATCGGGGCGCCGGCAACTTCGGCGAGCTGCTTGCGCGCCTGACCGCTGGTGGTCGAGCCCATGCGCGTGCTCAGACCCGCCGCCGGGATGATCGCGTATGCCGTGGCCATGCCCTAGCCTACCTGCCCGACGCCCAGCGGCATGGGCTCGGCCTGCGCTGGGCGCCCGAAAATCATCTTTCCGGCCGTGGTTTGCAGCACGGAGGTCACGATAATGTCCATCTGGCGCGAAATCATCCGGCGGGCGTGGTCCACCACCACCATCGTGCCGTCATCCAGATACCCAACCCCCTGATCGGCCTCCTTGCCTTCTTTCACGATCACCACCTGCATCATCTCCCCCGCCATCACCACCGGACGCAGCGCGCTCGCCAACTCGTTCAGGTTCAGCACTGGCACCTGCTGCAATTGCGCCAGCTTGCCCAGGTTGCCATCGTTGGTGGCCAGCTTGCACCCCAGGCGCCGCGCCAGCTCGATCAGTTTCAGGTCAACCTCGCGCAAATGCGGAACGTCATCAGCCACGATGCGAACTTCAACCCCGGGCAGCTTCTGCATCCGTTGCAGCATTTCAAGTCCGCGCCGCCCGCGCTGGCGCTTGCCCGGGTCGTTCGAGTCGGCTACAAGTTGCAGCTCACGCAGCACAAATTGGGGCACCAGCAGCACGCCTTCGAGGAACCCGGTGGCGGCGAGGTCGGCAATGCGGCCGTCAATGATCACGCTGGTGTCGAGCAGTTTCGCGGCCTGACGCTTGCGCTCGCCCGCAAACAACCCGCCCAACGCCGAGAGGTTGAGCAACTCGCCTTTTTCCGCTCCGACAATGAGCCCAATGTAGCCCATGACCAGCAGGATCACAATATTGCCGTAGGAGGCGGTGCGGGGGGCAAACCCGGCGTTGCCGACAATCCAACTCACCAGGAACGCGCCCACGATGCCGAGGATGGAGCCGGCGGCCGCTCCAATCAGCCGCTTGAGGCTGACGCGGTTCAGGCGGATTTCGAACAGTATGATGACGGCGGCGATGAGCGCGCCACAGAGTCCAGCCCACCACGCGGTCAAATCAAATGGTCGCAGATAGGCGGCGGCGGTGGTAAGGGTAACCAGCAACGCCAGGCGAATGAAGATGAGATCGGCCACCACGGGTTCCGGGCTGCCAGTATAGCGCCAAATGCGCCGCCGGTCGCCGGCGCCGGTGGCGTTAGCCGGCCACGGCGGCCAGTGCCGGACGGGGGTCGGCATCAGGGGTCAAGGCTGGCGCGGGCGTGGCCGACCGGGCGCGGATGCAGCGGGGCATCGTCGGCGCGGAAGGCAGTGGCGAGATGGTGCAGCAGGAAGCGGACGGCGGCGCGCGCGTCCGGATCGGGATCGTTTTTCCAGTGGAAGATGGCGTTGGCGAGCACCTGTTGGCCGCGCACAAAGTCATCGCGGTTGAGCCGGCGCTTGTCCCCGCGAGACGGCTGGCGATTGCTGAAATTGACGACGTCACCCATTGGCGGGTTGGATGGGCGAGCGGGCGGCAGCGTTGGATGTGCTTTGCGTCGCCGGGGTCGGGGCGTGCAGAATGAGAACGTGAGTGAGGGGCGGGTACTGGCGGTCGATTATGGAACGCGGCGGATGGGGCTGGCGGTGAGCGACGAGCTCGGCATCACGGCCCAGGGGCTCGCCACGCTGGTGCGGCGCAACCGGCGCAGCGATCTGGCGGCGCTGCGGACGTTGGCCCAGCAGTATGAGGCGCGGCGGTGGGTGGTGGGTTTGCCGCGGCTGATGAGTGGGGACGAGGGCGGCATGGCCGCCGAGGTGCGCGCCTGGGGCGCCGGGCTGGAGCGGGCCACCGGGGTGGTGGTGGAGTACTGGGACGAACGGCTCACGACCCGCGAGGCTGGACGCGTGCTGCAGGCAGCGGGCGCCAGCCGCAGCCAAGCCGGGCGCGCGGTGGACAAAATGGCGGCAGTAATTTTGTTGCAGTCCTACCTCGACGCCGGGGCGATCGCTCGGCTGCCCTTATAGTGGAAGCTATGAATTCGAGTTCCACGCCGCCCCGCCGTGCGCTGCTGTCGGTAAGCGACAAGGCTGGTCTGGCCGAGTTCGCTCAGCGATTGGAGCAACTCGGATTTGAACTGTACTCCACCGGTGGCACGGCCAGGGCACTGCGGGCGGCTGGGCTGAAGGTGCGCGATGTCACTGAGTTGACGGAGTTTCCCGAAATGCTCGAAGGCCGGGTGAAAACGCTGCACCCGCGGGTCCATGGCGCTTTGCTCGGGCGCTGGCGCGACCCTGAGCACCGGCGCCAGATGGAGGAGCAGAAGATCACGCCCATCGAGCTGCTGGTGGTCAACCTTTACCCGTTCGAGCAGGTGGCGGCGCGCGCGGGCCGTGAGCCGGTGGCGCGCGCCGAGCTGATCGAGAACATCGATATTGGCGGCCCCAGCATGCTGCGCAGCGGGGCGAAGAACTTTGAGTCGGTCGCCGTCGTCACCGATCCGGCCGATTACGACGCGGTGGCGGGGGAGCTGGCGTCGAGCTCTGGCGTGAGCCTGGCCACGCGCTGGCGGCTTGCCCAGAAGGCGTTTCAGCGGACCGCCGCTTACGACCGCGCGATTGCGGCGGTGCTCACGGAGCTGCCGGCGGGACCCATGGAGGAGACGGTGCAGGTGGGGGCGGCCGAGCCGCTGCCGGCGCGGCTCGAGCTGGTGGGTGAACGCGTCGCCACGCTCCGCTACGGTGAAAACCCGCACCAGCGGGCGGCACTCTACCGCGATCCCGGCAGCCGGGGTGGTCTGGCGAACGCCCGGCTGCTGCAGGGCAAGGAGCTGTCCTACAACAATCTGGTGGACCTGGAAGCGGCCTCGGAACTGGCGGCGGAGTTCGACCTGCCGGCGGTTGCCATCATCAAGCACACCAACCCGGCCGGCTGCGCCACCTCGGCCTCGCAATTGGAGGCCTATCAGCAGGCGCTGGCCTGCGATCCGGTCTCGGCATTTGGGGGCGTGATTGGCTGCAACCGCGAGTTGGCGGGCGACACGGCGCAGGCCATCGCCGGGCTGTTCGTGGAGTGCATTGCCGCGCCCGGCTTTTCGGCGGCTGCGCGCGCGGCGCTGGCGGGCAAGAAGAATCTGCGCCTGGTCGAGCTCACCCCCGCGCCGCCCGGCCTGCGGTTGCGCAGCCTCTCCGGCGGCTGGCTGCTGCAGGAACCCGACCTCGTGCTGCTCAACCCCGAGCCCTGGCAGGTGGTGACGCGGCGCGCGCCTAGCGCCGACGAGGCCGCCGCCTTGCGTTTCGGCTGGGCCATTGCCAAGCACGTCAAAAGCAACGCCATCGTGTTCGCCCGCCCCGGCCAGACGCTGGCGGTCGGCGCCGGGCAAATGAGCCGCGTCGATGCGGTCAAGGTCGCCGCCATGCGGGCGCAACTCCCGCTGGCGTCGTCGGCGGTGGCCAGCGATGCCTTTTTCCCCTTTCCCGACGGCATCGAGGAAGCCGCCCGTCACGGCGCCACCGCCGTGATTCAGCCCGGCGGCTCGGTGCGCGATGCCGACGCCATTGCCTGCTGCGACCGGTTGGGTCTGGCCATGGTGTTCACCGGTCTGCGCCACTTCCGGCATTGAGGACGAAGCAGTGGCTGGATGCTAGTGAAGCCGCGGCGGGGTGGGGATGGACAGGGTTGTCCGCGCCTGCGGCACGTTTCCAGCCCCGCGGTCCGCTGAGCGTTGGCCGGTCAGCGCCACCAGCCTTCCGGGCGCCCCGACCCTTTGCGGCAATAGCACTGCTGAGCCTTCACTAGCCACTAGCCACTAGCCACTTCTGCTAGCCGTTGGCGGCGAGCGGCGCCAGGGCGCGCTGTTGCTTGCGTTGGATGAAATCGGCCAGGCGGCGGAGGGTGCTGAAGTTGGCGGGGACGACCTCGCTGTCCTGGATGGTCAACTGGTACTGCTGCTCGACGTGGCTGACCAGCGCCAGCACGCTGGTGGAGTCGAGCAGGGATTCAAACAGCGCGGTATCGGGGTCGAGCGTGCGGCGCGCGCTCGGGGCCAACTCGGTCAGGATGTACCGTCCCAGCGCAGCCGCCAGGGGGAATTGCTCGGGCTCTGGCTTGGCCATACCGGCTGAGAGCAGCCCGCGCGCGGGGTGGATGCCCTCGCGTGCGAGTTGCCGGCGTTTGCAGCCGAATGGCTAGGGCAAATCGAGTTCCAGGCGTGGGGCCTCCGCCGTTCCGCATTTGGGAGTGCAACTCGGCGCCGCAGAGACGGCTCCAAGACGGCATGGAGTTCTCCTGGAACGACGAGCAGCGCCAGGGCTATCAGCAGGCGCGGGTGTTTGCCGGGCGCGAGTTGATGCCCGCGCTCGAGGCGGGTGCGAGCGAGAGTGAATGGCGGGAGCGGTGGCGGCGCTGCGCCAGCTTTGGCGTGCAGGCGCTGGTGATACCGGCAAGCTACGGCGGGCTAGGGTTGCCGGTGCGTTCGGCGGTACGGGTGCTGGAGGGGTTGGGGCAGGGCACGGCCGACAACGGGGTATTGATGGCGCTGGGGGCGCAGTTGTGGAGCGTGGGGGTACCGCTGGCACGGTTTGGCAGCCAGGAGCAGCAGCGGACGTGGCTGCCGGCGCTGGCGCAGGGCGCGAGCCTGGGGGCGTTCGCGCTGACGGAGGCAGAGGCGGGCTCGGATATTTTTCATTTGCGCACGCGGGCGGTGGCCGAATCGGGCGGCTTCCGTTTGCAGGGGACCAAGGCGTTTGTGACCAACGCCCCGCTGGCGGACTTGTTCGTGGTGTTGGCCGCCACCGACGCCAGCGCCGGCTATTTTGGTCTGACGGCGTTTTTGCTGCGCCGCGGGATGGAGGGCGTCGAGCTGGGCCCCACGCTACACAAGATGGGGCTGGAGACGAGCCCGATGGCCGAGCTGCGGCTGAATGGGGTATGGGTGCCGCGGGAGGCGGTGCTGGGGGAGGTGGGCGGAGGCAGCGCGCTCCTGCAACACACACTGGAATGGGAGCGGGGCTGCCTGCTGGCACCAGCCCCGGGGACGATGGCGCGGCTGCTGGAGCAGAGCACGCAGCACGCGCGCGAGCGCAAGCAGTTTGGCCGCCCCATCATCGAGTTTGAAGCGGTGGCGGCGCAGTTGGCGGAAATGCGGTTGCGGCTGGAGCTTTCGCAGTTGCTGTTGTACCGCTATGCCTGGCTGAAGGACGAGGGGCGGCCGGCGGCGGTCGAGGCCAGCATGGTGAAGTTATACGTAAGCGAGAGCCTGCGGCGCACGGCTGAAATCGCCCTGCACCTGCATGGCGCTGCCGGCTACTGTCGCGAACTCGAGTATGAGCGCACGTGGCGGGATGCGATGGCCAGCAGCCTCTACTCGGGCACCACGGAGATGCAGCACAACCTGATTGCCGAGAGTCTGCTGCGGCCGGCGGGCGCGCCGCTGGATGCGGTGGCGTTTGGGACCCGGCTGGGGGAGGTGGCGCCGCCAGGGATGCCAAAGGCGCGGGCCGAGGAGGCGAGCCGATGAGCCCTTACTTGCTGCAACAGCGTCTGGAGCGGCTGAGCGAGCAGGCGGGGGACCGGCCGGCAGTGAGTGCGACGGGGGTGCAGCTGAGCTACCGCCAGTTGGAGCAGGCCAGCCGCTATTGGGCGTGGCGGCTGCGCGCGGCCGGGTGCCCGGCCGGCGCGCGGGTTGGAGTCTGGATGGCGAAGTCGCCAGCGGCGGTGGTGGGGCAATTGGCGGCGCTGCGGGCGGGTGCAGTCTACGTCCCGCTGGACCGGCGGGCGCCGGAGGCGCGGGTGGCCGCGCTTGGCGCCGACTGCGGACTGTGGGGGTTGTTTTCCGATGCCCGGGGTTGCGCGGCCGGCGGGCGCTGGGCCGTACCTCCGGCCTGGTTCGGGGCGCTTGAAGCGACGGGGCTGGACCGCCTCGAAGTTTCTGGCTGCGTGCTGCCGCCGCCGCCGCCCGTCAGCACGACCAGCGACGATTTGGCCTACATCCTGTACACGTCGGGTTCGACCGGCGTGCCCAAAGGCGTGATGCTAACCCATGCCCACGCGCTCAACTTCGTCGAGTGGGCGAGCGAAGCGGTGGGGCTGGGGCCGGGCGATCGGGTGGCCAGCCATGCGCCGTTCCATTTCGACCTGTCCATCTTTGACTTGTGGGCGAGCCTGAGCCGGGGCGCGGAGGTCTGCCTGCTGGATGCAGTCACCGCCCAGTTCCCGCGCGCGGTGGCGGAGTGGGTCCTGGGCTGCGGGATCACGGTGTGGTACTCGGTCCCTTCGGCGCTGGTCCAACTGTTGCCGTATGCCGAGGAGTTGGGGCAGAGCCGGCTGCGGGCGGTGATTTTTGCGGGCGAGGTTTTTCCCCTGCCGGCGCTGGAGCGCTGGCGCCGAGCCCTGCCGCAGGTGCGATTTTACAACTGGTACGGGCCCACGGAAACCAACGTGTGCTGCCACTATGCTCTGCCACCCGCGCCGCAGCCGCTGCCGGACCCGTTGCCCATTGGCGGGGCGTGCCCAAATTTCGAGTTGATGGTGGCCGATGAGTACCTCGAGCCGCCGGCAGCGGGCACGGACGGCTTTTTGTGGGCCCGCGGACCGGGGGTGCTGGCCGGCTACTGGGGCGATCGCCAGCGTACCGCGCAGGTCACGCGATGGCGGCCCGCGGCTGACGGCGCCCCCGCCGAGCGCTGGTACAACACCGGCGACTTGGTGCGGCGCGGCGCCGACGGCCTGTTGTACTTTCAGGGCCGGCGGGATCACCTGGTCAAGGTGCGCGGCTACCGCATTTCGCTGCTGGAAATCGAAAAGGCGCTGGAGTCTTGTAGTGGGGTGGCGCAGGCAGTCGTGCTGCCGCCGGAAAACGGCGGCGGGCTGGAGGCGCACGTGGTGGCGGTGGCGGGCGCGGACCTGAACGGTACTACGCTGCGCGGGGTGTTGGCCCAACGCCTGCCAGCCTATATGGTGCCGGAGTGCATCGTACCCCACGTCGAGTTGCCGCTGACTTCGACCGGGAAAATCGACCGCCGGCTCCTGCTTCAGCAACGCCAAACGCTTGCCGCATGCCCCACCGGTCCCAGCCAGTAGCGCCGTTGCCGGTCTCCCGCGGTCCGGGCGGAGCGAGCCTGCTGCAACGGGCGCAGCAGGTGCTGGACCGCCCCCGCCTGGCGCGGCGTCTGCATTTCGCCTGCCGGCACATCATCGCGGTGCCGCCGTGGAGGCTGCAACTGCCGCCGCGGCTGGCGCACGGAATAGAGGTGCGGGAGCTGGGCGCGGCCGACCTTACGGCGCTGGCGGGGCTGCGGGCGCCCAACGGCCTGAGCTACAGCGAGCGGTTCGAGCGGCAGCATCGCGCCATTGGGGGGTGGCTCGAGCAGCGCCTGGTGGCGTTCGTGTGGGTGGCGCGGGGGCCGATGCGCCTGCCCTCGTCGTTCGGCTGCAGTTGGGAGCTGTCGGCGGCGATGGCGTGGCTCTATGACTTGTATTCGGACCCGGCGGTGCTGGGGGCGATGCCGCACTTGTACGGTTATTTACGGCGCCATCCGCCCGGCGGTGGGCTGGAGTGGCTGGTGGGCCAGACCGATCATCTCAATCAGCGCTCGCGGTGGGCGCACCGGAGCCTCGGGTACCGGGAGTGCGCCAGCTTGTTTAGCCTGCGGGTGGGGCGGTGGCGCGGGCATCTGTCGCGCGCGGCGGGGGGGAGGCCGGGTTGGCGCTGGCACCCGGCGGGCGCCTTGATCCCGCTACACCTGTTTCTGGCCTCGACGGTGGCCGCGCCGGTCGAGGCGGCGGCGCCGACGGCGGCGGGCTACTTCCTGCAATGCGGCTGCGGCAAACGGGTGGCGATGGTGGGCGCGGAGTTTCATTGCCGCTGCGGGCGGCGGCTCGGCACCCGCCAGGAGGGCGTGAATCTGGTCGGGGAGCCGATGCCGTACTGGGGCGAGCTCGAGCAGGAGCCCATGCGGCAACTGCTCGAGCGGGCGGAGCAGGCGGGATGGCGGCGGGCGGTGGAGGAACTGGCGCCGGCGAGGTTGTGCGGCTACGTGGGAGATCCGGTGCGGGCAGCGTTTCAGGACGTGGTGCCGCTACGACCCGGGGCGCGCATTCTCGATGTGGGGGCGGGCTGGGGCGGCATTGCGGCGCCGCTCGCTGTGCGCAACCAAGTGCTGGCGCTCGAAGGGGTGCCGGAGCGCGCCCGCTTTATCGGCTTGCGCAAGCGACAGGACGGGCTGGAGCGGCTCGAGGTGCTGCAGGCCAACCTGCACGCCATCGTGCTGGCGCCGCGCCAGTTCGACCTGATCGTCGTCAATGGCTTTCTGGAGTGGGTCGCGCTGCTTGATCACGCAGCGCCACCGCGGGCGGTGCAGTTGGCCTTCCTCTACCGCTTGCGCGAACTGCTTGCGCCTGGAGGCCGCATCTATATCGGCATCGAAAATCGCTTCGGCTGGCCGATGCTGCGAGGCGGGCTCGACCACAGTGGTTTGCCCTACACCAGCCTGATGCCGCGCTGGCTAGCCCGGCGCTGGTGCGCGCACAGCGCGCGCTACCGGGCACAGTTCAACGTCGGCTATCGCACCTACACCTACTCGCATCGTGGCTATCGTCGTCTGTTTGGCGAGGTGGGGCTGAACATCGCGCAAACCTGGATCAGCGTGGGTGGCTACAATCGCCCGGACAAGCTGGTGCCGCTGCTGGAGGGCGCCATCGCGCTCGGGCAGGGCGCGACGACTGGCGGTTGGCGGCAGCAATGGAAGCAGCAACTGAAGCGCCGGCGGGCCATGTGGAGGTGGCTGGGTTCGGATTTCGTGTTTCTGCTCGAGGCCGTGCCGCAATGGGAGCCGGCGTCGCCGGGGCTGGACGCCCGGCCGGCCGATGTGTCCCGCCAGGCACCGGCAATCCACCGGGAAGCCGCCGATGCATGAGCTGCTGCTGGATCTGGTGCGGGACGCCCGGGTCCCGCCACTGCTCGCCCGCATTCCGTTGGACGACGGCGGCCTGGTGGCGGCCTTCGATCCAGGCGCGCGCCGCGATGACGCTCCGCGCTGGATCGCCAAGCTGGCCTATGGTCCCGTCGGCTGTCAGCGGCTGCGCGCCGAGGCTCGCGCCCTCGCCCGGCTGGAGGCGGTGGCAGATTTTCTGCGGGCGCCGCGCCTGGTGGGGTGGCGCGAAGCGGGCGAAGGCGAGCGGCTTAACGCCTGTCTGGTCCAATCCGGGTTAAGCGGACGGCGATTGCAATGCCGCTGGCCCGGCCGCCAGAGCTGGCGGCCGCTGCCGCCTGAGCTGGGCTGGGTCAGCGGGTGGCTCGAGCGCCTCCAGGCTGCCGACCTGCGCGTTGGCATTATTTCACCCCGGCCCTCGCTCGGCGAGTTGATGGTGGAGGCCGCAATCAGCGCGCAGCAGTGGATGCGGGGGGCGCCCGAACTGGCGCCATTGGTCCGCCCCCTGCTGGGCGTGGTGGAGGCGAGCCCCTCGGGGCTGGATCAACCCGCCGTCGCCGCCCACGGGGATTTCTGGACCGGCAACTGCCTGGTGCGCGCCCCCGGTCAGATCGCGGTAATAGACTGGTCGGGTCTGCAACCGGGTTCGGCACTCGAGGACATTCTGACCTTCACCTCCCGGCTGGTCTGCGGGCCCGAGCACGCGCGCTGGGAGATGGTGGAACGCTGGCAGCGCATCTGGTTTGTACCTGGGGCCGGCCGGGAATTTCTCCGCGCCTGGGCCCGGGCCGTGGGCTACTCCGATTGCCTGGCCCGCTACAGCTTTTACCTTTTTCTATTGCGGCGTTTGGGCTGGGAACTCGGTTTTGCCCTGCAGACGCGCAATCGCCAGGAACGTTCCGATGCTCGGGCGCAATGGACATGTGCCGTGGAATGGCTTGCACTGCACCGGTTTCCGGATCCATTTACCCCTTTTCCACTGCCGGACTGAGCTGGACTGAGCTGGTCAGCTTGACAGCCACGCCCGCTCATGCCATGTTGAGACGATTTAGCTCAAAGTGCCTACCGACGGCAAAACTGGCCAAAAATCCACCGATATGGTCCAACATCAGGCCATGGAACTGGAGAGCCGCATCGAGAGCGTAGACCAGGCGGAGGCCTTCGCCCAGCGCCTGGCGGAGCGCGCCGGATTCGATGAAGGCGACCGGCATCGCATTGCCATGGCAGTGCGCGAAATCACCGTGAATGCGGTCATGCACGGCAACGCCTACGCCAAAGATAAAAAGGTTATCGTCGAGTTCAGCCTTTCACCCGCAGATTTTGTGGTGGATATCCGCGACCAGGGCCGCGGATTTGATGCCGGACAAATAACCGATCCGCTGGCGCCTGAGAACCTGTTGCGCCAGTCCGGTCGCGGCATCTTTTTGGCGCGGGCGTTCATGGATCGTGTGGACGTGATTCCCTCAAGCCAGGGTACGGCGGTGCGTATGACCAAGCACCGGCATGCCCCGGCCCAACCGGCGCCATCACACCCATAATCCAAATTTCCAGGCGCCCGCGAGGCGCGAGGACCGCTGCCATGATCAAAGTTACCTGCCGCCGCATTGACAACGTCACCGTTGTGGACTTGGGCGGCCGCATTACGCTGGGTGACGGCAGCACCACGCTGCGCGATACCATTCGCAACCTGCTGGCCAAGGATGAAAAGTGGATTCTGCTGAATTTGGGCGAGGTGAACTACATTGACAGCTCCGGGCTGGGCGAGCTTGTGAGTGGCTTCACCCAGGTGCGCAAGGGGGGCGGCGATCTGAAGCTGCTGCATTTGACGCGCAAGGTGCGGGACCTGCTGCAGATCACAAAGCTCTATACCGTATTCGACGTGCAGGACGATGAGGCTCGCGCCATTGCCGCCTTCGGCGCCGAAGCCGCCACCCTGGGCTCGCCGCATGCGCATTAGCCGGCTGAAGACGGAAGCGGCGCCGGAATCGGTGCGGCCTGAGCTGGAGGCGATCTACCGCCAGCGCGGCAACGTGCCGAACATGTTCCGCACCGCGCTGCACGCGCCCGAGCTGCTGCAGACCATGCTGGCGCACTTCCGCGCGGTGATGGCGCCGGGCGCGGTGCCGGTCAAGCTGAAGGAGCTGCTGGCGGTGCGGGTCTCGCAGATCAACCGCTGCCACTATTGACTGGCCTCGCACACCGCCTTGGCAAGGCGGGAAGGTTGGGAGCAGGAAGTTTTGGACCGGCTGGAGGAGGCCGAGTCGCTGTCGCTCGACGAGCCCACCCGGCTAGCCCTGCGGCTCGCCGAGCAGGTCACGCGCGACGCCAACGCGGTGGACGACGAGCTGTTCACGGCCTTGCGCCGGCATTTCGACGAGCGGGCGATGGTCGAGCTGGTGGCCGTCATCGGGCTGTTCAACTATTTCAACCGCTTCAACAACTGCTTCCAGATTGAACCGACCCGGGCCGGCGAACGCTAATAGCGATTAGCGATTAGCCGTTGCGGAGGCCCCGCGAGGCTCGCGCCGGCTTGGGCTCACCGGGCCCCAGGCCGGCGCGAGCCCAAGCGGGATGCCCGGCGCAGCCGGGCAGGGGCCCGCGCCCGTCAAAGCCGCGGCATAATAGTAGGCATGGAGAAGGCGATTTTCGCACTCGGCTGTTTCTGGGGTTCGGAGGCCGCGTTCCGGGCGGTGCCGGGAGTGGCGGAGGTGGCCTCGGGCTATACCGGCGGGCACATGGCGAACCCGACCTACCGCGAGGTGTGCGGCGATCAGACCGGTCATGCCGAGGCGGTCGAGGTGGTGTATGATCCGGCGCAGGTCAGCTATCGCGATCTGCTGCAAGTGTTCTGGGACAATCACGATCCCACCACCGTGAACCGCCAGGGCCCGGACGTCGGAACCCAGTACCGCTCGGCGATCTTTTACCTGACCCCGGAGCAGGCTGTCGCCGCGCGCGAGTCGAAAACCGTGCTGGAGGCGGGCGGCACGTTGAAGCGGCCGGTGGTCACCGAAATCACCGCGGCCGGGCCGTTCCACCGCGCCGAGGAATACCACCAGCGCTACCTGGAAAAGCACGGCATGGTGGCCTGCCACGTGCCTAGCCGGCAGTGAGCACGGCGCCGGCGCCCGGGCCGCGGCGTGGCTACGCCCTGGTAACTGGCGCCAGCCGCGGCATTGGCGCGGCCTTTGCGGAGGCGCTGGCCGCGCGCGGTTATCCGCTCATCCTGACGGCACGATCGGGTCCGGACCTGGAGGCATTGGCGGCGCGACTGCGGCGTCCCGAGCTGGCGGTCGAGGTGGTGACCGCGGACCTGGCCGGCGATGGCGCCGCCGCGCTGCTGCGGCGGATCGGGGAGCGGGGCTGGGAGGTGGAGCTGCTGGTGAACAACGCCGGTCTCGGCAGCATCAGCCCATTCACAGCGAGCGTCTGGGAGCGGGAGCGCGAGCAAATTGAGGTCAACACCCGCGCGCTGGTGGAGCTGGCGCACGGCTTGGCGCCGGCGATGCAACAGCGCCGCTCGGGTGCGATCATCAACTTGGCCTCGGTGGCGGCCTCCCAGCCGGTGCCGTGCATGGCCGGTTACGCCGCCAGCAAGGCCTTCGTGGTGAGCTTCAGCCTGGCGCTCTATGGCGAGCTGCGGCCCGCGGGCGTGCACGTGATGGCACTGTGTCCGGGCCCCACGCGGACACATTTCTTCGAAGCTGCCGGCGTCCATGTGAACGCCCCCATGCAATCGCCAGAGTTCGTGGTTCGCTGCGCGCTGCGCGGGCTCGACCGGCGGCGCGCGGTGGTGGTGTGCGGCTTCGGCAACCGGGTGCTGGCGCGCGCCAGCGCCATGATGCCGCGCGTCCTGCTGGTGCGCGTGCTGGGCCGGCTGATTGCGGCCCGCTACCCGCGCCTGAAATGAGCGGCACGCTCCACGACGTGGCCGTAGTCGGCGGCGGTATTGTGGGGCTGGCGCTGGCGCGCGAGCTGCTGCAGCGCGTGCCCGGCCGGCGGGTGGTGGTGCTGGAAAAAGAATCCGGGGTGGGAGCGCACCAGACCGGCCACAACAGCGGCGTCATCCACACTGGTGTTTATTACCGTCCCGGGTCGCTGAAGGCGCAACTGTGCGTTGGCGGTGCGCGCGAGATGATCGCCTACTGCCGCAGCCGCGGCCTGCCATGGCGGCAACCGGGCAAGGTGATTGTGGCGGCGGGGCCGGGCGAGTTGGCCGGCCTGCGGGAGATCGAGCGCCGCGGGCAGGCGAACGGCGTCGAGGGGCTGCGCTGGCTGGACGGGGACGGGCTGCGTGAGCTGGAGCCGGCGATCCGGGGCGTGGCCGCGCTCCAGGTTCCGACCTCCGCCATCACCGACTATGCCGCAGTGGCGCGCAGCTACGCCGCCGAAATCGTCGCGGCGGGCGGGGAAGTACAGACCGGCTGCCGCCTCCTCGCCACGCGCGAGCGCGGCGAGACGGTCGCCCTCGAAACCAGCGGCGGCGTGATTGAATCCCGCTGGGCCGCCAACTGCGCCGGACTGTGGGCCGACCAGCTGGCGCGGATGGCGGGCGCTGCCGCCGAGGTGCAGGGCATGCGGGTGCTGCCCTTCCGCGGCGAGTATTATGCGCTGAGCGCGGAGGCGGCAGCGCGGCTGCGCGGGCTGGTCTACCCGGTGCCCGATCCACGCTTTCCGTTCCTGGGCGTACACTTCACTCCGCGCGTCGGCGGCGGCTGCGAAGCCGGCCCCAGCGCTGTGCTGGCGTGGAAGCGCGAGGGCTACGGGCGTTCCGACGTGGCGCTTACCGACATGGCCGGCATGCTCGCCTACGGTGGATTCTGGGCCATGGCGGCGCGTTACTGGCGCAAGGGGCTCGCCGAGCAGTACCGGTCGCTGTACCAGCCGGCCTACTGTCGCGCGCTGCGCCGCCTGATGCCTGGGCTGCAGCCCCAGGAGCTGCGGCCGGGTGGCAGCGGCGTCCGGGCGCAATTGGTGCTGGCGAACGGCAGGCTGATGGACGACTTTTGCGTTCGGCCTCGCGGTCGCTGGCTGCACGTGCTCAACGTTCCCTCGCCGGCGGCCACCGCCTCGCTGACCATCGCCCGCCACCTGGCGGTCCAATGGCCACCGCCCTGAAGCGGTTTCGCGCTCCTGGTCGGAGGCCAGCGCCGAGTCCGCAATGCGGTCTCGTAGCGTATTTCCCCGGCCTGCGCTTCAGTGCCCACGCCAGGGGGCGTCACTGCGCCCGGCGCCAATTTCGGGTTGCGCCCGGCCTCCCACTCCCCGCCCCGGCTGCCGCCGACCCGCTTGCTGTCCCTTGCGGCAGGGCCGCGTGCAGGTCGAACCACGACCCGGTCGTTAGCGCGGCCCGCCACTGGCGCAGCGTGCGGATTTGTGCCGGGAGCCGAGCTGCGCCATTGACCATCCACGCCACGCGCGCGAGCCGCCCCCCCGGCCCCAGCATTCTTTCCCTCCGGAGCAATCGCCCCACGTGTCGCGCAATCTCGAATGCGTCCTCCCATGCCCCAGGCGTTTCCTCCCCAAAGCTGCCCGAGGAGCCCATTACAAACCTGCCGCCCCCAGCCGCCATAATCTTCCGACTTGGGTTCAGCGCCTGATCCACAGCCTTGAACCGCCGGTAACCCAAGCGGTAAAGCTCGGCCAGAATGCAAAACGCGGTCTCGGCGCTCGCCATGGCCAGCTCCAGCGAAACAAAATCTGGCCTTGATCTGGCTCCGCTCAGTGCCTGAACGCAAAGAAGGTCCGCTCCCTCGATATCGATTTTTAAATAGTGCGGCACGCCGTACCGGGACAGGATGCCGTCGAAGCCGCGCCCTTGCACCTGAACGACCCGGTGCGCGCAGCCGAGCGCGATATTCCGAGTCGCGTGCTGAGGATCCAGCGTGTTCCATTCGCTCTTTTCCGGAAAGACCCAAAATGGAATCGGACCCGTCCGATCAGAGATCGCGCCGTGCACGATTTCCAGGCGCCCGGCGGCCAGTTCCGGGGCGAACTTCCGCCGCGCGGCCTCCACCAGCCCCGGCTCCGCCTCCACTGCCACAACCCGGAAGCCCTTATCCAGATAGAAGCTCGTGTCCTGTCCCTCATGCATCCCCACGTCGATGATCAGCCCCGAGTCAGGCTCCGGAATCTCCCCCGCGGCGGGCGGATGTGTGATTGTCATGGCTGACCGTGTGAAGCGCCGAGACGCTGGTGGGAGTGCTCGCGAAACGGATACTTTGGCCCATTTTCAACTACGGGCGCTAGGCGGAACCGCCAGCCGGTTCTTCCATCACGGCACGTTTCCCATCGCGGGGATCGCGCCCTTTGCACTGTGGGCAAAATAGGCGCGAACGGCTGCGGAATTCCGTAGGGCGGCCCGCCCCCGGCAAACGAAGCAGGCGCGGCCCCAGCGCTTAACCGGGGCGCGCGGCGAAGCCGCGCTGAGGCCCGCGCCGGCTAAAAGTGCCCCGCCGCCTCTTCCTGCCGGCCTCCCGACCACACTCATCTTCTGCTGTGGGTGAAAAAGCGCTGGGTCAGCCGCAACAGCGCCACACCCAGCGCCGCCAGCAGCGCCAGCGTCCAAATGGAGCGGTGCATCCACCAGGAGACGGTCAGCACCAACTCGGCGAGCAACAACAACATCAGCGACAGGCCGCGGTGGAACCGCGCCATGGTCGAGCCCACCCACGGGTCCGGCTGCACCTCCCGGCTGCGGCCCTCATGCGAGTCAGTGCACTGCGGCTTCAGGGCGCAACCGTTACAGGTCTGTGCCGGCGCGCGGTAGATGATGCGGCGGCCCTGTTGGTCGGCGGCATGCCGGTGCAGGAGGCTGCCACTCGGGCAGGCCGCGCGGTCCACTCGAACGTTGCCGCTGCCGCCGCGAGCGCGCCCGCGTAGGCCGCGGCCAGATCGTTGATACTCCAGCCGCCCGCCACCATCCGTCAGCGCTCCCCACCCGCGACGACCTCCTCGGTGACCAGCGCCGCATCGGCCCCACCGGTGTCAGTCACCCGTGAACCATGACCTTCGCGTGCGGCATGGCCGCCTTCTCAGGACGCCCTCCCGGTGCTCCTACCCCAAGGCGCAAGTGCCTTGGGGGCCCCGGGGGGTCGGGCTGCGGCCGGAATTCGCTTGGCGGCAACGCGAGCCCGCTTCGCTCAGGTGAACGCGCCACCGGCGCTTTCACCCGTCCAAGTTGCCTCGTTAGGCCTGCGGCGGGTTATGCTTGCGGGATACTACGATGCGAGTGAAAACCTTCGTGCTTACGGTATTGTCCTTGGCCGGGCTGGGGCTGACCCTGGCCGCGCAGCAATTGCCGGCATTGTTTGCGGGGATGCGCTGGCGCTCGATTGGGCCCTACCGCTCGGGCAACGTCTACGCGGTGGCGGGCGTGCCCGGCGACCCGACGACCTACTATTTGGGCTTGCCGGAAGGCGGCGTTTGGAAGACCACCGACGGCGGGACGGTCTGGAAGCCGATTTTTGACCAGGAGGCGGTGCCGGCGATCGGTGCGGTGGCGGTGGCCGACTCGCAGCCCAGCACGATCTACGTCGCAACGGGCGACCCCACCAGTTGGTCGTTCACGCCGGGCGAGGGGATGTTCAAGAGCACCGATTCTGGCGCGCACTGGCAGCGCATCGGCCTGGACGGCACCGACTACATTCCGGCGCTGCTGGTGGACCCACACAATCCGCAGCTGGTGCTGGTGGGGGCCCAGGGCCCGCGCGGCGGCTTTGGCGCGCGCGGGGGCGCTACACCGGCCGCCGCCACTGCGGCCCACCAGGGCGTCTTCCGCTCGACTGACGGCGGCGCGTCGTGGCAGCAGGCGCTGCCCGGCGTGGCTGTAGCCGACATGGCCTGGGACTCTCGCGACCCAAAGGTGGTCTACGTCGCCGTGCAGCGCGGATTCTTTGGCGGCGGGCGGCGCGGGGCAGGCGGCCGTGCCGCAGCGCCGCAGCCCATCCTGTACCGGTCCAGCGATGAAGGCAAGACCTGGAAGCCGCTGGCGGCGGCCGGGCTGCCCGAGGGTCTGCGCGGGCTGGCCATTGCCGTGGCGGCCGGCACGCACGGCCAGCGCATTTATATGCTGCCGAGCGGCCTGGCGGGCGGCCGCTCCAGCGGCGTGTATCGCTCCGACGATGGCGGCGCCACCTGGCGGCTGATGACCACGAAAATCGGCAGCGCCGGCGGCCGCATCTATGTCGCGCCCTCCAATCCGGACGAAGTGTATCTCATGGGCACGGCCATGTACCGTTCCCTGGATGGCGCGAGAACGTTCACGCCCATCAAGGGCTCGCCCGGCGGCGACGACTATCGCGATCTTTGGATTGACCCCAGCAACCCGCGCCGCCTGCTGGCGGGCGTGGACCAGGGGCCCGCGATCAGCGTGGATGGCGGCGAGACCTGGACGCCCTGGTACAACCTGCCCAACGGGCAGTTCTATAACGTCTTCACCGATAACCAATTCCCCTATCGCGTCTACGGCGCGCAGCAGGACAGCGGCACCGCCAGCGTGCTCAGCCGCAGCGACTATGGCGACATCCGCACCCGCGACTGGTATCCGGTGAGTGGGTTCGAGTTCAGCTACATCGCCCCCGATCCGCTGAACCCGCGCTGGGTCTACACCCAGGGCTGGTATCGCGTGCTGCGCCGCTTTGACCGCGAGACCGGCCAAGTCGCCGTGGTGTATACCCCCAAGCCCAGCGACCGCTTTACCGGTCAGCCGCCGACTGTGTTTTCGCCTACCGATCCGCACCGGCTCTACATGGCGGCGCAATACGTGCTCGCCACCGACGACGGCGGCGTGCACTGGCAGCAGTTGGGCGGTGATCTCACCCAGAGGCCGCCGGCCGCCCTCGCCGCGGGCCCGGGCCGCGGCGGCCGCGGCGGACGTGGCGGCGCGATTGCCTCGCTGGCGCCTTCACCGGTGGAGGGCAACGTCCTGTGGGCGGGCACCAGCGACGGGTTGATTCAGCTCAGCCGCGACGGCGGCCAAAGCTGGAGCAACGTCTCGCCACCGCAACTTACCGCACGCTCATCGGTGAACCAACTCGCCGCCTCGCAGCAGGATGCCGGCACGGTTTACGCCTCGGTGGAAAACGCCGGCGAGATGCAACCCTTCCTGTATCGCACCACCGATTTCGGACAGCATTGGAGCGAGATCGTCAACGGCCTGCCGCCGGGGGTCCGAACCCGGACCATCTGCACCGATCCCAAGGATGGCAACCTGATCTTTGCCGGGACGGAAATGGGCGCCTGGGTGTCATTTGATCAGGGCAACCACTGGCAGCCGCTGCAGCTTAACCTGCCGCACACCGTCGTCAGCGGCCTCACCGTGCATGGCGACGACCTGGTTGCCTCCACCTACGGTCGCAGCTTCTGGATCCTCGACGACGTCACGCCGCTGCGCCAGGTTGCCGCGGCCGCCGCCGCCGCACAAACCCCCTACTTCTATCAGCCCGAAACCGCCTGGCGCGTGCGTTGGAGCAACAACCACGACACGCCCATGCCGCCCGAGGTGCCGGCAGGCCAGAACCCGCCCGAGGGCGCCATTCTCGACTACTACCTCCCGGCCGCCGCCTCGGGCCCGGTGACGCTCACCATCTATGACAGCTCGGGCGCCCTGGTGCGCGAGTTCTCGAACACGCCGCCGCCGCCCGATCTCTCCCCGCCCAACGTGGCCGAATACTGGTTCAAGCCGCCCGCGGTGCTGGCCACCTCGGCGGGCGAGCACCGCTTCGTCTGGGATTTGCGCTACCCGATTCCCAAGGCCCTGACCTACAGCTACTACGGCAACCTGCTCGACTACACCGAATACACCCTCACCTGGCACGCGGTGAAGGGCGACACGCCGCGCACGCAGCCGGTGGGGCCGTTGGCGCTTCCCGGCACCTATCAAGTGAAGCTGACCATCGGTGGCAAGACCTACACGCGCACGCTGACGGTGGAGAACGACCCGCGCTCAGTCGCCAGCCAGGACGACCTTGCAGCCCAGCTTCAGCTCGAGCAACGGGACATGGACGGGCTGGCCGCGAGCTACGACGCCCACCAGCAGATCGCGGCGGCCACGCAGGCGCTCGACGCCGCCATCGAGGCCGCGCCCGGCAACCAGGCGCTGGTGGCCGCCGCGCGCGCGCTGGAGCGCGCGCTGGATCCGCTGTCGTCGGGCACCAGCGCCACCGGCTTTGGTTCCGCCAACCGCGATCTGGCCCGGCACCTGCAGGACCTTGAGTTCGGCGACCTCCGCCCCAACGCCAGCGCGGTCGCCGCCGTCGAGGCCAATTGCGCCCAGATCGCCGCCGCCGCCGATACGCTCCGCCAGCTGCAGCAAAGCGACTTCCCGCCCATGAACCAGCAATTGACGGCCGCCCATCGCGCCCCGCTGGCGGCGATCACGCTCGCGGCATCGGCCTGCGGCCAGGAACCTTAGCGGAAAGGGTTCAGCATCGCTTGCGCCCATCGGTGACCGGGTTTAGAGCGCCGGGCGGATGTCGGTTTGGGCGAAGGCGTTGCCGTTGAACAGCAGCGGCTGGTGGAGGCTGCGCGCCAGCGCGTAGGCGAAGCAGTCGCCAAGGTTCAGCCCGGCGGGGTGGCGTCCGCGACCGTAGTGGCGCCAGGCCGCGCGCGCCCACTCCACCTGCGGGCGGGTCACCGGGTGAATCGCGAGGCCTGCCATTTGCAGATAGGCTTCCAGCTCCTGGCCGGCTTTGGGCCCCAGGCGCGATTCGATCACCAGGCTGCACTCCACCGCGGTCACTGCGGAGAGCGATTTGGACGCCGCCCCATCAATGGCGGCCTGAAACACCGCGCATTCCGGCTCATTCAGGAAAATCGCAACCACCGCCGAGGTGTCCGCCACCATCAGCGCGGGATTCCATGGTCGTCGTAGCCCAGAATGACGTCCTCGCTGCGGTCATCGAGCCGCGGCAGCGCGTGCACTCGCCGTAGGATCGCTTCCACCTCGCGGCGGCGCCGGCCCGCCGGCTTGTTCGCCCGCAACGCCGCCCACCGGGCTTCGAGCGAGGCCCGCACCGCCTCGGTGAGCGTCTCGCCGGTCGCCCTCGCCACGCGCCGGGCCAGGGCCTCAGCCGCCGGACTCTTGATATATATCGCCACCGTATTATTATTTACCGGGGGTCAGTGCGGTCTCAGGCGGTGGCGCCGCGCTTGCCTTTGCGCCAATAGAGGATCAGCCCACTGAAGATCAGCACCGCGCAAATGCCCACCACCTTCACTTCGAACATCACGCGCGAGCCTTGCAGATCGTCGGGCGGAATCAGCGACACCACGATCGCCAGCAGCGTGATGATCAGGCCCAACAGGCCGCATATCCAGACGCCGACCTGGCCGCCCGGCACCAGCGACTGCCCCGGCGAGCTGCCGCGGTCGGCGCGGCGGCGCATGGCGATCACCGCCAGGAACATATAGACGAAGGAGATGAAATACATCACGTCGGTGGCGTCCACCAGAATCTGGTAGGCGCTGGTGGCGTTGGCGCCACCGATCTGGCTGATGATCAGTAGCGCCGCGGCGGCGCCGCCCTGCACCAGCATCGCCACCCAGGGCGTGCGCCACTTGGGATGAATCTTGCTGAAGGCACGCGGCAGGTAGCGGTCCAGGCCGGCGGCAAACGGCACCCGTGCCACGCCCGCCACGGTCGTCCCCACCCCGCCGACATTGCCGATCGCCAACATCACGGCAATGATGATCGCAATCCAGGCCAGGCCGAAGCTGCCGGCGGCGCTGGTGAGCGCCTGAATGGCGCCGGCGCGCAGATCTACCGAGCCGGGGTGCAGGATCGCCAGCGTGCCCATGGTGCCGAGGACGTAGACGGCGACGATGGCGATCGCGGCGACAAAGATACCGCGCTTCAGGGTCTTCTGCGGGTCTTTGACCTCTTCGCTCATGAAGCAGATGACTTCCAGGCCGGAAAAGGCAAAGGCGATCTGCGACCAGTAGTTGACCGTGCCCCAGTTGAAGTGCAGGTTCATGCTGGCGGCGGTGAAGTGGGTGGCCGAGCCGAAGCGCACCGCGTACCAGGCGCCGAAGAGCACCAGCAGCGCCAACGGGACGTAGGTGCCGATGCCGCCGGCGTTTTCCAGCCACTTGCCGACGCCCACGCCCACGATGTTCAGCCAAATCGCCAGCGCCAGAATCGCCAGCGAGCCGGCCATCACAAACGTCTTGTTTTGCGCCAGCAGGGCGAAGTGGGGCCCGCCCATGTAGGCCGACATCGCCACGCTGGCGTTCAGCAGGGCAGGGAAATAGACGATGCTGTAGGTCCAGTAGGCCCAGCCGCTGACGAAGCCATGGAAGGGCCCGAAGGCTTCGTGCGTCCAGGAATAAATGCCGCCGACGTGCGGGAAGCGCGTGGCCAGTTCGACGATCACCAGAGCAGCCGGCAGGAAGAACAGCACCGCGGCCGTGAGCCAGAGCCCAACGGAACTGGGGCCGGTGTGGGCGGCCGTGGCCACCCAACGGGGGCCGAGCACGGCGGCGATGTTGAATAGGATGACATCCCAGATTCCCATGGCCCGGATCAGGCCATGAGCGGACTGGGGGGCTTCCGAGGCGGCGGGCATGGGTCAGTATAGCGGCTAGTCGTCAGTCCCCACGGGAGGCGCGGCGGCGGAGCGGGAGCATGAGCATGGTGAGGGCGTCAGGTTCCATGCTGAGGCGGGCGGGCGTGACGCCGAAGGGTTCGCCGTCGAGTTCAAGGGGGATGCCGGGCGTGGTGATCTCAATCGGACCCGGCGGCAGGCGCTGGACGCGCGGGGCACGGTCCAGACCCACGGTGGCCAAGCCAAGCGCTTGCAGGGGCAGCCAGGCGGGGGCGCCGTGCAGCGCGAGAGCAATGCTGCCGCCCTCCAGCTGGCCGAGGCGGCCGCGGCCGGCGTAGAAGCGCGTCAGGCCGACCAGCAGGCCATCGGCGGTGAGGCGACGGCCTGCGGCCTCAAGCTCGAGCGGCGCCGGGAAGTGGTGGCGCCAGTGCGTGATGGCCCTGGCGGCGAAGGCGAGCTTGCCCCAGCGCCGCTTGGCGGCCGAGGCCTCGAGACTGTGGACGATGGCGGCATCGAAGCCAGCGCTGGCGATGGTGGCGAACCAGCGCACGCCGGCCGCGGTTTCCGCACGGCCCAGCACCACTTTCACTGCACGGGCCCGCAGCAGCCAGCGCGCGGCGGCTGCGGGCCCGGGCGGGCAGCCCAACGCGTGGGCCATGATGTTAGCGGTGCCGAACGGGGGTGCCACGGCAAGTGCCGGGCGCGCCGAGGCGGGCAGCGCTGCCAACGGCTGCAGCAGATGGTGCAAGGTGCCATCGCCGCCACAGGCCACCACCACGTCGTAGCCGGCGAGCGTGGCGGGGCGGTCCTCGGCGGCGCTTACCGCCCATCCGCCGGCACGAAGGCCCTGGCACAGACGTTCAAAGGTGCTGTGGCGACGATGCCGGCCTCGGCCGGCATCGGGGTTGAAGACCAAAAGCGCCCGGGTCGCGGCGGGCGGCATGCCCTATCTATTCCCCTGACTATTCCCTTAACTATTACCGTAGCTATGCAGCTTGGGCGCGCGCCAGTTGACGTTCATGCAGGAAGGCGTACAAGCCGAATAACACGCCCACATAGACGAGGTCGCCGGCGGCGGCATTGCGGTAGAAAGGAATGCCCATCCAGTAGCAGGTGGCGAGGCCGCTGAGCGTGTGCGGGTACATCTCGCTGCCGATCCAGGTTCCGAAGTTGCTGATCAGGAAAAACAGGGTCGAGCTGGCCACCGTGGTGCCAAGCAGCGCCGGAATCCGGACCTTGCCCTTGAGCAACATCAGCGCCAAGGCCAGGACCACGAAGTAGGCCGACCAGGTGAAGTATTGATCAAGGCCGCCGGGAGCGTGATAGACCCAGAGGTTGAGTGCGAAGTCGCTGGCCATCAGGGCCACGATCGGAATCCAAAGCCGGCGCGCCTTCATATAGCAGCCCGCCAGTAGCAGCATGGCGATGACCGGGGTGAAATTCCAGGCATGCGGCATGAACCGCATTGCCACCGCGCCGAGGATGAACCAAATGATCAGCATGCGTTCGTCTCCGCCAATGACTCCCGTCTCCAAGCGCCCTGAACTACAGCACCACCCAAAGCATAACGCGCTTTTTACGTGATGCCAAGCCGTTTATCCTTGTTGGCCGGCGCGAAACTGCCTCGCAAGCGCATTGTTTTCTTTGTTTTTCGATTTGGCATCATACGTGTATAGAAGCAGAGGTAGAGCTGGAAGTGGAGATGGCTCAACGAAGGGATCAATATATGCGCAAGCATCATTTCCTCGGGCTCGCCGTCGCGGTGGCAACCGCCGCCATGCTGTCGCTGCCCCTCGCCGCTCAAGACACGCAAACCACCACGGCGCCGCAGGCCGCAACGCAGCCCGCCAGCGAGACGGCGACGCAGAAGCCGCCGCTGACCGCGCCGGTGAAGCAGGGCTTCTGGGGCCGGATGAACCCGTTTGCACGGAAGAAGTACGTGCAAAAACAGCTCTCGCCGATCCGCGACCGGGTCAACGAGCTGAATGGGTTGTCGGCCGACAACGCCAAATCCATCTCCGACGTGGACGCCAATGCCAAAGCTGGCATCAGCGCCGCAGGCGATCAGGCGCAAAAGGCCAACCAACTGGCCGATAGTGCGCAGCAGCAGGTGCAACAGGATAGCGACCAGGCCTCGCAACTGCAGCAGCAGGTCGGGAGCGTGAACACCAAGGTGCAGGGCGTGGACCAGTATCAGGTATCGCAGGCGGCCCAATTGCACTTCAAGCCCGGGCCGACCTCATTGAACGCCAGCACCCAGCAACAACTCGACAGCTTCCTGCAGGGCCTCGACAACCAGAAGGGCTACGTGGTGGAGGTGACCGCCTACTCCAGCCGTAAAGGCGCCGCCGGGATCGCGGCCAGCCAGCAACTGGCCAACACCGTGGTGCGCTACATGGTGCTGCAGCACAATGTGCCCCTCTACCGCATCTTCACCATGGGCATGGGCAATGCCGAGGCGCCCTCACAGGCACAGATGGCCTCCGCCAGCACCCGCAAGACGGCTGGCGGCACGGTCGAGATCAAAATCCTGAAGAACAGTTTGGGGCAGTAGGTATAAAGATTCAGGGTGCGGGTTTCGAGTTTCGGGTTGACGCCGCGCGCGTCAGCTCGAAACTCGAAACGGGTTTTCAGGGCTGAAGGCGGTAAATCGTGCGCGGAAACGGGATCGCCTCGCGCACGTGTTCCAGGCCACAGATCCAGCTCACCACCCGCTCAATGCCCATGCCAAAACCGCCGTGCGGCACGGTGCCGAAGCGGCGCAGGTCGAGGTACCATTCGATGGGTTCGGTCGGGAGTTTGTGCTCTTCGATGCGGTGCAGCAGCAGGTTGAGGTCGTGGATGCGCTGGCTGCCGCCGATGATCTCGCCGTAACCCTCGGGCGCAAGCATGTCTACGCACAGAGCCAGCTCGGGGCGCTCCGGATCGGGCTGCATGTAGAAGGCCTTGACGGCGGTGGGGTAGCGGTGGACCATCACCGGAGAGGTGAACTGTTGCGAGAGCAAGGTCTCGTCGGCACCGCCGAGGTCGGTGCCGTACTGCATGGCGCCGCCGGCGGCCTGGACGCGCGCCACCGCGTCGTCGTAGCTGACGCGCGGGAAGGGCAGTTGCACCGCCTCCAACTTGCTGAGGTCGCGCTCCAGCAGCGCCAGCTCGGGCCGGCGGCGCTCGAGCACGCGCCCGACGATGAACCCGACCAGGCGCTCGGCCAACGTCATCACGTCGTCGAGCGTGGCGAAGGCCACCTCGGGCTCGACCATCCAGAATTCGGTCAGGTGACGGCGGGTTTTGCTTTTTTCGGCACGGAAGGTGGGCCCGAAGCAGTAGGTCTTGCCGACGGCCATGGCAGCGGCCTCGGCGTAAAGCTGGCCGGACTGGGTGAGATAGGCCTTCTGCTCGAAGTATTCGACCTCGAACAAGCTGCTGGTGCCCTCGCAGGAGGCGGGGGTCAGGATGGGGGCGTCGGCGAGGGTGAAGCCATCGCCGTCGAAGAAGTCCCGCACGGCGCGAATGATCTCGTGGCGCACACGCAGGATCGCCACCTGGCGCTGGCTGCGCAGCCACAAATGGCGGTGCTCGAGCAGGAATTCGATGCCGTGTTCCTTGGGTGAAATCGGGTAGGGGTGCGCGTTCGGAACCGCCTGCAGGATGGTCACGGCACTGACATCCATTTCGTAGCCGCCGGGGGCGCGGGCGTCGGCGCGGACTTGGCCTTCGAGCTCGAGGGACGACTCCTGGGTGAGGGTGCGAAGCTGCTCGAAGGCATCTTCGCTGACCGATTTCTTCAGCACCACAGCCTGCATCCAGCCAGTGCCGTCACGCAAGATGGGGAACAGGAGCTTGCCGCTGGCGCGCAGGTTGTAGAGCCAGCCGCGGAGGCG
>JBOGKJ010000251.1:0-4058 GCA_050745565.1 Terriglobales bacterium | reverse complement strand
AGTGCGCTCCATCAAGGATGTCACCCCCATCCCCCACAACGGCTGCCGCCCGGCCAAGCGCCGCCGCGTCTGACAAAAGGATTTCTATGGCTCGTTACACTGGTCCCGTTTGCCGTCTCTGCCGTCGCGAGGGCATGAAACTGTTTCTCAAGGGTGAGCGCTGCTTCTCCAGCAAGTGCGCCGTCGAAAAGCGCAACACCCCCCCCGGTCAGCACGGCGCCGCCCGCCGTCCCAAGATCGTCGGCTACGGCCTGCAGTTGCGCGAAAAGCAGAAGGCGCGCCGCATTTACGGGGTGCTGGAGCGCCAGTTCCGCGGCTACTTCACCCGCGCCAGCCGGCAGCCGGGCGTGACCGGCGAACTGCTGCTGCGCCAGCTCGAACTTCGCCTCGACACCCTCACCCACCGCCTCGGGTTCGCCACCTCGCGCGCCCAGGCGCGCCAGCTCGTGCGCCACGGCCACATCCACGTCAACGGACGGCGCGTCAGCATCCCGAGCTTTCAAGCCAAAGTCGGCGACACCATCGCCGTGCGCGAGGCCAGCCGCAAACTCAATGTCATCGTCAACGCGGCCGAGTACTTCGGCCAGGGCTCACTCGTGCCCTGGCTCCAGCTCGAACGCGAACAGCTCACCGGACGCATCCTCAGCCTCCCGCAGCGCAGCGATATCAACCTGCCGCTGCAGGAGCAGATGATCGTCGAGCTTTACAGCAAGTAACTACTCGTCCCTGAAGGTGCCCGTTATGCCCATCGCCTGGACTGCTGAGGAGAACAAAAGCATGCTTTGGAAAGGCTTCCAGAAACCCAAACGCCTGGCCGTGGATCCAGATTCCCTTACCGATCGCTACGGCAAGTTCACCGCCCAGCCGTTTGAGCGCGGCTTCGGTAACACCATCGGCAATGCCCTTCGGCGCGTGCTGCTGAGCTCGATTGAAGGTGGCGCCATCACCGCCGTCCGGATCGAGGGGGTGCTGCATGAGTTTCAGTCCATCCCGGGCGTGGTCGAGGATGCCACCGACATCATCCTCAACCTGAAGCAGGTTCCCTTCCGCGTGAGCGTGGATGGCCCCAAGCACATCTACCTCAAGGCCGATTCGCCCGGGATCGTCACCAGCGGCATGCTCGAAACCGACGGTGACGTCGAGGTGCTGGACAAGGACGTCTACATCGCGACCGTCAGCGAGGGCGGCTCGCTCGACATGGACCTGCGGCTGAAGGTCGGCCGCGGCTATGTCTCCGCCGACCGCAACTACGAGGAGGACCTGGCGGTGGGGTTCATTCCGGTTGACAGCGTGCACTCGCCCGTGCGCAAGGTCAACTACACCGTGGACGCGGCGCGCCTGGGCCAGACCACCGACTACGACCGGCTGCTGCTGGAGGTGTGGACCAACGGCGCCGTCGGCCCCACCGACGCGGTGGGACTGGCCGCCAAGCTGCTCAAGGACCATATGAGCATCTTCGTGAACTTCGAGGAAGTGCCCGAGGGTAGCGAGTTCACCGAGAGCCGTCAACTGCAACTGCGCAACGAGAACCTCAACCGCTCGGTGGAGGAACTCGAGCTCAGCGTGCGCTCCTATAACTGCCTGAAGAACGCCAACATTCAGACCATCGGTGAGCTGATCCAGAAGAGCGAGGGCGAGATGCTGAAGACCAAGAACTTCGGCCGCAAATCGCTGAACGAGATCAAGGAAATTCTCGCCACCATGGGACTGTCGCTCGGCATGCGCATCGACGACCAGGGCAACGCCGTGCCTGGCGCCGATGCCGACTGAGCGCGTCCCCGCCGGATACCGCCATGCGCCATCTCAACGCCGGTTTTAAACTTGGGCGCAAGCCCGCCCACCGCCGCGCCCTGCTGCGCAACCTGGTCACCTCACTGGTGCTCGAGGAACGCATCGAGACCACGGTGCCAAAAGCCAAGGCCATGCGCCCGCTGGCCGAACGCATGGTCACGCTGGGCAAACGCGGCTCGCTGCACGCGCGCCGGCAGGCGGCCAGCTATCTGCTCAGCCCGCAAGCGGTCGCCAAGTTGTTTGATCAGCTTTCGGCGCGGTTCGGCGATCGCCCCGGCGGCTACACCCGCATCGTGAAAACCGGCTACCGCCAGGGCGACAACGCCCCGCTCGCCTACATCGAATTTCTGGGCAGCGAAGGGATGCAGGAGGCCAAGCGCAAACGCCGCTCGGAGCGGCTGGAACGCAAGTCCGAGGCGCAGAAAAAAGCCACCGAAGAGATGGGCAAGAAGTCGGAAGAGTCGTAAATTCCGCCTTTAAAGGGCCGTGGGTGCCATTACAATAGGGAAATTGCCTCCGTGCCACGCCACGCGCGGCTTGGCGGCGCTGGCCGCCGTGGCCGCCCTCACCCTCGCCACCGCTGGCTGCGGAACGCCGCGGTCGGTGCCGCTGCCGCCTTCGCCGCCGCTGCGTTCGGCCACACTGCAGCAGCTGGTCGCCAGCTTCAATCAGAACGCCAGCGCCATCGAAAGCTTGACGCTGAAGCTCGACCTCTCCGCCAAGGCCGGCAAAAAGCATTACAAAATCGGCACCTATCTGCTGATGCAGAAGCCCGCGAACATCCGCATTTGGGGCTCGGTGACGCTGCTCGGCAAGCTCTTCGACATGGCCAGCAACGGCTCGCATTTCGAGCTCAGTCTGCCCTATTACAACCAGTTCATCGAGGGGCTCAACAACGTCATTCCCGAGCATGTGTCGAACCCGCTCGAGAAGCTGCGTCCGCAGGTGATTCTGAACGCGCTGCTGATCAACCCGATTCCGGCCAGCGCCGAGGTGGCGCTCGACCCGGACGCGCCCGAGGGCAGCTATGAAGTGCTGGTGCTGTTGCATGCCGACGATGGCCGGCTGCGGCTCAAGCGGCGAATCCGGATCAGCCGCCTGGACCTGTTGCCCCGCGGGCAGGTGATCTATGACGGCGACGGGATTCACGAGACGCGCGCCACCTACGACAAATTCACCACCCGCGACAACATTCCGGTGCCGACCGTGCTGACGATCGAGCGCCCGGCGGAAGGTTACTCGCTGAAGATGAAGTTGTCGCCCGCCGGCATCGCCGTCAATCAGCCGTTTGCCACACCGAACCCGTTCCAGCTGACCCCGCCCTCGGGCAGCACCATCATCAAACTGAGTGAGAATGGCGAAAAGCGGTCGAAGGCGGCAGGAAGCGAGCGATAGGGAAAGCGTGGTAACTGCAGCCCGCGGGAGTCGCGCCGTTTGCACTGCGGGCAAAATCGGCGCGAAGGGCCGCGGAATTCCAACGGGGTGAAAGCGCCCGTGGCGCTTTCACCGCTCCCGGCAAACGAAGTGGCGCGGCCCCCCTCCAGCCATGCCGCTCGCGCCCCCTTGGGCTGCCGGGCCCAGGCCGGCGCCGCCCTTCGAGTGCTGGCGCGGCGCTGCGAGCGTCTCAGCCGAGTAGGGGCAGGGGCCCGCGCCCGGCAATAGGCGGCAGGGAGCGAGCCGCCACGCTGCACCAACGCCGGCAATCGCGGCCCCGACCTGTTAATTGTTACGAATTTGTACGCTTTTGGACTTGACACGCTGGTGCAGCACGAAGCTTTAGTGGGCCTGAAGAAGCAATGGATCGTATCTGTCGCGGCGCTCGCGCACAGATTGCGCGATCTGCGCCTGACGAGGCAACTTGGACGCGCCCTGAGCAGCGCGGGTGCGCGTTGCCGCCAAGCGAATTCCGGCCGCAGCCCGACCCGCGGGGTGGGAGCAACGGGAGGGCGTCCTGAGACGGGCGGCCGTGCCGCATCGGCGGATATTGGTGACAAGAAAAGAGGGGAAGGCACGCTGGAGTAAGGGGTTAAGGGACAGGGCGCAAAACTGTCACCTCGCGGGTCGCGGATTCGAGCCCCGCCCCCCGCCATTTCAGTAGCTGTCAGCGGACAGCTATCAGCTGTCAGCGAAAAGCAAAAAGCGGGCGGCGATCGGCGGGCAGCTTTCAGCGGGCGAGCGCCGATTTACGCTTCATGGCCAATCCGAGCAAGCCGAGCATGCCGGAGGCGCGGTAAACCAATGTATCCGGTTCAGGGGTGGTGGTGACG
>JBOGKJ010000250.1:0-10794 GCA_050745565.1 Terriglobales bacterium | reverse complement strand
TGGTCGCGCTCCGCGCCGCGCTCGACCGCGATCTCGCCCCCTACCGCCGCCAGCTCCGCCCCGAACAAATCACCATGATCGCCCGCCAGTTCGAGCAGCGCCGCCTCCTCGACCACCACCGCCTCCCGCGCCTCAGCCTGTTCTACATGGAATAGCTCCCGCGGTTCGCAGCCGTGGGGCCGGCCCCCTGCCCCCGCATCTTCGC
Organism: Terriglobales bacterium; assembly: GCA_050745565.1. GTDB lineage: Bacteria > Acidobacteriota > Terriglobia > Terriglobales > SCQP01 > SCQP01. The sequence continues at coordinate 10,589 of JBOGKJ010000250.1, read as the reverse complement.
GCCGTTCGAACTTCCTGAGATCTGGGGCCTCTCAACAATTAACAAGGCGGCAGTGGGCCTCGGATCGCGCCGGCCCGCATTTCATGCCGCGCTGCTGCGAACGCAGTGAATCGCCCCCGCCAGTCTAGAAGAGCGCGCAGCGGAGATGCTGCCCGTGCGCCGTGCGCCCGGGCCCCCTGCCGACGGGGCAATGTATGTGGGTCGAGCAACGCGGACCAGTTTGCTACCGCCGGCGGCAACCTGGCTTTCTGGCTGTTGGGCCAAGTATTGACTGCCCGGTTTCTCCGCCAACGAAAATTAAAATATATTTTGTGACATTCCTAAAAAGCGTGATAAGATGTCTCCGCTTGAGGGATCGAGGTGCTGCATGACGCCCCTTGCTGACGTTTCCCGCCGGTCTCTGTTCGGATGGCTCGCCGCCGCAGCCGTCGCAGCGGCTCTGCCCCCCCCCTTGCTCGGCGAGATCCCGGGCCTGGGCGCGGTACCTGCGCCCGCTGGCGCCAGGTCGGGCGTGGCGCTGGTCCTCGGGGTCACCGGCCAGTCTGAGCCTGCATTTGCGCGACGCCTGGCCGCCAGCTTTCCCGGCGTCGCGGGCTCTACCTTAGCGCCGTACTCGGCGCTCCTCATCACCAACAAGACCGACCGCCCGATTCGTGGATTCACCGTCCGCTGGTCTTCCGGCAACAATGCGTTCTTAGTCCACCGCTTCGCGCGATCCGGCCGCAATAATTTGGCCACCGCGGCGCGCCCTGTCCTGCGGCCAGGCGAGACGCGACTGGTGGCGCCGTACGTTGCATTGGCTCCCCGGTCGCCCCGTGCCCGCCGGCCGCTGCCCTCCCGGTCCGTTGCGGCGCACTGGCTTGAGGCCGAGCGCTTTGGCACCGGCTTCGACGTAACGGTGGACGACGTGCTCTTTGCCGACGGCACATTGGTGGGCAGCGGCGGCTCCAGCCTCGAGCGCCAACTCGGCGCCGCCTGGGACGCGGAACGCGATCTCGCCCGCGCGCTGCTCGACGAGCCGCGTGGCACCAGAATGTCAGGCCGCGCCCGGTCCGCGATCGAAGCGCTTGCTTCCGGCCCCCCGAGCCCGGCTCGCGCCTTCGCGCGCCAGTTCCTAGCGCGTGCTCCGCACTGGAGCGTGGCCGACCTCACGACGCGGCTCGAGCGTTTGGCGGTGCGGCCGCCGCTCATTCGCGTGCGCGTGCCCGCCGCGCCGCTGGAACTGACTGCCATGCCGCCGAGGCTCAATCATGCCTGACGAGAACCCTGCCAACTCACTTGCCGGCCCGGATCCCAATCGCATCCTCAACGGCGATACCATCACCCGTCGCCAGCCGATGCAATTGGAGCAGGCCGCCAACTCGCCGGCCAAGGCCGGCGCGATTCCCCTGCTTCGCTGCGGTCTCTGCGACCCCGGCAATAGTGGCGTTTATGACGATCCCTACTTCGACGACTGCTCCTATTAAGAGCTTCCTGAATAAGCCGGTGTTTTGGCTGCGGCGGGGGACTTCGCGCCGCGAGGGTGGCCGGGCTTTGTGGCAAGGCCATACGGTCGGACTGCTGCCCGTGAGAGTGCCAGCGGCGCACGAACGCCGACCTCGGACCAGCGCTATTTCCCACTGCAGCCCGAGGCTCGCCCGGCGACTCGCGGGCCTCGCTCTGGCGGCAGTCGTGTGTACCTTCACGGCTGCGGCGCAGCGCTACGTCCCGCCGCGCCCGTCGAGGTCCTTCACCCTCTACGGCGGGCCCTGGCGCACCGATGGCCAGTTCGATAGCATCGTACACATCAAGGTCGGGGCCAGCGGCCACGTGCTCAGCATCGTCCCAACCCTCTACTTGGCGGATGGCACCGCGGTGGCGCTGCCCGCAGTGGTCGTGCCGCCCATGGGCAATGCGGATCTCGACATCGGCAAGGCTCTGGCGGCACAGCCGGCCGGCGGCGGATGGCTCTGGGGCAGCATTGGCCTCAGCTATCGCGCGCCCATTGCGTACGTTAAGGCCACGCTCGAGATCGCCGACGGCGGCAGCTCCGGTCTAGCCGAGGCTTTCTCCCCCGCGCCGTCACCGCGCCGCAAGCCGCTGCCGCTGGGACCAATGCCGGATAATATCGCGCCCGCAATGGCCAAGAAGTACGCCCGCGCGCTTCTTCGCCAACAGAATCGCGCGCGCGCGGCGGCTTTGAGTGCGGATCCTCAACCCTACGAGGCGCTCTGGTCGAAAGCCACGGCGACCACCTCGGCTTGGTTCGCTCTGAGCAACGTCACTGGTGACACCACCTCGGTGGACTACTTCGTCACAGGCGCTCAAGGTACCCGCATCGCGGGCTCGGGCGTGACGCTCGCCCCGCATGCGACCAGCACCATCAGCCTCGAGCCGCTGATTTCCCAACTTCCGGAGGCCGAACGTCAGGCCGGCGGTCTCGAAATTGATCCGCACGCGCCCAGCGGCGCCACGCTTATCGCGGGTGCCCTCCAAGACCCCGCGTCCGATACCAGCCTCAGCCTTCAGTTCCTGCGCAGGGGCCGGGCCTTTGGGCCCCCCGGCCTCGGCCGCTTGGCGGTGGTCGGACTGCCCGTGGGCGCCCCCCCGGCCGACTTCGGCCTGCCCCAGGACGTCACGTTTGCGCCTGAGGTCAGCCTCCGGAACACCACCGGCGCACCGCTGCCCGTCGCGGTCAGGCTCGAAATCACCGCCGGCACCAGCAATCCCGCGCCGCTCTGCAAATTTGAGCTGCCGGTCACGCTCGCCCCGCGGCAGGAGCGCGATGTCGCGCTCGGCCCGTCGTTGGCAACGGAAAAATGCGCAGCATCGGGTATGATCAACTTGGTGGCCAGCTTCCGCGGTCACCGCGGCGACCTGGAGATGGAGGCGCATTCGACTGACTCCAGCGGGGTCTACACGGTGGATGCCGAGCTGCACGCCCTCGACAACATCTTCAAGCCCGCCACGGGCCTCGAGCGCTGGACCAACGCCGGCGGCCAGACCACCCTCATCACCCTCTGGAACCCGAGCAGTCAGGCGCAGCAGTTGCGGCTCGAGTTTACCGGCGGCGCCGGCCTGACCATGCGCGTCGTGCATTCCAACCGGATTTGCGATCAGTGCTATTTCCTCCCGCTCGCGCTCCCCGCCCAGGGCTCCGTTACGCTCAGTACGGCGGAGCTGCGCGGCTCCGCCCCGCCTGACCAGTTTGGGCGCAGCTTCCCGGCGGCTCCGAGCGGATCGCTGAAAATCGTCACTCAAGCCACGCCGCTTCCCGACGCCACCGGCATCGTGGACCTGCGCAAGAGCGGCCCCCAACAAGTCGGCATCGCCATCGGCGCCTTCGTGATCTCCCCCACCAGTTTCGCCACGCCGGCCGGCGTGCCGGCCGCTCGTCCTGCGGTGCTTCGCCCCGGTAGCCGGCCCGCAGGCGCCGAGCGCGCGCACCACGCGGCGAAGCTGGTGCGTGCGCGGCTGCAGATGGAGGCCATCGGGGTCTGCCAGGTCAGCCCCGAGTTGGTCGGCGGAGGGCCTTGCGGGTGGGACGACGACGCCGACGTTTGGGCCAACGATGAATACGTCGCTGTAAACGGCACTGTCCAGACTGGCATGGAGGCCACCGAAGAACCGAATGAGGACGACTACGAGGACCTCCCCAACCCCACTTTCAACTCCTCCGACACCAGCATCGCCACCGTGGATTCAAGCGGCGTGGTGACCGGCGTCGCCGCGGGAAGCGTCACGATTTACGCTTCGGATTTCGTCCCGGTCTGGAACCCCTCGGAGTGCGAGTGCCCCGACGGTCTTCTCGGTGCCAACACCACGCTGGCGGTCACCGCTTGCGGGGACCCGACCGATCTCGACCCCTACGGCCGCGTCCAGGACCGCGGGGAGCTCATCGAGGAGTACGCTCCCGGCACCGTCTATGGGTCGGGTGTCATGGACGACTCGGCGTGCCTCCCGGTCGGCGATAAGACCTGCGATGAAAACTCGCCCGTCCTCACCCCAACCTGCGACAACTTCACCGAATCCGCATCTGGGGAGTACTTTAGCTTCAACGAGCTCAATATCGGCGCCGGCAACGATTCGGATTGGGCGCTGATCCAGGAACCGCTCCTGGTGCCGCCGACGGCAGGGTGGGGCCTCGAGTACTGGCGCTATCTGTGGGGGCAGCCGATGACCGTTTCCAGCGGCTATCGGCGGCCGGAGCACAACCTTGACGTCGGCGGTGTCGCGGAAAGCCGTCACATGTTCGGCGACGCGGCCGATATCGCCTCGACAGAAGCAACTTGGCAGGATTTGGTCAATCTAACAGGTCCGACCGGGGCCAACGCGAGCTATACCGAGCCGGTGCAGTACTCCACCTACGGCCACGTGCATGCCGACTGGAGGGCGGTCGATGACCCCCCGCAATTCGTTCAGTAGGCCTTGGGCGGGCGCGGCCCTTTACCTGGTGCTGACGCTGGCGGCAGGGGCGCAGGCCGGCCTGGGGACCACGGCAAATTCGGATCTGGCCGGTATCCTCGCCGCCCTCCACGCACCGACGTGGCAGGCCCGTGCGCAAGCGCTAAGCGCGCTCGAATCCCTACCTCCCAGTGAAATTGCCAGGCATCCCGGAGAGGAAGATACAATACACCTCGCTCTTATCGCGCTCCTCGCACGCGAGAACAGGGCTCAGAATGCCGCCAACATCGCGTATAATTCAGCTGTCGCGCGGCACGAGACACCCAAAGCGGAGGGCGAAGGCGCGGGTGAATATTTCGGAGAGTTAATCGGTGCCGTGGCGGGTCTGCGAGACGCGCGCGCGCTGCCGGCCCTGATTGATGATATCCAGACTGGAGGCATGGCGGCCGACGCGGTGGCGGCTTTTGGTGAGGCCTCCTTGCCGCTGCTCCTGAAGACGCTAAGGGCGGGATCGAGCGGCGACTCGGTCTGCCTCGGTCCTCGGGGCCCATCATGCGTGCAGGCCATGCACGCCGACGTGATTGGAACGCTCGCGCGGATGTGCGACCCGGGAATCTTCAACCGCCTTAGCCCGGCCGGCCAGGCAAGCGTGCGGCGGGCGCTCGTGGCTGCGCTCCATTCTTCTGGCTCGTCCACCAGCACCATAACCGTCCTCGGCGCGCTGCAGGGTCTAAGCCTCATTCACGATACGGCGATCGAGCCCGAGATCGAGTCTCTCGCCTTGCACGGCGATCGCGTGACCCGCGCGCAGGCCATCCATGCGCTTGCTGCCTACCACGACCCGAAGACCGAGCCCGTCCTCGTCGCCGGCACGCGCAGCCCCGATGAGGTCACCCGCGCGTGGGCGGTGATGGCCCTGGCGCAATTCCGCGATGCGAAACTCCGAGCCCTTTTCTCGAAACTGGCCGCCCACGATAGCAGCAGCACGGTGCGTCGGTACGCGAAGCAGGCGCTCGACGCGCTCGGGGGCAATTGATGGCCGCGGCAGCGCCGGCAATCGTGCGGAGTCTCGAGAGCCCGTCGAGCGCGAGCCCGGCAGCCGGGCTCGATTGGTTGCTCGCGCCCCTCGCCGGCACTGAGTTCCTGGATTCCCACTGGGAGCGCCAACCGTTACGGCTCGCACGCGGCAACGCGGACTACTTCGCCTCCCTGCTGCCCGAGGGGGAGCTCGAGTTCGTTGTCACCGCCGCCAGCCAGACCCAGGGCGCCATCGAGGTATTCAACGCCGGCGCGCGCTACGCGGGAGGACGCCACGGCGCCGACGCCGCGGAGGCGCTGGCGGCGGGCTACTCCGTTCGCATTGATGGCGTCCAGCGTTTTTCCGCCCGAATTGCCGTGCTGGCCCGCGCGCTGAGACAGCGGTTCAGCTTCCCTGTGAGCGTCAATGCCTATCTCACCCCGCCCGGTGCCCAAACCCTGAGCCGGCATTTTGACACCCACGACGTCTTCGTGCTGCAGGTTAGCGGGCGCAAGCGTTGGCGTGTCTATGACTCTCCGCTCGCGAGCCCGCTCGAGCACGTGCCCACGCTGCACTGCGAGCGCGAAAAACGCGATGGCGTGGAGCGCGCGCGGCGTCAGCGCGGGCACGACACGGGCGCCGGCCGCGGCTTGCTCGAAGAGTTCGTGCTGGAGCAAGGCGATACCTTCTACCTGCCGCGCGGCTGGTTCCACGAAGCCCAGGCCGAGCCCAACGCCGCCTCATGGCATCTCACCGTGGGCATCCACCCGGTTACTTACCTTGAGCTGCTGACCGTGGCTCTCGGTCAAGCCGCACTGCGCCTCGACGGGCTCCGCTGCGGGCTTCGGCCAGGGTTCGCCACCCACGCGCGAAGCGATGCCAAGACGGTCGCTTTCGCTGCCGAGCTGGCGCGATCACTGCCCGGCGTGCTCGACCTGGAGGCCGCGGAGCGGGAGCTCGCGGACGCGTTCTGCAGGAGCGAGGGCGCGCCGCCGGGGCTCGGCGCCGAGGGCGCGCCGGCCTCCGCGCTGGGCGTGCGCATGGAGACTTCTGTCCGCCTGCGGCCGCTCGGAGCATGCCGGGTCCGGGCCGCGGCAGGCGGCGAGCGTGTCGCCATGGCATTCGATCGCATCGAGCTTGAAATGCCGGCTGCGTTCGAGCCGGCGCTGCGACGCATCGCAACCGGCGCCGCCGTTGAAGCTCGCACGCTGCCGGGCGAAATATCCGACAGTGAGCGCCTTGCGCTGGTGCATAAGCTTATCGAGGATGGCTTGCTTGTTACCGCCGGTCCCCATGCCCGCTGAGCTGCAAGCGGAAGCGCCGGGGCCTGGTTGGTTTCCCGTCAAGGTCGGGTTGCGCGGTGGATGCCCGTTCGTGCGTTGGCTACACCTTGGCGAGACGCCGCCCGAAGCGCCATTCCTTCGCCAGGAAGCCAGGGCCCGCGTACGCGCAGGCGCGCCGGCAGCGATCGCTCTTACGTCCGTCGCGGCGCTGCTGGGTGTGGCCGAAGAGCTGCGCCCCTGCGGGCTCATTTTCCACATCTCCCGCTGCGGCTCTACGCTACTGGCCAACGCTCTGCGCGCCTTCCACGGAACCACCGTTATTTCCGAGCCTCAGCCGGTCTCGGCACTGCTCGAAGCGCCCGACTATCTCGTGGGCGCGGTCCGCGCCTACGGTCGCAGACACAGCGCCGATAGCCGTCGCCTTGTCCTAAAGCTCACCAGCGGCAACGTCCACTGGCTGCCCACCTTTCGGCGGCTGTGGCCCGACGCTCCCTGCCTGTTACTCATCCGCAGCCCCGTCGAGGTCATGGTCAGCTGCCTCAAAGGGCCGCCGGGATGGCTGCGGACCGCGCCCCCGATTGCGGCGCGCGAGGAGCTGTGCGCGCGCGGTCTTGCAGAATACATGACAGCGGGGGAGAGCGGCGCCGGCCCCGGGCTCAGGGTCATGGATTACGAGCAGTTAGATCTCGCCGGCGTAACCGCTGTTGCCGAGTTCTTCGGCCTGGGGCCGGGGAGCGCCGACACTTCGCGGCTCGAGCGCGCCTTGTGCGAATACTCGAAACCGCAGCAGTGCGCCGCCAGGTTCTGCCCCGACAGCGCCAGCAAGCGCGCCGCCGCCACACCAGCGGTTCTCGCCGCCGCCGAGCTCTGGGCCCAGCCTGTCTACAAGCGGCTGCTGGCGGAGACGTGCCGGTGAAGCTGGATCCGGATCTCTCGGGGCTCGAGTCGGAGAGCATTCACATCCTGCGTGAAACTGCGGCGGATTTCGAGCACCCCGTTCTGCTCTACTCGGTGGGTAAGGACTCATCGGTGTTGCTCCGCTTGGCGGAAAGAGCCTTCGCGCCAGCCCCTATGCCGTTTCCGCTTCTGCACATCGACACCGGGTTCAAGTTTGCCGAGATGCTGACCTTCCGAAATGCCGCCGCCGTGCGTGCCGGCGCCCGCCTCATCGTGCACAGGAACGAGGCGGCCATCGCCGCGGGCGCCAACCCGTTCGCGCTCGGGCTGGGGCGATGCTGCAGCCTGCTCAAAACCGCCGCCCTGCTTGACGCCCTAAACCAGCATGGCTTCACGGCTGCCGTCGGCGGCGCCCGGCGCGAGGAGGAACGCTCCCGCGCCAAGGAGCGCGTATTCTCGCGGCGGGACCGGAACGGTGCCTGGGATGCCCGCCGCCAGCGCCCCGAGCTCTGGGCCCTTTATAACGGTCGCCTCGCCGCGGGCGAGACCATGAGAGTTTTTCCGCTCTCGAATTGGACCGAGCTGGACGTCTGGCGCTACATTGGGGCGCGCCGGATTCCCGTCGTTCCGCTGTACTTCGCCGCGGTGCGCGAGGTGCTCGTGCGCGGGCGCCTGCTGATCCCGACCGAGCATGATCCGCCACGGCAGGGCGGCGAGCAGGTGCGGCGTGTGCTTTGCCGCATGCGCACGCTCGGATGCACTTACTGCACCGGAGCCATTCAATCCTCGGCCGCCTCGGTCAGCGAAATCATTCACGAGCTGCAGGTTACCGACCGCTCGGAGCGCGAAAATCGCCTGATCGACCACGGCCAGGAGGGCGGCATGGAGGCAAAAAAGCTCGAGGGGTACTTCTAGCCGTGCGGCGCCTGCAGTTCCTTACCTGCGGCGCCGTCGATGACGGCAAATCCACGCTGGTCGGCCGGTTGCTGTACGAGTGCGGCTGCATCTATCGGGACCAGTTGGATGGGCTTCGTAGGCCCGGGACCACAGGGCCGGCCGGACTCGAGCTCGCGTGGGTCACCGACGGCCTGCGCGCCGAGCGCGAGCACGGCGTAACGATGGACGTGGCCTACCGCTACTTCTCCACGGTCAGCCGCAGCTACGTTCTGGCCGACGCCCCCGGGCATGAGGAGTTCGCGCGCGGTCTCGCCACGGCGGCCTCGAACGCCGACCTGGCGCTGCTGCTGGTGGATGCCACCCGCGGCGCCACCCCGCAAACGTTGCGTCACGCACTGACCTGTGCCCAGCTCGGCGCCAGCGATTTCATTATTGCGGTAAACAAGATGGACCTGGTCGGCTACGACGAGGGCACGTTTGAGTCCCTGGCCGAGACCTGCCTGGCGGTCTGCGCCGCGGCGGGCGGGGCCCGATCGCAGTGCCTGCCGGTGTCCGCCCTGGCCGGCGATAACGTGACCGCGGCCTCCGCCCGACTCTCGTGGTGGCACGGACCGACGCTGCTGGCGGCGCTGGAGTTGGCCCGGCCGAGGCGGCGTGAGGAGGGCCCCTTCCGCATGGCAGTTCAGGCCGTGCTCGCCGGCCCGGGCGGTGAGCGCCGCTACGCCGGCCGCGTGGCCCGTGGGACGCTCCGGCGCGGTGCATCGGTCGCCACCCTTCCCGCTGGACGGGCGGCCACCGCCGCCGCCGTCTATGCCGCCTCCGAGCCAGTGCGCGCCGCCCAAGCCGGGCGTTCCATTGAGGTTGTTCTCGATCCCGACCCAGCCCTGGCGCGTGGTGCGGTGATTGCGATGCCGCCCCATCCGCCGGTTTCCAGGCGCGCCTGGCCCGCGAAATTGGTTTGGCTGTGCGAGACACCCACCGCCGGCGGCGATTACATCGCCAAGCACTGGCGCGGCTACGCGAAAGTCCGGGTTCAGATGAAATCCCGGATCAACGGAAACTGCCGGGCGACGCCTGCCGCCTCCATCGGTGTGGGCGAGCTTGGTGCTGTCGGCCTCGAGTTCGAGTCAACCGAGCTGTTCGACCCCTACGCCCGGTGCCGGGCTTCCGGGTCGCTGGTCCTCCTGGCTGCGGGCACATGTGAAACCGTTGGCGCGGCAATGATCGAGGACGTTCGCACTGATAGTCCCCCGCCGGGGCCTGCCCGCGACGGGCTCCTCATCTGGCTGACGGGCCTGTGTTCGTCCGGCAAGTCCACGCTGGCCCGCATTGTCGCCCGGTCCCTCCGGGCGCGCGGCCACACTGTCTATTGGCTCGACGGGGACCAGGTTCGCGGGTGGCTAAGCCCCGGGCTCGGCTTCACCCGGACGGACCGCGACGAGAACGTCCGGCGCATCGGCGAATTGGCGCGGCGCCTAAATGCCGACAGCGGCGCGACCGTGGTGGTGTCGGCGGTTTCTCCCTACCGTGAGGCACGCGCTGAGGTCCGCAGCCGGGCCGGGCGTTTCCTCGAGGTGTACGTCGACGCTCCGCTCAGCGTTTGCGCCCAGCGCGACACCAAAGGGCTTTATCGGCGCGCTGCCGCTGGCGAGCTTGCGGGACTGACCGGCGTAGATGATCCCTACGAAACCCCAGTGTCGCCTGAGGTCCTGTGCCCGACGTCACGGGAAACACCCGAGGTGAGCGCCGCGCGCATTCTCGCGGCCGTGGACCGCCTCTCCGCCCCAGGCGTGCGCTCATCCATGGCCTGAGGTCCGGCCCGCGGCGCTCGGCCTCGAAGCCGGCGGGCCTGGAAGCGGGACGCGCGGCGACGCCGCGCCGGGGCCCGCGCCAAGCTTGCGCCCCGAAGAGCTCGACCGCACCTTCACCGTGCTCGACGACCAGCTCTTCGCCGCCCTGCAGCAGGCCACGCCGCTCGAGGTCATGGTCGCGCTCCGCGCCGCGCTCGACCGCGATCTCGCCCCCTACCGCCGCCAGCTCCGCCCCGAACAAATCACCATGATCGCCCGCCAGTTCGAGCAGCGCCGCCTCCTCGACCACCACCGCCTCCC
>JBOGKJ010000249.1:0-32835 GCA_050745565.1 Terriglobales bacterium | reverse complement strand
TAGCGCGCCCGTCTAGAAAAATGGGCGGCGCAGCACCTGCCCTGGTGCCATCGTCCTCCAGACAGCGCCTCCTGCTCGCCGTTCGATATCGCCGCCCATTTTTTAGGGCGCGCCGCGCCTGGATGCGACCTTCGTGACCTGACTGTGAGAAATGCGGGTTAGCAATTGGCGATTAGCGATTGGGTTGTGGGCCAAGCGGGTTACAGCGGCGGCCCGGCGGCGCTGCCCGCCAGCGCGTGGCGGGCGGCGGTGGCTTCGTCCGCGGGCAGGTGCAGCGTCAGCGCCTGGCGCAGCTCGGCGGCACCGGCGCTTTTCTGGCCGGCGGCCATCTGGGCCATGCCCAGGTGATAGTGGAACAGCGGCGACGACGGCGCGGCGGCCACGCACTGGCGCAGGATGGGGAGCGCCGAGCCGTAGCTGCCGAGCTTGTAATAGATCCAGGCGAGCGTGTCCTGGATTGAGGGCTGATTGGGGGCGTTCCTGGCCGCTTGCTGCGCCAGCGCCAAGGCGCCGTTCAAGTCCTGGTTTTGCGCCGCCTCGGACCAGGCGAGGTTGGCGGCGGCGAGGGCGAAGCCGGGCTGGGCGGCGAGGGCGCGCCGGAAATAGGTCTCGGCGTCGCTGTACTGCCCATGCGCCAAATAGAGGTTGCCGCACAGGGTCAGCAGCGGCGCGAACGAGGGCTGCTGCTTGAGCGCCTGCTGATACCAGAAGACGGCCCGCTGCCAGTTGCCGCCGGACTGGTTCAAGCGGCCCAGATCCATTTCCGCCGGCACGAAATTGGGTTCCAGGCCGAGCGCCTGATGCAGGCCGGCGCGGGCGGCCGCATCCTGCGCGCGCGCCATCGCCACGGTGGCCTGTAGCCAGGGGCCGGCGGCGGCGCGGGGATGGCCGCTGCGATAGTGCGCGATGGCGGCCGCGGCCGCGGTCCAATCGCTGCGCGCGGCCAGGACGTGCACCAGATGGCCGGTGAGCTCGGCCGCATCGGCGGCGTTGGCGTTGGGCTCAAGCGCGAGGGCGCGCTCGTAGGCGGACTGCGCCAGCGGCAATTGGCCGGCGGCTTCGGCGGCCGCGCCCAACCTGAGTTGATCCTTCGCCTGGCTCGACTGGGCGAGTCCGGCGGCCTGGAACTCGCGGAGCGCGGACTTGGCCTGGCCCGCGCGCAGGTCCACCTCGCCCAGCAGGCGGGCGGCGGCGGCGGCATTGGCGCCGAGCGCCTGGTACTGCTGCGCGGTTTGGCGGCTGGCGGCGATTTGGCCCTGCTGCAGCTCCAACTGCGCCAGCAGCGCGAGGCAGGCGGCGCAGTGCGCGTCGTCGCCGACGGCCTGCTTCAGGCTGGCGGCGGCCGCGCCGGTCTGGTTCGCGCTCGCCTGCGCCAGCCCCAGCGTGTACAGCACGGGCGCGGCCCCAGGTTGGCGGCCGGCGAGCTGCTGCAGCCCGGGCAGGGCTGCATTCGCCTGCCCGCGGGCGATGGCCACGCGCGCCTGGGCGAGTTGAGCGGCGGTGTCGCCGGGCTGGAGTTTGAGCAGCGCCGAGGCCAACGCCGTCGCGTCGCCCCACTGTTGCAGATGAAGGTCAACCTCGAGCAGGTGCTCGCGCAGCGGCACACTCGGCGGCTGATCGCTCAGCGCCGCCTGCTCGATCCGCTGGGCGGCGCTCCAATCGCCGCGCGCGGCCCAGAACTCGCCGGCGGCCAGTGCCACCTCGGCCGCATGCGGCTGGCGCTGCAGCAGGCTCTCCACCGTCTGCTGCGCCGCCTGGGGATGCGCCGGGGCGTAGACGGCGGCGGCCTGGGCCAGCGCCAGCGCGATGGACTTGGGGTTGGCGGCGAGCCCCGCCGCCAGCGTCGCCTGGGCGGCCGGAGCCTGGCCCTGGGCGCGCTCGAGGCTGGCGAGATCGGCGTAGGCCAACTCCGCCCGCGGCGCCACCGCGATCGCCCGTTGCAGGTGGCGTTCGGCGTCGGCGGTGTGCTGGCTGCCGGCTTCCGCGAGCGCCAGGTTGATCCAGGCATCGGGATCGCGGGGGCGCAGTACGGTGATGCGCGCCAGCTCGCTCTCGGCGGCCTGCGGGTCGTTGCGGGCCGCCGCCACCACCGCCAGCAATTGGTGCGCGGTGGCGTTGTCGGGCGCTATGCCCAGCACCGTCTGCGCCTCCTGCCGCGCCTGGTCCCATTCCCGGTCGCGCAGGTAGAGCCGGCCGAGGTCCAGATGCGCCTGCACCTGGCGCGGATCGAGATTGACGATCTCGCGCAGCGCCGCGTAGGCCGCGGTCCAGTTTTGCTGTTTTAGTTGCAGGTCGGCCAGGGCGCGATAGGCGACAAGCGAGCGCGGCGCGACTTGCAGCGCCCGCTGAATCTCGATTTGAGCGGCGGCGTCCTTGCCCTGCTGCTCGTAGGTGTGGCCTTCGGCGAGCAAGTCGCTGGCGGCGCGCTGTGAATCCTGGGTGCAGGCGGCCAGCAGCAGGCTCAGGCCCAGGCTGGCGGCGATGATGGCATGGCGGGATTTCATGGCTTTGCTTCCGTTCTCCTCTTAATCAGGGATGAAGCCGCCGAGGTGCGGCAAAATCATGCGGATGAAGGCGGCGCCTTCGGCATTGGCGGCGGCGGCGTCGCCGGGGGCGGGGAGGGCGACGCGCACCAGCGCGGCGTCGCTGCGGTGTTCGCGCAAACCGTCCCAGACCTGGAAGAGCTTGCTCCAATATTCGCTGCGGATGACGCGGCCCTGCTGCTGGTACCAGTACAGAATCAGCTCGCGCTCGCTGCCGCGCGCCACCAGGTAGCGGTTCACCTGGATGGTGCGGCCGGCGAGCAGGACGGTGAGCGCGCCGGTCGAGATCGGCTGCCAGCCGGTGCCGGGCAGGCAGTGCTTGGGCGAGTGGATGTCATCGCCGTAGGTCTGGCGCGGGTAGTAGGCGATGTAGAGACCCACCGCCCGCTGGTCGGGGCCGAAGTACACGCGGTTGACGTAGTCATGCAGATGCAGCGCGGTGAGCGTCTCGGCGGTCATCGGCAGTGCCTGGCCGCGCCAGCTTCCGAGTTGCATCGGGAATTGGCCCAGCGGCAGCGATGGCGGCGGCGCCGCGGGATGCAGGAACACGGCCATGCCGGCGAGCGTCAGCAGGAGCACGGCGGCCAGCGCGGCACAGCGGAATCCAAAATGATTAGGCATGCAAACGCCTCCTGGGAATGACGTGCAGCGCGCGCTGCAGGAGCATCAACCCGGCGACGGCGACGACAAAAACCTCGAGGCCGGTGAGCAGGTGCCAGACGCCGTGGCTGGCGGCTTCGCCCAGCGGAAAGCTGAGCAGGATGGTACAGGCGATGCGGGCGGCGTTGCTCACAACCGCCAGCGGGAACATGGCGGCGAGCAGCACCCAGCGCCGCCACGCCGAGCCCTCGGCCAGGTAGCCGTAGGCCGCCGCCAGCGCCAGTAGCGCCAGCAGCGAGCGAATGCCGCTGCAGGCCGCCACCACGTCCAGTATCGTGGCGGGCAGGGCGATGAGGTTGCCCTGGCGCAGGATGGGGAGGCCGGTCCAGGCCACCATGGCCACGCCGGTGCGGGTGGCGATGTCCTGCAGCGGCAGGGTGGCGAGGTTGTAGATCAGCGCCGGCAGCGGGATCATGAACAGCAGGTAGGCCAACGGAAACGTGAGCGCCCGCAGCCAGCGCCAGCCGCCGAGCGCCAGCAGCAGGCCGGCGAAGATGAGCAGCAGCGAAAGGCGCGGCAGCAGCAGTTCCGCCGCCAGGTGGCCGACCAGCAGCATCACGATCGCCGCCGCCACCACGGCCGCGCCCCAGGCCGTGGGCCGCAACGGCAGCGCCCGCAGCCGGGCGCGGCGCCGCACCACCAGCCAGGCGCAGAAACACGGCACCAGAAACCCGTAGGCATAGGTCGGGTCCGACCACCATTGCCCCACCAGTCGCGCGATCACCGGCGCATAGAGCGCCGCCAGCGCGCCCAGCAGCAGCCCCAGCCCGCCCCAGTCCAGCGGCGTCATCCGGCGCGGCGGGCAGGCGGTTGCCTCGGTTGGCGCGGGCGCCGGCGCCTGCCCGGCTGAGACTCTCGCACCGCCGCGCGGCACTCGGGTCGCGTCTGCTTCATTTGCCGGGGTCGGCGCGCCCTGGGGCGATGTGGAAACCGCCGCGCTCATCGCGCCCCTCCCGCACGCTGCGCTTGCCGCCGCGACGCGCGCGCCGTGCGCGCGCCCGGCAGCAGCTCGGGGCGCGCCATATAGAGGATGGGACCCGGGCGGGCCTCCCGGTATCGCAGTTGCACCAGGAAGCAGGTATGCAATCCGAGGTGACGCCAGGGCGGCCGCGCGCCCCAGCGCCGTTCGAAGGCAAAAACCCAGTCATTCAACCGCGTCCCGCCGCGGCCGATGCACCAGCGCAGCATTGACTGGCGTGGGCCCCTGCCCCGGCTCGGCTGAGACGCTCGCAGCGCCGCGCCCGCACTCGAAGGGCTGTGGAGCGCCGGCCCGGGGCCCGGCGAGCCCAAGCCGGCACGAGCCGAGCCGCGCTCGGGTCCGCGCCAAAAACCATCCAGCCGTTCCCACAACGGCGGATGCAGGCGCACGGCGCGCTGTTCGAGCACATCGCCGTAACCGGCGAGCAGACGCCGCAGACGGAAGGCAAATTGGGTATGGTCCACGGGCTGGCGATTGATCAGCCGGCGCGCGCCGGCCCAGCCGGCGTCGGCCAGCAGCTTGACCGGCAGGAAGAAGTTGCAGTAGCTGGGCGTGCTCAGCAGCAGCAGCGCGCCGGGCGCGGAGACGCGCTGAATCTCGTCCAGCAGAGCGTGGCCGTCGGCCACGTGCTCGAACACTTCCATGCAGAGCACGAGATCGAAGCTGCCGTCGGCGAAGGGCAGGCGGCAGGCGTCGCCCTGGACCGGGGCGCAGCGGGCGAGCCCGCGCGGAAACTGCAGCAGCGCGCTGAAGGCGAGGTCGAGGCCGGTGTACTGGGCTCCGGCTTGCGCCAGGTACTCGGCCAGATAGCCGTAGCCGGCGCCGATCTCGAGCACACGCCGCCCGGCAATCGGCAGGCGGGGCAGGATGGTTTCGAGCGCGGCCCGATACCACATCTTGGTGAAGCGGGCGCCGGGGGGCGCGGCGGCGGCCGCTCCGGCGGCGGCCTCCGCGCCGGTGGCCGGGGCCGCGGGCCGGCGCCAGGCGGGCTGGGTATAGGCGGCCTCATAGAAGCTGTGCCCCTGCGGCGAGCGGCAGACCAGCCGGTCGAGGCCGGCGTCGAGGCGTTCGGCGGCGGCGGCGGGGGAGAACTCGGCGCTCACCCAGGCGCGGCCGGCAGCGGTGGCGCGCTCCGCCCGCCCCGGATCGGCGAGCGCATCGGCGAGGCTCGCCGCCAGGGCGTCGGCGCCGGGCGCGGCCGGCGGCACTGCCAAAAATGCATGCAGGCGCGGATCGCCGCGCAGCGCGTTCGCGGTAGCCACCACCGGCACCCCGGCCAGCAGCCCCTCGAGCACCGCCAGCGGCAGGCCCTCCCAGCGCGACGAGCACACCAGCAGATCGAGCGCCGCCAGCAGGCTGGCGCGGTCGGGCACAAAGCCGGCGAGGGTCACGCGGCCGCCGAGACCGCGCGCCGTCAAGCTCCGCTCCAGCGCAGCGCGCTCGGGACCTTCGCCGCAGATCACCATCCGCACCCGGGGGTGCTGGGGCAGCAGGCGCGCGGCGGCGGCCAGCAGCTCGTCAAAACCCTTCTGCGGCTCCAGCCGCCCCAGCGCCCCCACCAGAAAGCCGCCTTCGGGCAGCCACTGCCGCCGCAGGCGCGCGGTTTCGGCGGCGGCGGCGGCCGGGAGCGCCACGCCGTCCGGACACAACGCGATTTCCACGCCCGTCTTCCAGCCCCGCACCTGCTCGCTCTGCAGCCCGTGCAGCGTCAGCAGCAGTTGGGTGTGCCGCGCCAGCCAGCGCTCGCAGGCGGTGCCCCGCAGTGGGTTGCGCACATGCGCGGCGAGCGGCAGCCGGGCGCGGTGGGCCGCCACCACGGTGGGCGCCTGATAGGGAAAGCTGTTGTTGCAATGCACCGCGGCGCAGCCGGAAGCGCGCAGCGCGCGCTCCAGGCGGCGGCACAGCGGCAGCTGCAGGGCCAGTTGCAGGGCGTCTTCGCCGGGCAGCCGCGGGCGCGGAAGGCGCCGGCGCCGCCGCTCCCCGGGCGCGGCGGGCAGCAGCACCTGCAGGCGGCGCACCAGCGGCCGCAGGCGCTCCATGCCCGGCGTGGGGTAGTAGAACAGCAGATCGTGTTGCAGGCGGCCGGGATCGCAGGCGCGCAGGTACAGCTCGAGCGCGCGCAGCGACCCGCCGTAGGCGCCGCCCACCTCAACATGCGCAATGACGGGTGCCATCAGGCTCCTCCTTCGAGAGCGGCGCCGGGCAGGAAGATGCGGATGTGTCTGCCCAACTCGGCGCGCGAATAACCGGCCAGCACGAAGAACAACGCTCCCAGCAAAACCCACATCCCGGCGCCAGCGGCCAGTGTGGCGGGCTGCCGCCATTGCGTCAGCACCGCGGTCAGCGCCACCACCGCCACGTAAGCCGGATAGAGGCGGCGCCAGCGCAGCCGGAACGGCGCCAGCCGGCGCAGCCAGAACAGGTGCATGAGCTGATAGGGAATCTCGGCGCCGCCCCAGGCCAGTACCGCGCCTTCGATGCCCCAGGCGCGCCACAGCGGCACAAACAGCGCCACATAGGCGGCGATGCGCACGCACTTGGCCTGAATCTCGGCCCGCGGGTGGCCGAGGGCGGAAAGGCTGCTGCCCAGCAGCAGGTTGAGCGAGGCCACCGCCGCGCAGGGGCCGAGCCAGCGCAACGCCCCCGCCAGCGACCCGTACCCGGACCCGTAAATGGAGAGCAGCGGCGGCGCGAAGCAGGCGAGCGCCACGGCCAGCAGCAGCATGAAGGGCAGCAACAGCCGGCTGCAGTTGTGAAACAGCTCGCCGGTCAGAGCGGCATCCTGGCGCGCCGTGCCCTGGGTGATGGCCACCATGTGCGCGTCCAGCAGCAGCTTGAGCGTGGCGGTGACCAGGGCGGCCAGCGACATGATCGCCACGTACCCGCCCAAAAGGTGCAGTCCGCCGACGTGCAGCACCAGGAGCATGTCGAGTTGAGTGGCGAAAAACCCCAGCATGCTGGAGCCCTGCAGCCCCAGCGTGTAACCCCAGAAATCGGGCGGCAGCCGCCAGTGCCAGCGCGAAACTGAGCGTACCAGGCGCCGCCAGCGCCGCCAGGCCACGGCGCTGCCCAGCGCCATCAGCACCAGGTACCAGCCCCACAACATCCAGGCGGCGTGCGCCTGCAGCAGCGGACGCGCCGCCAGCACCAGCACGGCCACGCCCACCAGCGTGCCCACCGTCACGGCGCGATAGAACGCCTGCGCACAGGCCAGGTCGAGGGCGCCTTTCAGCGCCGAGAGCAGCAGCGAAAAGGCGATCGGCAGCGGCGCCAGCGCCACCATCAGCAGTGCGAAGCCGCCGCCGAGCCCGCCGAAGAGCCAGCCCAGCCAGCCGGGCGCCACCACCGCCAGCGCCAGCCACGGCAGCCAGGCGGCGACCAGAATGCAGGCGTAGGAACCGAGGAAATCGCGCCGTCCCTCGGCATCCAGCGTAGGGACGTAGCGGATGGCGACCGCGTTGCCGCCCAGGAACAGGAAACCGGCGACGTAGCCGATATAGACCAGCAGCAGGCCGTAGATCGCCAGGCAGTCCGGGCTCACCCGCGCCAGCAGCACGCGGGTGCCGTAGCTGAAGGGCAGGCCGGCGGCGGCCAACCACAGCGTCCAACGCAGTCCGCCGAGGAGCGGCCGGCGCATGTCGGCGGGCAACGCGCCCCAGTTCCCGTCATTGCTTGGCGCGGGTAACATTGTCGGCGTGAGCCCCGGTGCGGCTTCGCCGCGTGCCCCACTTACACGCAGGGAGAGCCGGGGACCCCATGAGCCCCAGATCAGCCGGGGCGTCGTCGGGGCCACGCCTGCTTCGTCTCCCGGAGGCGCAAACACCTGCGATGGCCCCTTCGGAATTACGCCCACCCCAGCAAGGAAGCGCGCCGGGCGCCTCGGTTCGCTGCCCTTCGCGCCGGCTTTGCCCGCTGCACAAATGCCGCGACCTCTGCGAGGCGCGGCTGCGCCCCTCCCGCTCCCGTTTTGCGCGGCCGCGCCGAGCCGGGAATCCCAGGAACCCCCACCCGGCGCGCGCGCCGCCGGGGCCGCGCCGCTTCGTTGGCCGGGAGCGGGCCCCTGCCCCTGCTCGGCTGAGACGCTCGCAGCGCCGCGCCCGCACTCGAAGGACGGCGCCGGCCCGGGGCCCGGCGAGCCCAAGAGGGCGCGAGCGGCACTGTTCAAGGGGGGCCGCGCCGTCGTTAACCGGGAGCGGTGAAAGCGCCACAGGCGCTTTCACCTCGTTGGAATTCCGCGGCCCTTCGCGCCGATTTTGCCCGCCGTGCAGACGGCGCGACTCCCGCGTTTGGCCGGGGACGCCAACGCATGCGTTGGCCGCTTCGAAATTCGGGCTGACGGCCCTCATGCGGCCACCAGCGCCTTCTGCAACCGGGCGTACAGGCTGCGGTTTGCGGCCTCGATGGCGGCAAGGCTGTCGCCGAAATCCCGCGGCTCGCCGCCGGTAGCGAAGCCCCAGCGATCCTTCCCGCGCGCGCGCACCGCCTGGCGGCCGTCGTAGGCATTGTCGCGCAGGCTGACCAAGCCCCAGTTCATCTTTTCCGCCCAGGAGTCGGCAAAGGCCCAAAACTTGGTGCCCACCACCGGATGCACGCCGGAGGCGGTGGCATGGTTCCACGCCTCCGTCACCGCCACCGCATACGCCGCACCGCGCTCGCCCTGGGTGGCAAAACCCATGGCGCCGGCACCGGCGTGCGGATAGGCGAACAAATCCGAATCGGGATTGGCGGCCATGCCGGTCCAGGTCACCAGCGGCACCTCACCCGCCGCGGCCACGGTGCGGCGCAAGAGCTCGGGCGCCCCGGCGTTGGCCTGCAGCACGTCCACGGCGGCCCCGGCGGCCCGCAGGATGGGCGCCCGCGTCAGGCCGTTCCAGCCGTTCAGCGTGGCCGGTCCGAAGACCAGATAGCCGGGAAAGCTGCGCCGCACTGCCGCCGTGACGGACTGGAAATATTGCGCCGCGAAGCGGCCCAGGAATGCGTCCAGGTCGCCGCGCAGCGCGGCGCTGGCGCCCTGCATGCGTTCGCCGATGCCCAGCCACGAGCTGCGCCCGCTCTCGTCGAGCAACCCGCGGCCGTGGGGCCAGTCGCCGGCGGAGTCAAAACTGCGGTAGCGCGCGCCCCAGGCCTGGTTCAGCCGCGCGATGGTGCCGTACTTGCGGCGCAGGTCCGCCTGCAGTGCATATTTGGAGTGCAGGCGCGGGTCGGCGTAGTTGACCCCCAGCGCCTGGTTGTGCAGTTGGGTGGGGTTGGCGATGAGCACCATCCAGCCCAGGTGCGGATGCAGGCGCGGCGCGGGCAGCGCCGGACCCGGGCCGAAGCCGTAAAGATCGTCGGCATCATCGCAGGTGACGCCGAGCAGAAAGGAGGGGTGCCCATAGCGGGCCGCCAGCGCCGCCGCCTCGCCCTGAGCGTAGTGCGGGAAATTCGGATCGAAAACGTCGGGGACCGTGCTGCCGCGCCATCCGCGGTAGATCGTCGGGTCGGTGGCCGCCACCAGGTCCTTCACCGGAGCGTTGGCGTAGCCCCAGCGGTTGGTCAGGCTGAACTTCGCCGGGCGGATCATTGCCATGAAGGGCATGCGTTCCGGGTTGCCGGCGCGGCCGTACAGGGGCACCGGCAGGGCGTATTCGCTGGCATATTCGGCCAGGCAATTGAAGCCCCAGGCCCGCAGCCGGCGCACCGCCTGCCGCGCCCACACCGCTTCGTTGCCGTATTTGGCCAGGCTGCAACTGCGCCCGGAGAGCGGGCCCGCGAACCGGGCCTCGGACAAGTCCACATCGAAGACGCCGAGCATCCAGTAGGGATGCCCGGCGGGGGTTACGAAGACCCAACGGTCGCCCAAACGCCGCACTTGAAACCGGCTGCCAGGCACCAGCGGACTCCAGGACCGCGTGCTCGCGGCGCTGCGGCGGCCGGCGGCGAGCAGCAGCCCCAGGGAGGCGAGGCGAAAGAAATCGCGCCGGCTCTCAAACATGGGCCACCAACTCCGGCAGCGCCAACCCCACCCCGCCGGGCTGAATGTCGGCCCAGGCGCCGCGCAGCGGGGCTTCCTGCCCCAGTTCGCCGTCCGGCGGCGCACTCAACTCCTGCTGCCGCACGGGCTCGGGTGCCGGCGCCGCCAGCAAGCCCTCCACCGCCGCCGAGACGGCGAGCAGGAACCACAGCAACTTGGTGTATTGCGCGGAAAGGAAAAAGGCGCTGACGGAAAACCCCACCAGCCCCGCCTGCAATCCCAGCGCGGCGTCGGCCGCCCAGGGCGGCAGCGCGCCCGCGGTGTCGTCGAGCGCACGGCGGCGGAAACGGACCAGCGTGTACAGCGCGCCGCCCAGAATCAACAGGTAGGCCGCCAGCGCCGGCAGCCCCAGTTCCGAGGCCAGGGCAAGGTAGGAGTTGTGGGCGATATGGTCCAGGTCCTGGTGACCGACGGCGTACTCTTCCACCTCGGACTTGAACTGGCCCAGCCCAATGCCCCGCAGCGGATGTGCCTCCACCATGGCCATCCCGGCCTGCCACAACGCCAGCCGCGTGTTGGACGACTTGATGTCGGAAACGCTGGGGTGCATCAGCCGGTTCAGCGGCGAGCGCGGCCACAGCAGCAGCGGCGGCGTCACCAGCGCGCCGAGCAGCAGAAACACCCCCAGCCGCCGCTTTTGCCAGGCGATCCAGGCGCCCATGGCGCCCAGCCCGAGCAGGCCGCCGCGCGACGCCGCCAGCGCCACCGCCGCCAGCGTGAGCAGCGCCGAGCCGCGGGCCACCATCCGCTTCCACCAGCTCTGGCTGCGACCGCAAAACACCAGCGCCAGCGGCAGGCCCACCAGGGCGGAGACGGTGAAGTAGTTGGGATCGCCCGTGACCCAGCCGGGCCGGAAATGGGCGTACATCAGGTGAAACTCCTGCCATTCCCGCACTACGTACAGCGAGGCGATCGCCACCGCCGCAATCATCGCCCACAGCACGTGACCCAGCCGTTTCCAGGAATCGAGCAGGCCCAGCGCGATCACCAGCAGCATCAGAAACGACGCGTAGCTTAGCGCCGGGCTCTGCGCCCAGGCGATGGGCGCGCCCCAGAACACGCCCGACATGATCGCCCACAGACACAGCGCCGCCATGGCCAGCGCCTGCACCGAACCGGCGAGCGCCGGCGTGCGGCGCGTCAGCAGGCAGTGCGCCAGCGCGCAGGCGAGGCACCCCAGCCCCAGATATTTGATCGCCGTCAGGTCGCTCACGAAGTGCTCCCAGAGCGGGTGGCGAACCAGCGGCATGGCCGAGATGAGGAGAAACAGCAGCAGCATGGTATTCAGCTGGCCTGAAAGACAAGAGCGGGGTTGAGCGCGGCCTCGCTCGCGGCCGCGGGCGCCACCGCTTGCAGCGCCTCGCGCAGCGAACGCCGCAGCGCCGTGAAACTGTAGTCGGCCTCGACGCGCGCCAGCGCCGCCGCCCCCAGGGCATAGCGGCGCGAGGGCGAGCGCAGCAGTGCGTTCACTTGAGCGGCAAAGCCGGCGGCCGAGGCCGCGATTTCGATTTCGACGCCGGGAAGGAAGTGCAAGCCCTCCGCGCCGATCGGCGTGGCCACGATCGCCCGGGCCATCGCGGCCGCTTCCAGAATCTTCAGCCGCGTGCCGCTGCCCATGCGCAGCGGGGCGATCGCCACCGCCGCGCGCGCAAGATACGGCCGCACCTCGGCCACGGTGCCGGTGAACTCGACGCGCGGCCGGCCGCGGTGGCGGGCCAGAAAGGCGGCGGGCGGGTTGCGCCCCACGACCTGCAGCCGTGCGGTGGGATGTTCCGCCAACACCTGCGGCCAGATCGCGGTGAGGAAAAAGTCCATGGCATCGCGGTTGGGCAGCCAGTCGAGCGCGCCTTGAAACACCACCAGGTCCGGCTCCGGCTCAACCGGCGCCGGCGCGCCCGCCTCGAGCGCGATGTTGGGAACCACATGCACGAGCGCCTCCGGCTGCTGCTCCAGCAGATGCAGGCGGTCCACCTCCGAGCACACCAGGTTGAGCGCCGTGCGCCGGCCCACCTCGATTTCGTAGCGCTGCACGCGCCGGCCTTCCCAGCGCGCCGCGGCCTGGCGCCACGCTCGCGTCTCCTGGGCCGCATAGGAGTCGAACAGGCGATGCTCGATGTTGTGGTGGTTGAGCACCAGCGGCTGGATCGCCGCCGGCAGGTTCACGGTGGCGTAAACGGTGTCGCAAATCAGCGCATCCCAGCCCCCCCCCGCCCACACCCGTTCGAGCAGCGCGCGGGCGGCGGTCGAGCGAAAGCGGCGGACGGCGTAGGGCTGGCGCGCGGCCAGCGCGCCTAGGCGCCTGGACCAATCGCCGCGCTGGCTGAGGCT
Source organism: Terriglobales bacterium (assembly GCA_050745565.1). Taxonomy (GTDB): domain Bacteria; phylum Acidobacteriota; class Terriglobia; order Terriglobales; family SCQP01; genus SCQP01. The sequence goes on along the minus strand of JBOGKJ010000249.1, from coordinate 20,312 downwards.
GGCGGCGCGATGGCCGATGCTCCAGAAGCCGTCGCACACCTGCTTCACATGCGCGGGCAGGGCGGCGGACTCGGAGGACTGCAGGCACACCAGGGTGATCTGGCAGCCTTCCGCGCGCAGCGCCCGCAGCACCGTCCAGGTGCGCTGGCGCAGGCCGTTGTTGGCCGGCAAAGGGCAATCGAGAGCGAAATAGAGAATGCGCATCACAGTGTCCTCAGGCGCGCGTGGATTGAACCAGGCGCTGAAAGTTGTCCACCACCGCCCCGGCAAGCTCACTCGGCTGCCGGGGTGAAAACATGGGCGGGTAGGGCAGGCAGGCCGCGCACGATTGCAGCCGCGCACTCGTGGGCGGCGCAAACGCCGCCTCCGCCGCCGCCTCGTAGATCCAGTGCCGCGGCGACGCCCGCCGCGCCATCCACAACCAGCGCGCCGCCTGCCGCGCCGGCGCGCCACCGTGGCGCCAGGCGCTCATCCAGCCGCGCCAGCGCGAGCGCCCGGGCTGCTGCCGCAGCCAGCGCCGCCACAGCTCCGGCCGCGGCGTGCCCGGCGGCGCCGCCGTCATTTGTTCCAATTCCCAGCACCACAGCCGCTCCGCGCGCTCCAGCGCCCGGGCGCGAAAGCCGGATTCGTCAAACAACTCCGGCGCCTGCGCCGTCGGCGCCAGCTTCCAGGCGGTGCAGGCTTCCACCTGCCGGACCAGGGCCGGCGTCGCCCACGCGTCGCGGCCGCATGCCTGCCGCAGCCGTTCCGCGCGCCGAGCGTAGCCCGGCACATAGCCGCCAGTGAAGACCAGGTAGGAGGTGGCCATGTCCAGATACAACTTCACCCATGGATACAGCTCGGAAACCGCCGAGCCCGCCGGGCGCCCGAGCGCCGGCAGCAGTTCCACGACCCGGTTGGTGAGCAGACGCCAGGCATCGCTGCGCGGCAGCTCGGTGGCCGAGCAGCCGGGAATCAGCGCCAGGCAGTTGGCGTCGCCCCAGAGCACCCGCCCGGTGTGGCGCAGCTCGTAGCCGAAGATGTGGGCGGGCAGGGTCCGCAGGTAACGCTCGCCCACCGGCGTGAAGGTGACGTGGGCGCTGATGCCCAACTCGTGCAGACGCTCGTCTACGCGCGCGAGCATCGGCGCCAGCGCGTCCGGGGGCGGCAGGCGCGCGCCATCGGACACGACACACAGCAGCTCGGCGTCGCCGAGCAGCACGGTCCCGGCGCCGCGGGGCAGCCAACTGCCCTCTTCGCGCGCCAGGCTGCCCGCCAGCACCAGCGCCCGCAGCGGCGTCGCCTCCGCCGGCCAGCAGCGGGACACACCCTCGACGATCGCCCCCTCCAGCAGCGCATCCGCCGAGCAAGCGCGAGCGATCAACGCCTCGCTCATGCGGACCGCCTTCCTTCGGGCTTGACCCGCGCGCGCTGCGGCGGCGCAGCCGCGGCAACGCCGCGCGCGGCGCCCGCCGTGACGCGCCAGCGCTGCGCCACGCGCCGGTAGACGGCCGCCGCGAGCAGATCGCGGTAGTAGCCGGCGGTGGCGGCGATCTGCTGCGCCTGGTCGAATGCCGCGCGGGCGCGCTGACGCCCGGCCTCGCCCAGCGCCCGCCGCGCGGCGCCATCCTCGCCCAGCCGCAGCAGCGCCTGCGCCAGCGCCGGAGGATCGGCGGCGGGCACCAGCAGGCCATTGCACCCGTGCTCCACCACTTCCGGCGTGCCATCCACGGCCGTGGCCACCACGGGACAGCCAGCCGCCGACGCCTCCATGGCCGAAAGCGGCAGGCCTTCATAAAAGGACGGCAGCACGAAAATATCCGCCACCGCCAGCCAGTGCTCGATCTGGGCGCAGAAACCCAGCCACTGCACCCGCTCGGCCAGCCCCAGCGCCCGCGCTTGCTGGCGCAACGCCTCCCGCAGGCTCCCGTCGCCCAGGCACACCAGCCGCAGGCGATTGAAAAGGCTGGCCGGCAACTGCGCCAACGCCTGCAGCAGCACACTGTGACCTTTCTGCGGTTCCAGGCGCGCGGCGCAAACCAGCAGCAGCTCTCCGGGCGCAATGCCGTGCGCCGGGCGGGGATCGCGCTCCGGCGGCAGCGGCGCGGCAAACCGGGCCACGTCAATGCCGTTGCGAATAATGCGGATCTTGTCCGCCGGCAGCCGCAAGTCCTCGCGCAGGTAGCGCGCGTTGGCCTCCGAGACGGCGATGTAGCCGTGCTGCAGCCGGCCGGCCGCGCGATCCAGCCGGGCAGACCGCTTCCAGCCCCGGCGCCAACCCTCGCGCACGTGCGGCGTCTCCAGCATGACCGCGCCCGCCAGCCGGGCCCAGGGCGCCACCGCGCGGCTGGCGCAGGAGAGGTGGGCATGCACCAAGTCCACGCGCTCGCGGCGCAGGAAGCGCGCCAGCCGCCAGCCCGGCGCCGCCTCCCACGGGTTCATGGGCGCCCAGGGCGTGACCCGGATGTCGGCGGGCAGGTCCGGCAGTTGCGCGCCCAACGCGGGCGGGCAGGCCAGCAGCAGCTCGAAGCGGCGGCGGTTGAGCCCGCGCAACAGCGTCAGCATGTGCTCCTCGGCGCCGCCGCGGGCCTCGCCATTGCTGAAATGCAGCACCCGCATGCGGCGCTCCTCGACCCGGGGTTGGGCCATCATGCCGCCCACCCCTCGCCCAGCGGCTCGCACAGGCACTCGAAGATTTCATCAATCGCATGCCGGCGCGCATCGCCCGGATAATTGCTCAACAGCACCGCATCCGAATCGGGGTCGTCCGGATCGTAGCCGTGCATTCCGCAGGGATTCCAGCCGCGGCCGTTGAACTCGCCCGAGGCCACCATCACCCCCGGCCGCAGCAGGAAAATGAGGTCGCCGAAGCGCCCGTCGGGGAACCACACGCCCTGCCGGCGCAGCTCGGCCTGATCAAGGATGCGGCCGCAGTCGAGGCCCGCGAGCCAGGCGGTGATGCCGGCGCGCGCCTGGGCATGGAAAAACCAGAAGCGCAGCATGGTGGAGTCGAACACCGCCAAGTAGTCCTGGGGCGAGCGCCAGCCCTGCTGGGCAAGCGGCGTCGCCAGATCCACGCGCTGCCGCACCGGCGCCATGCCGTGATCGGAAAAGATGCGGAAGCGCATGTCCGGGTCGCACCGTTCGGCGGCCCGAAACAGCGATTCGAGCGCGCCGGCATATTCCTCGAGCGCCTGCGAGATGGCGGCCGGCTCCTCGCGGTGGAGATGCAGCATGTGGTCGAGCTCGCTGAGATACACGAACAGCGTGGTCGCGCGGCCGCGCTCCAGGTCGCGCCGGGCGCGCCGCAGCAACTGCATGTCGCCGCCGCCGTCGCGGTAGGAGTAGATGCGGTAGCGCAACCCGACATCGCGCCACAGGTCAAAGGCGCTGGTCGCCGGCTGCAGACTGCCGGGCTGGAAGAGATGGCGCTTTTCCGCCCAGTTGAACCAGGGCAGCAGCTCCGGGCGCACGGCGCATTCGAATCCCGGCCCCAGCGCGAACACGCGGCGCCCCAGCTCGGTCAGCGCGCGCCGCCCCCAGCGGCCATCCATCCGGGAGAGCCAGGCGCCGGGCAGGTGCCGCATCCAGCGGAAGGGCGAGCCGGAGGGGTCGAGGTACAGCAGGTTCCAGTGACCGTGCTCGTCCGGGCGCAGGCCCGACAACATAGTGGGGATGGCGCCGGAGCTGTAGCCCAGCGTGGTGCGCAGCGCGCGGCGGCAGGGCAGCAGCGCATCCAGAAAGCCATGCGCCTCGGCGATGCGCCACCCCAGCGCGTCAATCAGTACAAAGACCTGGATGCGACCGCCGGCGGGGCGGCCGGAAGCCATTTCGGTTGTATGCGCAAGCGAATGTATTTGGGTAGCCATAATATTCCGTGGCGGCCGAGGCGGACGGCGAGGCTGCCCGGCCGTCCCTCCAGCCATGTCTGCAATTGCCGCGCCGGGGTGGCGCGGTAAACCGCGTTGCGCGGCAGGCAGGGCGCGCCGGCGGCGGCGCGCCCGGGCCGCGAGGTGGCCAGCGCGCGGAAGCCGGCGCCAAGCGCGGCCTCCAGCACGCGGCGGTTCCACAGTCCAAACGGGGCCGCCAGAAACGGCACCGGGGCGCCCGACCACGCCTGCAGCGTTTGCCGCGCGCGGTGTAACTGCGCCTGCAGGCGCGCCGGCGGCACGCGGCACAGCGGCACGTGCTCGTGACCGTGACAGGCGATGTTCATGCCCGCTTCCGCCAGCGCCCGCACCTGCGGCCACTCCAGGTAGCCGGGCTGGCCCACCAGCGCCGTGCTCAGGAAGAAGGTGGCGGTAAAGCCGAACTCCTGCAGCCGCGGCAGCGCCTGCTCCCAGTCGCTGCCCCAGCCATCGTCGAAGCACAACGCCACCGGCGCCGGCCCGGCGGACGCGCTTCCCCTCCACCAGGCGCCCAGATCCACCACCGTAATCGCGCCGCTGCGCCGCAGCCGGTCCAGCAAGCGGAGCTGGTCGAGGAAGGCGGCGGCGGACACCGCAAACCGCTCTCCCCCCGGCGGACAGACCTCCCCGATGGAGTGATACATCAGCAGCAGCGCCCGCGGCGGCGGCGGCGTTAGCGCACTTGTTGCCATGCCGTCTCCCCGCGATCGAACAGGAAAAGCACGAAGCCCCACAGAAACGCCGCGTTCATGGCGCAGAAGAAACACAGCCCGCTCGCGATGCGGAAACGGCCGAGCGGCCCCAGCCCGGCCCCGGCGGCCGCCAGCGCGTAGCCGCTCAACTGCGCCAGCAGCAGCAGGCGGTAGAACGGCAGCGACCACAGCGCCAGATTGGCGCCCAGCGCCGCCAGCAGCAGAAACGGCACCAGCCAGCGCAGCAGCTTGTGGGACACGAAGGCCCAGCGCGTGGCGGCGTCAAGATGCGTGCGCTCCAGTGTCCGCAGGGCGCGGAAACTGCCCATGGCCAACCGCACCCGGCGGCGGAATTCGCCGCCCACCGAGTTCGCCGGCGTTTCCCATGCCCACGCCTCCGGGTCGTAGAGCACGCGGTAGCCGGCGCGGCGAGCGTGCATGGGCACCAGGAAGTCCTCGATCCAGGCGGTCGAGTCGAGCCGCGGGAAGCACGCCCGGCGCACCGCATACAGCGCGCCGCTGGCGGTGATGGTGGCGCCCAGCCGGCCCTCCATCAGCCGCAGCAGGCACTCATAGCTCCAGTAGGCGCCCTCGGTGTGGCGCGCGCCGGCGCCGTAGGTGAAGCGCAGGCCCCCGCACACCACCCCCACGTCCGCCTGAGTGAAGTGGCGCGCCAGCCGCCGCAGCGCCTGTGGCTGCGGCCGCGTACTTGCATCCATCAGCACCAGCACCGGAAACTGCGCCAGCGCCACGCCGGCGTTGAGCGCCGCCGCCTTGCCCTGCTGCCGCGCCCGGCGCTGCCACCGCAGCCGGCCGGCCGGCTGGCGCTCCAGCCATCGGTCGGTGCCGTCGCTGGAGCCGTCCGAGATCACGATCACCTCGCGCCGCTCGCGCGGATAGTCGCACCGCTCCAGGCACGTCAGCAGCTCCGGCAGCTCGGCTTCTTCGTTGTGCGCCGCGACGATCACGCTCACCCCCGGCAGCTCTTCGGCGGCCGCCGCGGCTTCGGGCGCCTCGGTCAGCAGCCGCCGCCAGCGCGCCCGCAGATCCACCGCCGAGGAGACCGCGAACAGCAGCAGCGGATAGAGCAGGTAGGCGTACAGCGACAGCCCGCACGCCGCCCAGAACACGATTTCGAGCGCCAGTTTCAGTGCCGGACTCATTGGCCCCCCCGCCCCAGGCAGACGACCTTCAACGTCTGGAAAAGGATCATCAGGTCGAACCACAGCGAAAGGTGCTTGATGTAGTAGAGGTCGTAGCCCAGCTTCTCGGCGTTGTCCGCCAGGCTGACGCAATAGCCGCGATTGACCTGCGCCCAGCCGGTGGCGCCCGGCGGCACGCTCCAGCGCAGGGCATAGCCGGAAATGACCTGCTCGCATTCGCGCTCCTGCTCGGGCACGAAGGGGCGCGGGCCCACCAGGCTCATGTCGCCGCGCAGGATGTTGACCAGTTGCGGCAGCTCGTCCAGACGAAGTTTCCGCAGCCAGCGGCCGAGCCGGGTCACGCGCGGATCACGGCGCAGGGCCGGCCGGGCCGCGCCCGGCTGGTTGGCCGCGACCTGCATGCTGCGGAACTTGTAGAGCGTGAACAGGCGCCCGCCGCGCCCCACGCGCTGCTGCCGGAACACGGCCGGCCCGCGCGAGTCCAGCGGAATCAGCAGCGCCAGCAGGCCCAGCAGCGGCGCGGTGAGCAGCAGCCCCAGCCCGGCCAGGGCGCAGTCGCCGCCGCGTTTCGCCGCCAGCAGCCAGCGCGGGGGCTGGCCCGCGGCGGCGGGAGCCTCGCCCAGCGGCGCCAGCGGCACCTGTCCGCTCAACTGCTCGTACCAGAGCGCGCCCTCTTCCAGGCGGCAGCCGGCGGCCTCGAGGTGACGCCGCAGTTGCGGCTCCACCGTCGCCCAGCCGCCGGGAAACGCCGCCAGCAGGCAGCGCGCCCAAGGCGCCCCCGGCGCCCTCGCCAGCGCGCGCAATTGCAGCGGATGCGGCTCGCTCAATCGCCCGGCCAATGGCACGCCGAGCTCGGCGTGGCGCTGCAGTTGCGAGCACAACTCGTCCGCCAGCGCCCCGGTGCCGACCACCAGCACGCCGCTGGGGCGGCGGCGTTGGGCCCACCCCAGAAAGAGCGGGCGCAGCGCCGCCACCGCCAGCGCCACCGCCACCACCGAACTCGCGCCCAGACGGGGCGCCGACCTCAGCCCGGGCCAATACCACTCCAGCACGGCCAGCAGCAGCGCCAGCGCCCCGGCCGCCAGCGGCAGGCGCCGCCACACCTCCCGCCAGTCGCCCAACTGCGGCGAGGCGTAGAAATCGAACAGGTAGAAGCACAACAGCGCCAGCAGGCACACCAGGCCGACCGGCACCGCCGCCGCCGTCCGCAACAGCAGCAGCGCGTCGTGACCGAAGCGCACGCCGATGACGGCCGCGAGCGCCAGCACCATGAGGCTGGTCTCGCCCAGCGCAAACTGCCAGGCGCGGCGGCGGGGAATGTAGGCGGGCAGGACGTGGGTGGCCATGGTGCGCTCAGTCCCGGTAGTACTGCCCGTAGTAGTGATGCTCGCGGCAGTTGCAGTCGTTGAGGATCACGCCCAGCCAGCGGTCGGCGCGCAGTTGGGTCCGGGCCCGGGCCAAATCCGAGCGCCGCGTCCGCCCGGGCCGCACCACCAGCAACACCCCGTCGGCGGCCTCGGCCCAATGGGCCGCATCGGCCATGGGCAGCAGCGGCGGCGCGTCCACCACGATCCAGTCAAATAGAGGTTCGAGCTGGCGCAGAATCTCCTGCGGCGGCGACGCCTGCAGCAGCTCCAGCGGCAGCGCCCGCGCGCGCGCCGCCGGCAGCACCCAAAACGGCAGCGTCGGCCAGCGCACCAGGCAGTCGCGCAACTCGCGCCGGCCTTCCAGCCAGTCGGCCAGGCCGTAGGAGAACTGCACTCCCATCCGCGCCAGCAGCTTCGGGCGATGCAGATCGCCTTCGAGCAGCAGCACCCGCCCGGTGCCGGGGCGCGCGAGGGTGAGGGCCAGGTTGGCGGCGCTCACGCTTTTGCCCTCCCCGGGCGCGGCGCTGGTGATCAGCACACGGCCCAGCGTTCGCCGGGCCCGCAGGTGCTGCAGGCTCACGGCGAGGCGCCGGAACTGCTCGGCCCCGACGCCCTGGGGCTCGGCCCAGGCCACCAGGCCCGCTGGCGCGGGCGCCGGCGGCGTCAACCGGGCGGTGAGTTCAAGCTGCCCGTCCTCCAATGCGGCTGGAGCGGCTGCAGGCAATGTTTCCAGGCTCGTCATCCGAAATCTCCTATCCTCCCAATCGCCAAAGCCAGAGATTGCCCGCCAGCAACAGCAACAGCGCCACGCTCACCGCCGCCCACTGCACCAGGGCGCGGAACTGCTGCCGCTTCCGCTGCCGGGCGCTACACAGCCGCGGTACGCGGATCAGCACCGGCGCCAGCCCCACCACCGCCAGGTCGCCTTCGGTCGCGATGCGGTCGTCAATACACTCACCCACCACGCACGCCCCCAACCCCAGGCACGCCCCCACCAGCAACCCCAGCAGGCTCAGCTCCGAGGGCTTGGGCCAACTGGGCTCGCGCGGCCAACTGGGCGCATTGACCAACTGGAACTGCGCGCCCCCTTGCTGCGCCGCCAGCTCGCTGGCCATGCGCGAGGAGTTCCACTTGCCGAGCAAACTCTGATAGGCAACCTGCGCCTGCTGTTCGGTGGTTTCGAGCGCCGCCAATTGCGAGGCCGGCAGCGGCGCCCCGGTCAAGCGCTGCTGATAGCGGCCCAGGTCACGCTTCAACTGCGCCACCTGCTTCTGTTGCTGCGGCAGCAGCGCCTCGTCGGCCTGGAGCTGGCTGTTGGCCTGCGCCAGGGCCAGGGAATTGCCGGCCTCGCCCACCGGGTGCGCCGCCAGCTTCGCCTGCAGCACGGCGATTTGCTGCTGCAGCGAGACGATGCCGGGATAACGCTCGGTATAGCGGCTGCGCATCTGGCTCAGTTGCGCCTCCAGCGTCTGCAATTGCTGCTGCCGATCTAGGTCGCCGGGCGTGGGCGCGTGGGTCACCAGGGCGCGATCGGTGGCGATTTCCTGCTGCGTGTGGTTGAGCGCGGACAGCGCGGCGCTGGCCTCGGTTTGAAGGTTCATCACCAACGCCAGGTTGGCGGGGCCTTGTCCGGGGAGCGAGCCCAGATGGCCGCGCTCGAAGTTCTCCACCGCGAGCTGGGCCTGCCCCAGGGCGTCGCTGGCCTGCTGGAGTTGTTGCTTCAGGAAGCTGGTGGTATCGGAGGAGGCCTGCTGGGTGGCGCGCAGGTTCTGCTGAATGAAGCTGGTGGTCAGGTCGTTGTCCACCACCTGGGCCAGCGCCGGCGTGGGGGCGGTATAGGCGATGCTGACCGCGCTCCAATCCCCGCCCGGCGGGTGCGGCAGGCTCGCCAGGTCCACCGGCGCGATCGCAATCTGCTGCTGCAGCTCGGCGATTGCGGCATCCATTCCGCGGCTGCGCTGCAGGGCGGGATACAGATTGTGCTCCCGCACCACCTGGGCCAGCCGGTCGCGGCTCAGCACCTCCAACCCCATGCTCTGCAGCATCTGATCGGGATTGAACGTCACGTTGGGCTGCACATAGACGGTGGGCACCGCCTGGCGCTGCATCAGCAGCAGGGACTGGGACTGGTAATCGGGCGGCAGCACCCAGCGCAGCGATACCACCGCCAGCCAGCCCGCCAGCAGCGGCAACAGGAACCACCAGCGCCGGCGGATCAGGAGCGCGTGCAGCTCCGGTCCGGATGTGCGTGCCGAGGCAGTGAAGCTCATCTTATTGGTCCTCTCCCACGCCGCGCGGCGGCCACTGCCAGCTCAGGCGCACTCCCACCAGGCCGCGGGTCACCGCCGGCGTGAGCGGAAGCGAGCCCTGGCTGCGTTGCAACAGCAGGCTGGTTTCGATCTGCAGGCTCAGTTGCGGACCCAGGGGATGCTCCAGGGCCGCGCTGGCGACGGCCATTTGCACCCGGCCGGCCAGCGCTCCGCTGGTCAGGGTGGTGAAGCGGTCGGCCTGCACGCCGAGTTGGAGCCGCCAGTGCCGCGGCAGCCGGGGCGCCAGATCGGCGCTGGCCTCCAGCAGCCGCACGGGAAACGGCAGGGCGCCGCCGCCGTTGCTGACCTCACTGGAAACCGCCAGCGACCACGGGAACGTGAGGTTCTGCTGCTCGATTCGGGCGGCCAATCGGGGATACACGCGCACCCGGTCGGTGCGGTCGGTGACGGTCAGCGGCAGCCCGCCGGCATCGAGCGCGAAGGTATAGAGGGCGTGCACGTGGCTGTATTCGGGGCCGGCCGAAACCACGGTGCGGGTGAGCGCCGTCCAGTCGTGCGTCCAGGACGCCACCGCGCTCTCCGCCGCCAGGTGGGAATCCGAGCCGATGCTGAAGTTCTGCTCCTCCAGTTGCAACCCCCACTGCGTGCGCGGGGTGGCGGCGAACTGGATCGCGGCGCCGCTTTGGTTGCCGCGCACCCCGCTCAACGTGCTCGCCAATGCCCCCGCGTCCGGAAACCGGCGCACGGAATAGCCGCCGTAGGCATCCACCGTGAGGCGCGGGCTGAGCGTATAGCCCAGTTGCAGTTGACCCGCCCCGGTGGCTTCGCGCGTGCGCGCGAACAAAGCGTTGGGCTCGGGCCCGGTCAGCGCCTCGGGTCCGGTGTAGTCCTGCGGCCGCAGTTGTTCCCAGTACCCTCCGCTGGCGGTGCCGTTCAGCGTCCAGCGCTCGGTCGGCCGCACCGTGGCTTGGAACGCCGCCGTCTGGTTCAGGCTGTTGAGCGCCGACAGCGAGGGAAACAAATCAAAGACCGGCTGATACACCAGCGACCAGTCCGACGTGGGCGTCTGTTGCGCCAGTTGCAGCCGCCCGGCCAGGTCCTCTTCCATGCCCCCCAGCAGCGCGGAGTTGTTCTGCCGGACGTTGCTGTCGTAGGCGGTGGTGGCGCTGACCCCCGCCTGCAGCCAGCGCTGGGGCCCGGAGGCCGCGGGCGTGGCCGTTTGCTGCGCGGCGGCGGCGGCGACCAGCGCGCCCAGCACCACGATGCTGGCGAGCTTACGGAACAATGACGGTATCTCCGGGCTGCAGCAGCCGGTCCTGATCGAGTTTTTCACCATGGATCACCGCGTTGTAGTCGAATTCAAAACGCTCCTGTTGCCCGCTGGGCCGCCAATGCAGAACGGTGAGCTTGCCGGGGTGGGCGAAGGGCGTGAAACCGCCGGCCTGCGCCAGCGCCTGCAGGATGCGCGTGGGCCGCACCAGCGGATAGCTGCCCGGCCGCACCACCGCGCCCAGCACCTGGAAGCTCTGGCTCACGATTTTGGTCACCATGACCGTGACCACCGGATCGCTGATAAAGGCCTTCAACTTGGACGCGATCTGCGTCTGCAGTTGTTCCGGCGTCAGGCCGCTGGCGCGCAGCGTTCCCGCCAGCGGCAAGGCGATGTCGCCGTCCGGCCGCACCGGCAGGGTCTGCGAGATCTCCTTTTCCTGCCAGACGTCTATCGCCAGTTCGTCGCCCGGTCCAATGATGTAATGCGCGTCGCTCGTGGCGGCCACGGGGCGGCTGAGCGGGGCGGCCGCGGCCGCGCTGTCGTCGCCGTGAGTCTGGAAGTGATGGAGCAGATGCAGCGGGTTGGGCGCCTGCGCCCAAGCCATCCCGCCGGCCATCGCCGCCAGCCATCCGGCTGCGGCCACCATGAACACCAGGCGATTCCTCATGATTTCTCCTCCTCCGCGACCGCCGCCTTGACGCCGACGGACTGCAGTCCGGTCTCTTTCAGCTTGTAGAGCAGGGCGCGGTAACTGATCTGCAGCGCGCGCGCGGTCCGCTTGCGATGCCACTGATGCGCGCTCAGCGACTGCAGGATCACGCTCCGCTCCAGATCCTGCACCGCCTGGCGCGTCAACGCCCGCAGCGAAACGGCCCCGCCGTCGCCGGTGGCGCTCGCGGGCGCGGCGCCGGCCATCCCGGGCGGCAGTGCCGCCGCCCCGCCCAGCACCACATAGCGCTGCATCAGGTTTTCCAGCTCGCGCACATTACCGGGCCAGCCGTAACCCATCAGGGCGCGGGTGTATTCCGGGCTGAAGGGCGGCGCCGGACGGCGGAACGTGCACGCGAACTGCGCCGCAAAATACCCCGCCAGCGGCAGAATGTCCTGGAGCCGCTCGCGCAGTGGCGGCAGCTCGAGACGGACCACGTTGATGCGGTAGTAGAGGTCGCGCCGGAAACGGCCGTCCGCCACGTCCTCCTCCAGCCGGCGGTTGGTGGCAACCACCAGCCGCGCCTGGGTGCGCATCTCCTTGCGCCCGCCCAGCCGCCGGTAGGTCCCGTCCTGCAGCAGTTGCAGCAGCTTGGCTTGCAGCCCCATTTCCAGCTCGCCGATTTCATCCAGAAACAGCGTGCCGCCCCCGGCCTGCTCGACGCGCCCGGGCCGGCTGGCGGTCGCGCCCGTGAACGCGCCCTGCTCGTGGCCGAACAGCTCGCTTTCCAGCAGCGCGCCCGGAATCGCCGGGCAGGTGACCTTCACGAAGGGCCCCGGTTGCGCCGCCGAACGGCGATGCAGGAGCCGCGCGATCAGGTCTTTGCCGGTACCGCTTTCGCCCGTGATCAGCACTGGCACCGGGGTGTCGCCAATCTGTTCCAGGGCCAGTCGCACCCGCTGCATCGCCGGCGAATGGCCGAAGATGATGTCCGCTCCCGGGATGGCGGGCGCGTCGGAGGTGATGCCGGACTGGGCGGCGTAGGCGGCCATACGCCCGGGAAACTGCAAGACCTGTACCAAACTGCGCGGCCGCCACCGCCGCCGCCGCTTTCCCCTGCCGCAGTTGGAGTTCTGGGCGTTAGCCCGCCGCGCCCGCGCTCCGCCCGCCGGCGGGACTAGGCACGCCGGTGCCTAGTACTGTGCTCCGCCGTTCATGCACGTTCGCGCGCCCCTCTGGTCAAGGCTTTTAAGCGCGTGAATACGGGAAAACATGGACTTGATGCGATTGACTTTCGTCGCGCCGAAATGCGATATCTGGATACCCGCTATTTTTGAGGGCTCAAGCTAGGGAGGAAACTGCATGCCAACGCGAGGCTCACACGTCATCGGCACCAGCGTCACTGGCGGCGTCGGCGCCGAATCCACAATTGGTCTGCTGCGCGAGCTGGTCGCGCACCTGCGGCAAAACCGCACCCAGTTGCGCGAGGAATGGGCGCGCCGCATTACCGAAGCCGAGTTGCTGACGGCGATGACCAAGGAAGAGATCTTCGCCGAGGCCACCTCGGTGTACGACAACTACGTCGAAGCCCTCGAAACCGGCACCTTCGAAGCGCTGCAAGCCTATTCCCGCAATCTCTCCGAGCGCATCATCCCCCGCGGCGTCGAAACCCACGAGGTGGTCGGCATCGTGCTGCTGCTGCGCGACGTGCTGGCGCGCTCGCTGTTTGCCAAGTATCAGGGCGATTTCACCAAGCTGAACCGCATTCTCGATGCCTATGAGCCGGCCGCCAACCGCATCGCCAACACCGTCGCGGTCGGCTTCGTGCAGGAACGCGAGCGCATCATCCGCGAGCAGCAGGAGGCCATACGCGAGCTTTCCACCCCGGTGCTGCAGGTGCGCGAGCGGCTGCTCATTCTGCCCATCATCGGCGTCATTGATCCGCAGCGCGCGCGCCAGTTGACCGAACAGCTCCTGCGCGGCATCCGCACCAATCGCGCCAAGGTGGTGGTTATTGACATTACGGGCGTGGCCGCCATGGACGCCACCGTCGCCAACCACTTGGTGCAAACCGTCGAGGCCTCGCGCCTGCTGGGCGCCACCGTAATTGTGACCGGACTGTCGCCGGAAATCGCCCAAACCCTCGTCACCATCGGCGTGGATCTCGGTAAAATGACCACAGTAGGTGATTTACAGGGGGGCATTGAAGAGGCCGAACGCTTGCTGGGTTATAAGGTCGTACCGTTTGCCGAGACGCCGCTGGAGGCGTAGCCCCCGGCGGAGAAGAGAAGTTGTGGACGTTCCCGTACTCAAGCAGGGCCAGTTCCTTATCGCCACGGTGCAGTCGGCCTTGACCGACGCCGACCTGGCGCAGATGCGCCGCTTGCTCATCGAGCAGGTCGGCCGCTTTCGCTCCCGGGGCGTGATTGTGGATGTGACCGCGGTCGACGTGCTGGATTCGTTTGCCTGCCGCACGCTCCGCGACATCGCCCATATGGCGGCGTTCCGCGGGGCGGAAACGGTGATCGTGGGCATTCACCCGGACCTGGCGTTCACGATGGTACAGTTGGGGTTGTCGCTTGAAGGGGTCGCAACCGCTCTGGATTTGGAAGAAGGGTTGGCGTATCTGAACATTAAGACGCGCCGCCTCGGACGCAAGACCAGCTCCCCCCACCCGGGCGGGCCTCCTGTGCCCAAGGGTACCCCTCGTGTTCAACATTGAACGCATCTCCATTCACTCGGATCGCGATATACTACTGGCCCGCCAGCGCGGCCGCGCCGCGGGCGAGAGCGTCGGCTTCGTAGCCACCGACCTCACCCTCATCGCCACCGCCATTTCCGAGCTGGCGCGCAACATCGTCTCCTACGCCCGCCGGGGCGAGATCGAACTGCGCACGGTGGTGGAGGACAATCGCCGCGGCCTGGTGATCGTGGCGCGGGACGACGGCCCCGGAATTGCCGACCTGGAGCGGGCGATGTTGGATGGCTACTCCACCTCCGGGGGGCTCGGCCTGGGCCTGCCCGGCGTCAGGCGGCTTATGGACAGTTTCGAAATCGCCAGCCGGGCCGGCCAGGGCACCACGGTGCAGGCCGCAAAATGGATGCGTGGATGAACCCATGAGCGGTTGCGTGGACATCAAACCCATGTTGTGGGCGGTTGCGCAGCAACCGAAATCCGGCGAAACCAGCAGCGGAGACGCCGCCTTGGTGCTGGAAATGCCCCAGGGGTGCCTACTGGCCGTGACCGATGCCCTGGGGCATGGCGAGGAAGCCGAGCTGGTCGCCAGCCGCGCCAACGAAGCGCTGCGGCGGCGGGCGCCGGGAACGGTGCTTCAGTTGCTGGACAGTTGTAATGAGGCCCTGCGTATGACGCGGGGCGCGGCTATGAGCCTGGCATGGGTTCACTACGGCGACAATACACTCACCTGGCTGGGCGTCGGCAACGTCAACGGCATTCTGTTGCGGGCCGGAGCGGCCGGCGAAGGGTCGCGCGAATATTTGCTCTGCCGCGCCGGCATCGTGGGCGTTCAGATTCCGCCGCCCTACGCCGCGATGACCTCCATCGCCCCCGACGATGTGCTGCTGCTCTACACCGACGGCATCGATCCCAACCGCATTGCGCGCTTCAGCGATCGGCTCATGCCGCCCGATCGTGCCGCGCCCCTGTTGCTGCGCGAGTGCGCCGTCAGTCACGACGACGCCCTGGTGCTGGTGGCGCGCTACGCCGGCCAGGCCGCGCTTGGGGCCGGCGCATGAACGCGGCTGCCCGGCTGCGCCGCCTGGAGCAGGCCGAGAACGTCTACCGCCGGCTGCTCGAACGCCACGCCGCCAGCCCCGGTGAGGAGACGCTGGGCGCGGCCTACGAACTGGGGCGCGAATTGCTCGCCGCCGGCACCAGCCTGCTGGAGCTCTCCCAGCTCCATCACCGCACCTTGGCGGCTTGGACCTCCCAGGCCGGCGCCGGGACCCCCGGCAGCGCCGCCCCCGGGCCCGCACCGCAAATTGCCGTGGCCGGCCAACTTTTCCGCGAGTTGCTGGCCGGCTACGAGATGCTGCTGCGCGGCTTTGGCGACGCCAATGCCGCTCTGCGCAACACCAATGAACGTATGGAGCAGCAGGTGGAGCGCATCGCGCACGCCCTGCACGACGAAAGCAGCCAATTGGTGGCGGCGGTCATGATCCGGCTCGACCAGGCGGCGGCGGCGCTGCCGCCGGCCTGCGGCTCCGAACTGACCGCGGTGCGCCGCATGCTCGATCAGCTCGAGTTCCAACTGCGCCGCGTAGCCCATGAGCTGCATCCGGCGCTGCTGACCGACCTGGGCCTGCGGCCGGCGCTGGAGTTTCTGGCCGACGGCGTGTCCGCGCGCACCGGCCTGCTGATCGCGATCGAGGGCGAGCTGCCCCAGCGGCTGCCCGCGCCGGTGGAGCTGTGCCTGTATCGCTGCGTGCAGGAGTGCCTGAACAACATTGTCCGGCATGCCCAGGCGCGCCGCGTCCGCATTCAGATCTTCTCCGGCGACAGCGGGCTCGAGATACGGGTCGGCGACGACGGCCGCGGTTTTGCTCCGCAGTTGCTGCACACGGCGGGCGAGCCGCACGGCATGGGCCTGGCGGGCATCCGTGAGCGCCTGCGCGGCGTGGGCGGCGAGCTGCAGATCCACGCCCAGCCGGGCGCGGGCGCCGAATTGCGGCTGCAGGTTCCGGGCTGGCCGGAGGGAGGTCCCCATGCCGGTGCGGCTGCTGCTGGCCGATGACCATGAAGTGGTGCGCCAAAGCCTGCGCGCACTGCTCGAGCGCGAAGGCTTTAACGTCCTGGCCGAAGCCGGCACCGGGCTGGAAGCCGTGCGCCTGGCCCATACCTGCCATCCTCAGGTGGCGGTGCTCGATCTGAACATGCCGCTGCTCAACGGCCTCGAGGCTGCGCGCCAAATCCAGCTCGAACTGCCGCAAACCCGCTGCGTGCTGCTCACCATGCACACCGAGGAGCACTACGTCCTGGAGGCGCTGCGCGCCGGCATCAGCGGCTACGTGCTCAAAAGCAAAAGCAGCAGCGAGCTGGTCCAGGCCATCCGCGAAGCGGTTTGCGGCGCCATGTTTTTGAGCCCTGACATCTCCGCCACTGTAGTGCGCGCCTATCTCACCAAGACCGACCCCGCCCCCGAGCTGCTGGGCAATCGCGAACGCCAGGTGCTGCAGTTGGTCGCCGAAGGTAAAACCACCAAGGAAATCGCCGATCTGCTGGGCATCAGCCCCAAGACCGCCGAATCCCACCGCAGCCACATCATGGACAAGCTCTCGCTGCACAACACCGCCGGCCTGGTGCGCTACGCCATCCGCCGCGGCCTGATCCAACCCTAGCCCCGCGCGGGACTCACTGCGCCCCTATTCCCGTATCTTCCCGGGCCTAATCCGTATTTTCCAGGATTGTCGTCGCCTCGCCGCTCTGCCACGCTGGACACCAAGGAGGCCTCCTATTGGCCAGCACGCTCCCTACCCCGGTTTCGTTGTCATCAGCCGGTCGCGGCACCCTCGAGACGCCCAAGCCCAAACTCGCGGCGGCTCCCAGCCTGCATCAGCGCCTGGGCCTGGATCGCTGGATGATCGCGCGCAGCCCCGCCATGTTGGCGGTGGGCGCGCGCGCGCAGCAGTTGGCGCAATATAACCTGGCCGTGCTGCTGCTGGGCGAAAGCGGCGCCGGCAAGGAAGTGCTGGCGCGCATGATCCACGATTGCTCGCCCCGGCGCGACTACCGCTTCCTCAAGATCAACTGCGCCGCCCTGCCCAGTGATTTGCTGGAGAGCGAGCTGTTTGGCTATGAGGCCGGCGCGTTTACCGGCGCCACCCGCTCCAAACCCGGCCTGTTCGAGCAGTGCGACAAGGGCACGCTGTTTCTGGACGAGGTTGGCGAGCTGCCCCTGCCGCTGCAGGCCAAACTGCTGCACGTGCTGCAGGACCACCGCTTTACCCGCCTGGGCGGCCGCAGCGAAGTGTTTGCCGATGTCCGCATCCTGGCCGCCACCAACGTTGACCTCCAGGTGGCGATGGCGGAACGGCGCTTCCGCGAGGATCTGTTCTTTCGCCTGAACGTGTTTTCGTTATATCTGCCGCCACTGCGCGAGCGTCCGGAAGACATTCCGGCGCTGATGGATTATTTTCTGGAGCACGAAGCCCGCATCCTCAACTGCCCGCCGCAACCGTGGCCGCCGCACCTGCGGGCGCTGTGCGCGCAGCACACTTGGCCGGGCAACGTGCGCGAGTTGGAAAACTTCGTCCGCCGCTTCCTCATTTTCGGCGATCAGGCATGGCTCGACGTGGCTTCCAGCCCGGATCCGGCGCCGCCCCCGGTGGCCACGCTCTGCGAACCCGGGGCTCCCGGCGAAGGCTTGAAGGAGATCGTGCACCGGGTTTCCCACGACGTCGAGCGCCAGGCGATTGCGCGCGCCCTGGAAGCCCACCACTGGAACCGCACCCAGGCCGCCCGCACCCTGCACATCAGCTATCGCGCTCTGTTGAACAAACTGCGTCGGCACCACCTCTGCCCTCCACAGGCGAACTGACCCGCTCCGGCCCGGCCCACTCCGAGCACCACAACGCCGGATTAGCCGGTAGCCGGTAGCCGTTAGGAACGCGCGGCGGACGTGCGGGAGCAGGAGGCTGGACGTCCGCAGCAATCAATTGCGGGCATCGCACTTGCATACCCCGGCAGGCTAGATATCACTTCGCCGCAAAAGTTTGCACCCGGCCGCGCGGCCGCCGCCCCGCAATCCCGCCTGCGCTCGCTCCCGGCGGCACTTGCGACCGCCGCCGCGCGCTGGCCCTCCGCGTGCAACAGCACGGGTACGGAGGACGGACCCGGGCAACCGGAACGCCCCCGAATGTCAAGGACGGAGGCAAATCGGTTATGAAACGAAATATCTGGATGGGGATCACGGGCATGCTCGGCATGCTCGCATTCCTGGGTACCGCAGCCATGGCCCAAAGTTCGATCACGCTCGATGGCGGCGCTGGCCAGCACGTGGTTTTCAGCGGCCAGGGCTCGGGCACTGCGAACATCGGGGTTTCCCTGGGTTCCTGCAACATGAAAGGGGACTGTACCTTGTCGGGTACAGGCACCGGCAGTGGCTCGCTGTCATCTTCGGGCTCATTCACGCTGGATTCCGCGGCCAACTCGATCATGCTCACATCCAATGGTCATGGCGGCTACAGCGCCAGCGCGACGGCGCCCATTGATTTCACGCTCACCGGCTCCGGGCACACCGGCACGCTGTTGACCGGGACGCTGAACCTGCTGAATTTCACCCAGGCGAGCGGTTCGAGCCAGGGGACGTTCAACACCAATTTGGCGGCAAACCTGTCGCTCACCGGTGGTTCGCTGGCGAATGTGTTCACCGCCAACAACGGCATTCTCAACCTCAACGTCTCGCTCCCAGCTTCGTTCAACGTTTCCACCGTCGTCGGGACCAACATGTCGCTGGCGGCTACGCTGTCGGCCAGCGGTGCGGGCGGGGTTTCGCCCACGCCTGAACCCAGCACGCTGGCGCTGATGGGGGTCGGTTTGCTGGCGCTCGGCTTTGGCCTCCGGCGCGCCCGTCACCAGGCCGGCATCGCCTGAGTGCGGGGGCATCGTCAGGGGCCGCAGGCGTCGCGCGGCCCCTCCCATTGTTATCTCAGACAGAAAGAAAGAAGGAGTCTTCCATGCGTCGGTCTTCACTTTTATGGATTGTTTTGATTTGCAGTGCCTTGACCGCGGCTGGCGAAGCTCAAGGGGTGGTTAATCTGCAAGGTGGCGCCGGCCAAACCGTGACCTTTACGGGCATGGGCGCCGGTACCTCCACGCTCGGGGTCAGCCTGGGCAACTGCGGGTTCTTCAACACCTGCGTGCTCTACGGCAACGGATCGGGCAGCGGGGCGCTAAGCTCGAGCGGGGTCTTCCTGATCACCTCGTCCCCCGGTTCACTGGAGTTGACGTCAAACAGCGGCGGCAGCTTCGACGTCGAGAGCTCGGCGCCGGTGGAGTTCCCCTTTTTCGGCGTTGCTGGCAGTGGGCAGATGGGTCTGCTGCTCGCCGGAAATCTGAATCTGGCGGACTTCACCCAGACGGGCGCGAACTCGGGCGTATTTGGCGCGGGCGGTGGCAGCTTGACCGTCACCGGCGGTATCCTCGCGGGCGCGGCCGCCAACGCAACCCTGGGGTTGAACTTGGGCCTGCAGTTCACCGGCTCAGCCAATCTTGGGGGGCTGGTCGGCACCAACAACTCACTGTCGGCCAATTTGAGCGGCGGGAGGCTGGGGGCGCTGTCGCCCACGCCAGAGCCCTCCAGTCTGCTGTTGGCCGGACTCGGCTTGCTCCTGTTGGTCGCCACCTGTGGTTGGCGGCGGCGGGGCCAGGCTTCGCTGGTCTGAGCACCGGTGAGCGCACAGGCCATGGAAGTCTGCCTTTACGCCACCCACCCGCTCATGCTGGAGCGCATGCGCCTGCAACTCCGCCCGCCGGAGTTTCAGGTGCATGCGTTTTTGTTGCTCGACCTCGCCCAGGCCGAGCGCGTGGCGCTGCTGCCCTGCGCCGCGTACGCGGTGGATGCGCACGACCCCGAGCTGCTCGACCGCCTGCTGCTGCGCCTCCCCGCCTTCCCGCGCGCCGTGGCCGTGGCCGACGCCTTCGAGCCCCATCGCGCCTTTGCCCTGCTGCGCCAGGGCGCCCGCGGCCTGGTCCGCTATGACCAGCTCGCGCGCGACCTCGCGCGTGCCTTGCGGTCCGTCGCCGCGGGCGCCTACTGGGTGCCGCGCCTGATGATGGCCGAATTCGTTGACGACCTGCTGGCGCACTTGCCCGCGGGCACCCCCAGCCTCGCACTGGCCCGCCTCAGCCCGCGCGAACGTCAGGTGCTCGACGGCATCCTGGGGCAGCGCCGCAACAAGGAAATCGCCGCCGCCGCCGGCATTTCCGAGCGCACCGTCAAATTCCACGTCTCCAATCTGCTGCGCCGCTTTGGCGCGCAGCGCCGCCACGA
>JBOGKJ010000248.1:0-3428 GCA_050745565.1 Terriglobales bacterium | reverse complement strand
GCCGGGCCCCGGGCCGGCGCGAGCCCAAGCGGGATGCCCGGCGTAGCCGGGCAGGGGCCCGCGCCCGGCAATGCCCAGAGCGCGGCCGCGGGCGCACCCGCCAGCAGCGGCCACAACAACCCGAGATACGGCCGCAGCAGCAACAGGGCCAGCGAAATCTCGATCAGGGCAGTCAGGCCGCACACCGCCGCACCGGGGACCAGCAGCAACGTCCACGGCGCATAAAAGCACGTGAGCAGCAGCGCGCCACGCCAATGTCTTGCGTGTCCGGCCTCGGCCAGTTTACGCTCGGCTAGCTCCGCGCCGGGCGCACGGTTAAGGTTGAGCGTTAGCAGCGCTGGTTTGCGCGCGTCCGGCACCAGGCGGTACAGGCGGGGATAGATCAGCAGGGCGAGCGCGAGCAGAGCGAAGGCCGCCAGAATGCTCTCGACCCGGCCGGCGGCGGAGTAGTCAAGCGCGCCGACAAACGCAAACGCACCCACCGCCACACTGAACCAGCCACTTTGGTAGTAGTGCGCCAAGCCCGTTCGTAATCGGCGACGGCCTCTGCACAGTGATCAGGCCCAGCGCTGGTCATGGGCAGACGGCCTCAGGCGGCTTTGCGTGCGGGGCGGCGGGACGCGGACTTGCCGCCGGCGACTTTGCCGGCGCGGGAGCCAGTCTTTGATCCCGACTTCGATCCGGACTTCGCGCCGAGCCCTGATCCCGTCTTGGATCCGGCGCTTGCGCCCCGGCCGCCGGCCGCGCGCGTCTTGGATTTGATGCTTTGTATCTGAGCCCGCTTGCGGCCGCGGACGGGTTGGGCAGCCTTGCCTGCGCCGCGGAAGCGAGCGGCCGCAGTTTCGGGGTAGATCAGCTTGTGAAAGCGGCTTCCGGGCTTATCGTCGTACACCAGCTCCAGGCCGCGCTCGTCGAACACGCGGAAAAAATCACTCCACTCCACCTCCGCCAACTCCTCCGGCGGCTGCGGCGCAAACTCGAAGCGCAGCATCCCGCCCGTGTCGCTGACCACGCTGGGGGTGGCGCCATGCTCGCTGGCCCATTGCTGGATTTCGTCGTGATCGCGCGTGGTGACAGATGCCATGCCGCGATTGGATGCGACTTGTCCCCCGCGCGTTGGCTCGCCCATCGGCCCACCAACTGGCCACTGGCAACCGGCAACCTCGGCCCGCAGCCTAGCCTTCGCTGCCGGCGCGCTTATGGGTCACGTGCTCTTCAATCGTCGCCCCCGCCGTCGCGGGCGCGTGCCGGTAGGAGTCAAGCAGCTCGCGGTCGCTGTCATGCAGCGTTGCCCGCAGGCTCAGCCCGACCTTCTTGTCGCCCGGGCTCAGCTTGATGATCTTGAACTCGTAGTCATGCCCAACCTGCAGTGGCGCCCCGGCGGTCGCATCCGGGTTGATCTCGGAGTTGTGGCACAGGCCCTCAATGCCGCCTTCAAGCTCCACGAAGGCTCCGAACGACGCCAGGCGCAGCACCTTGCCCGGCATGACTTCGCCCAGTTGATGGGTGGCGAAGAAGGTGTCCCAGGCGTCCGGCTCCAACTGCCGGATGCCGAGTGAGAGCCGCCGGTTCTCGACGTCAATACTCAAAATCTTGGCCCGCACCTTGTCGCCCTTTTTCACCAGCTCGGAGGGATGCTGAATGCGCCGCGTCCAACTGAAGTCGCTGATGTGCACCAGCCCGTCAATGCCGTCCTCGATCTCCACAAACGCGCCGAAGTCGGTCAGGTTCCGCACCCGCCCCTCGACGATGCTGCCCGGCGCCAGCCGCTCCGGCAGCGATTCCCATGGGTTCGACTGCGCCTGACGCAGCGACAGCGACATCCGCCGCTCGCCCGGGTTCACGTCCAGCACCACCACGTCGAGCGCCTGCTCCATCGCCACGATCTTTGAGGGATGCTTGGTGCGCTTCGACCAGCTCAGTTCGGAGATGTGGATCAGCCCCTCGATGCCCTGTTCCAGCTCCACGAAGCAGCCGTAATCGGTGATGCTCACCACCTTGCCATGCACGTGCGCCCCCACCGGGTAGCGTTCGCGCGCGTCCGCCCAGGGATCCGGCAGCAGTTGCTTGAACCCCAGCGAGATGCGGTTGCGGGTGCGGTCGAACTTCAGCACCTTCACCGTGATCTCGTCGTTGGGCTGCACCATCTCGTTGGGGTGCGCCACCCGCCCCCAGCTCAGGTCGCTCACGTGCAATAGGCCGTCCAACCCGCCCACGTCCACGAACACGCCATACTCGGTGACGTTTTTCACCACCCCGGTGACCACCTGCCCCTCGGCCAGCGACTCCAGCGTGTGCGAACGCCGCGTGTCCAGCTCGTCCTGCAGCACCGACTTGCGCGACACCACGATGTTGCCGCGCTTCTTGTGCAGCTTGATGATCCGGACCTGCACTTCCTGCCCAATGTAGGCGTCCAGGTCATGCACCGGGCGCAGATCGAGCTGCGAGCCCGGCAAAAACGCCTTCACCCCGATGTCGCACGCCAAGCCGCCCTTGATCCGCTCCACAATCCGGCCCTGCATGATGGTCGCCTGCTCATGGGCGTGCTCGAGTTCGTCCCACAGGCGCAGCCGCGTCGCTTTCTCGTGCGACAGCCGCAGCCCGCGCTCGCCCGTCTCGTGCTCGACCACGACGTCAATGACGTCGCCCGGATGCACCTGCGGCACCCCGTCAGCATCGAGAAACTCCCGCAGCCGGACCAACCCCTCCGATTTTTGACCAACATCAACGACGACGTCGGGGCCGTCTATCTTGAGTACGGTGCCCTTGAGCACCTCACCGTCACTGCCCTGATATTGTTGTTCAAACGATTCGAGGAGTTGTCCGAAATCTTCCATGAGGATACTGTTGCGGACGGAAGCTGCCGCCGGCGCGTTTGCCGGCTCGCTACCCGCCCAGGGCGCCTTGAATTGAACCCAGAGGTGCTTTGAAGCGCAGTTCTTATGATATACGCGTCCCTATAGGCTGTCAAACCCGCCCGCCCCCGGTCCCAACCAGGCAACTTGGACGGGTGAAGGCGCCAGTGGCGCTTTCACCGCTCCCGGCAAACGAAGCGGCGCAGCCCCCCCAGGGCCGAATCAAAGTAGGTGTGGCAAAACCGCCAGCCTTCCGACCGGGTAGCTGTGGCAAAACTAGCAGCCTTCCAACCGGCGCCCCGCGGCGGTTCGGTTGACCACAGCAACCGTAATTCTGCCGTAGCGAGAGGCCGCTCGTGCCGGCTTGGGCTCAGCCGAGCCGGGGCAGGGGCCCGCGCCGCGCCGCGTCGCGTCCTCAGCGCACCACCGGCGCCGCCATCGCCCGTCGGAAGTCGCTGCCGTGCATGGCCACGAACACGCACATGTCATACAACCGCGAGCGCAACCGCTCGCCCACCGCCTGGGATAAGGTAAGCTCTTTTTTTTCTACGACTTCCTTGCGCTCCAGCCGCC
>JBOGKJ010000247.1:0-15199 GCA_050745565.1 Terriglobales bacterium | reverse complement strand
GGCGGCTGGAGCGCAAGGAAGTCGTAGAAAAAAAAGAGCTTACCTTATCCCAGGCGGTGGGCGAGCGGTTGCGCTCGCGGTTGTATGACATGTGCGTGTTCGTGGCCATGCACGGCAGCGACTTCCGGCGGGCGATGGCGGCGCCGGTGGTGCGCTGAGGACGCGGCGCGGCGCGGGCCCCTGCGCCGGCTCGGCTGAGCCCAAGCCGGCACGAGCGGCCTCTCGCTACGGCAGAATTACGGTTGCTGTGGTCACCCGAACTGCCGCGTGGCGCCGGCCGGCGGCCGGCGCGCGGGTCGGCGACCCGCGCCACGGGAGGTGGCGCCGGTGGGAGGGCTGCTGGTTTTGCCACTGCTACCCGGTCGGAAGGCGGCTGGTTTTGCCACACCTACTTTGATTCGGCCCTGGGGGGGCCGCGCCGCTTCGTTTGCCGGGAGCGGTGAAAGCGCCACTGGCGCCTTCACCCGTCCAAGTTGTCTAGTAAAGGAGCGACTATGTGCTTAGCCATTCCCGGCAAGGTAGTGCAGGCGTATGAGGCGCGTGGGCTGCCGATGGCCAAGGTGCAATTTGGCGCCATCACACGCGAGGCCTGCCTGGCCTATGTGCCGCAGGCGGCGATTGGCGACTACGTGCTGGTGCACGTGGGTTTCGCCATCAGCCAGGTCAACCAGCAGGAGGCCGAACGCACCTATGCGCTGCTGCAGGAGCTGGACCAGTTGACGGAGCTGGAAGCGCCGGTGGTGGGTGAAGCGCCGGCAGCCGGGAGTGGGGACGGAGCGGCGGGCGGGGGGCGGGGGACGGAATGAAGTTCATGAGCGAGTACCGCGATCTCGAACTGGCGCGCCAGGTGGTGGCCGAGATTGAGCGCATCCAGACGCGGCCATGGGTGATCATGGAGGTCTGCGGCGGGCAGACGCACTCGATCGTGAAGCATGGCCTGGACCAACTACTCGCGGGGGGCGAAGGCAGGGCGATCGAGCTGGTGCACGGGCCGGGCTGCCCGGTGTGCGTCACGCCGCTCGAGACCATTGACAAGGCGCACGCCATCGCGGCGCGGCCGGGCGTCATGTTCTGTTCGTTTGGGGACATGCTGCGGGTGCCGGGCTCGCGCGGCGACCTGTTCACGCTGCGCTCGGAAGGCGCCGACGTGCGCGTGGTCTACAGCCCGCTGGACTGCCTGAAGCTGGCGCGGGCCCATCCGGAAAAAGAGGTGGTGTTTTTTGCCATCGGCTTCGAGACTACCGCTCCGGCCAACGCCATGCTGGTGGAGCGCGCCCAACAGGAGGGGGTGAAGAACCTGTCGGTGCTGGTGTCGCACGTGCTGGTGCCGCCGGCGATCGCCAACATCCTGCAGTCGCCCGCCAACCGGGTGCAGGCGTTTCTCGGCCCCGGGCACGTGTGCGCCATCATGGGCTACAAGGAGTACGAGCCGATTGCCGCGCGCTTCAAGGTGCCGATCGTGATCACTGGTTTTGAGCCGCTCGACATTCTGCAGGGCACGCTGATGCTGGTGCGACAACTCGAACACGGGCGCGCCGTGGTGGAGAACCAGTACGCGCGGATCCTCGATCGCGACGGCAACCCGGCGGCGCGGCAGCTTGTTTACCGTGTTTTTGAAGCCACCGACCGGAAGTGGCGGGGGGTGGGAGCGATACCCAAAAGCGGCTACAAGCTGCGCTGGGAGTACCGCGAGCACGACGCGGAGCGGAAGTTCGAGGTGGCCGAGATCGACACCAAGGAGCCGGACGCCTGCATCAGCGGCCTGATCCTGAAGGGCATCAAAAAGCCGCACGACTGCGGCGCTTTTGGCGACGTCTGTACGCCGCTACACCCGCTGGGCGCCACCATGGTTTCGGCCGAGGGCGCCTGCGCCGCCTATTACGCCTACGGGCGCCATCTGACGCCGCCGGCGGCGGCGAAACCTCCGCACACGGTTGCGCCCGACGCAGCCGTTGGTTCGGCTTAGGAGACTGCCATGTCCAGCTTGCCTTTGTCCGGGGACGCCGCATCAGGCGTGCCTGTGGCCAACACCGTCCCCGGCCCGTCCGCTCCCGACCACGACCTGTGGCGCAACAAGGTGATGCGCAAATGCGCTGAGTCGGTTGAGGTGAAGCAGAACTTTTTCAATGCCTACGCCGACCAGATTGGCGAGCTGAGCCAGAAAATGGCTGCCAGCTTCACCCGCGGCGGCAAGCTGTGGGTGATGGGCAATGGGGGCTCGGCCTGCGACGCCCAGCACGTCGCGGTGGAATTCATCCACCCCATTTTGGCCAAGCGCCGGGCGCTGCCGGCACTCGACTTGGTGAGCCAAGCGGCGGTGGTGACAGCCATCTCCAACGACAAAGACTTCGCCAAGATTTTCGTGGACCAGCTTGACCTATGGGGCTCCCCCGGCGACATGGTGCTGGCGCTCTCCACCAGCGGCCACTCGCCGAATCTCATATATGCGCTGGAGATGGCGCGGCACAAACAGATGCTGACCATCGGGTTTTCGGGCAAGGACGGCGGCCGGCTGGCGGAGGCGGCCGACTACTGCTTCACGGTGCCGAGCTTTTCGATTCACCGCATCCAGGAGTCGCACGTGGCACTGTTGCATATTTTGTGGGACCTGACGCATGTGGCATTGGGCGAAGAGGACGTGGTATAGGCCGCGGCGGCAAAGGGTGGATTGGGAAGCCGCAGGCGGTCGAGACCTGGGCTGGACGCTATTCTTTCATGGAGGAATTCGATGGACTGCCGCCCAAGCAACGGGATGCACTCATTGCCGGGCGCGGGCCCCTGCCCCTGCTCGGCTGAGACGCTCGCAGCGCCGCGCCCGCACTCGAAGGACTGTGGAGCGCCGGCCCGGGGCCCGGCGAGCCCAAGGGGGCGCGAGCGGCCTCTCGCTCGGCAGAATCACGGTTGCTGTGGCCACGCGAACTGCCGCGTGGCGCCGGCCGGCGGCGGGCGCGCGGGTCCGGCGACCCGCCCCCCGGGCCCGAGCCGGGGAAGGAAGCCCAACCCGGGGGGCTCTCGGCGGCGGTAGCAACCCTGAATCCAGCGCGCGGCATCGTGGGGGGCATGAGTGCTGCAAACGGCATCGTCGGGCCCAGTCTGCTGAACCTGAGTTGTCCGCTGCCGCAGGCCGAGCACGAACGCATCGTGCTGGGCCATGGGGCGGGCGGGAAGCTGACGGCGGCGCTGATCGAAGAAGTATTCTTGCGGGCGTTCCGCAACCCGGTGCTGGAGCGGATGGATGACCAGGCGCAACTGGTGCTGCCAGCGGGGGCGGTGACGGGGAATGGGGCAGGGCGGCTGGCGCTGACCACGGACAGTTTTGTGGTGACGCCGATTTTTTTTCCGGGTGGCGACATAGGTTCGCTGGCGGTGCACGGGACGGTGAACGACCTGGCCATGGGCGGGGCGCTGCCGCTCTATCTGGCCGCAGCCTTCATTCTGGAGGAAGGGCTGGTGCGGCGCGACCTGGACCGGGTGGTGGCGTCCATGGCCGAGGCGGCGCGGGCGGCGGGGGTGGCGATCGTCGCTGGCGACACGAAAGTCGTAAATCGCGGCAAAGCCGACCAGGTATTCATCACCACCACGGGAGTGGGCTGGGTACCGGCCGGGGTGGTGTTGTCGAGCGACCGGGCACGGGCAGGGGATCAGATTTTGCTGAGCGGTGCGGTGGGCGACCACGGGATGGCGATCTTGTCGCAGCGCGAGAGCCTGGAGTTTGACGAGGTGATCGCAAGCGATTCGGCGGGGCTGTATCCGCTGGTCGAGGCCATGCTGGCGGCGGCGCCGGCGGGCGCGATCCGGACCTTGCGCGATCCCACGCGCGGGGGGCTGGCGACGGCGCTGCACGAGATCGCGCAGCGGTCGGGGGTGGGGATGCGGCTGGAGCAGAATGCGATTCCGGTGCACGAGGCGGTGGCGTCGGCGTGCGAGCTGCTCGGCATTGACCCGCTGTACGCGGCCAACGAGGGCAAGTTGGTGGCGATTGTGGCGCCGGAGGCCGCCGAGACGGTGCTCGACGCGATGCGGCGGCACCGGCTGGGGCGCGAGGCGGCCCGGATCGGTGAGGCCGTCGAGGCGCCGCGCGCCATGGTGATGCTCACCACCGATGTGGGCGGCACGCGGGTGCTGGACACGCATTTTCACGAGCAGCTACCCCGCATTTGCTAGTTCGCGTGGACTTCCGTCAGAGCAGAATCAGCGCAGGCGCGGCCCGCATCGGGCGGCAGCATGCGGTTTTTCCTGGTGGAGACGCCGCATGAGGTCGGGCCTGGCGAGATACGATTGACGGGCGCGGGCCTCTGCGCGCTGAGACGCTCGCTGCATTGACGGGCGCGGGCCCCTGCCCGGCGTAGCCGGGCATCCCGCTTGGGCTCGCGCCGGCTCGGGGCCCGGCGAGCCCAAGGGGGCGCGAGCGGCATCGTTGGGAGGGGGCCGCGCCGCTTCCTTTGCCTCCGGACTTTCGCAGCCCTTCGCGCCGACTTTGCCCGCCGTGCAAACGGCGCGACTTCCGCGCCAGGCATCCGGCGGGCAGCGGCGGACATCGGGGGGAATATGCCAGCAAACTTTGCCCCACCGGCGTCGGCGCCAACCGACATTCACATTCTCTGGGTGACCGCCGGCTTGAGTTGCGACGGCGACTCGGTGTCGCTGACAGCGGCCACACTGCCCGCGATCGAGGACGTGCTACTGCAGGGAATCCCGGGGCTGCCGCGGGTGCATTTGCACAACCCGGTGCTGGCGACCGAGGTGGGCGCCGAGTTTCTGAAGCCATTCCACCAGGCGGCGCGGGGGGAGATGAAGGAGCCATTCGTGCTGGTGATGGAGGGCTCGATTCCCAACGAAAAAATCAAACCGGAGGGATACTGGGCCGCCTGGGGCGAGGACCCGGAGACGCGGCAGCCGATTTTGACCACGCAATGGATTGACTGGCTGGCGCCCAAGGCGCTAGCGGTGATCGCGGCCGGCACCTGCGCCGCCTACGGGGGCATTCACGCCATGGCAGGCAATCCCACCGGCGCGATGGGACTGGCCGACTACCTGGGCTGGGGCTGGCGGTCGAAGGCCGGGCTGCCGGTGGTGAATGTGCCGGGCTGCCCGATTCAGCCGGACAATTTCATGGAGACGCTGACCTACCTGCTGTACCAGGTTGCCGGCATGGCGCCCATGATTCCGCTCGACGACAAGCTGCGGCCGACGTGGCTGTTCGGCAAGACCGTGCACGAAGGCTGCGACCGCGCCGGTTACTACGAGCAGAGCGATTTTGCGCACGAGTACGGCTCGCCCAAGTGCCTGGTGAAGCTGGGCTGCTGGGGGCCAGTGATCAACTGCAACGTAACCAAGCGCGGCTGGATGGACGGCATTGGCGGCTGCCCGAACGTGGGCGGCATCTGCATGGCGTGCACCATGCCGGGATTCCCGGACAAATTCATGCCGTTCATGGACGAGCCGCCGGGCTCGAGCGTCAGCGTCACCTTGGGCGCGCCCTACGGGCGGTTAATCCGCAGCCTGCGGGGGCTCAGCAACCTGGGCGGGAACCAGGAGCCGAAATGGCGTCACCCCCGCCCCTACTTGACCACCGGCTACCGCGAGCCGCAATCGCAAGTGCATTAGCCGCTACCGCATCCTGAGCCGCATCCACCCGCTTTCCGACCGGAGACCCCACATGGCGACCACCCCGCTTTCCTCCACCCAGGCCGGCACGAACTCGAAGTTGATCGAGATGAACTTCGATCCGGTCACGCGGATTGTCGGCAATCTCGGCATATACACCAAGATTGACTTCGCCAACAAGCAGGTGGCCGAGTGTCACTCGACCAGCTCGTTGTTCCGCGGCTACAGCGTGTTCATGAAGGGCAAGGATCCGCGCGACGCCCACTTCATCACCTCACGCATTTGCGGCATTTGCGGCGACAACCACGCCACCTGCGCCAACTACGCGCAGCAGATGGCGTTCGGGGTGAAGCCGCCGCCGCTGGGCGAGTGGATCGTCAACCTGGGGGAGGCGGCCGAGTACATGTTCGACCACAACCTGTTCCAGGACAACCTGGTGGGGGTGGACTTCTGCGAGCAGATGGTGCGCGAGACCAACCCCGGGGTGTGGGCGAAGGCGGAAAAGGAACCGGCGCCGCACGCCACCCAGCATGGCTTCGCCACCATGGGCGACATCATGCGGGCGCTGAATCCGTTCACCGGGACGTTTTACCGCGAGGCGCTGGTCATGAGCCGGCTGACGCGGGAAATGTTCTGCCTCATGGAGGGCCGGCATGTGCATCCCTCGACGCTCTATCCCGGCGGGGTGGGGACGGTGGCCACGACCCAGGTGTTCACCGACTACCTGGTGCGACTGATGAAGTATGTGAGCTTCATGAAGCGGGCGGTTCCGCTGCACGACGACCTGTTCGACTTCATCTACCAGGCCATGCCGGGCTACGAAAAGGTGGGGCAGCGCCGCATTCTGCTGGCCTGCTGGGGGGCGTGGAACGATCCGGACCACTGCGACTACCGCTACGAGCACATGTCGGCGTGGGGCCGGAAGATGTTCGTGACGCCCGGCATCATCGTGGACGGCAAGGTGGTAACCAACGACCTGGTGGAGATCAATCTGGGCATACGGATCCTGCTGGGTCACTCCTATTACCAGGATTGGGAAGACCAACCCGATTTCGTCACGCGCGATCCGTTGGGCAATCCTGTGGATCACCGCCATCCCTGGAATCAAACCACCACGCCGCGGCCCCAGAAACGCGATTTCGAGGGGCGCTATACCTGGGTGATGTCGCCGCGCTGGTACCACAAGCAGAGCGGCGAGCACCTGGCGATGGACACCGGGGGGGGGCCGATCGCACGGCTGTGGTCGACGGCGCTGCAGGGGCTGGTGCACACCGGCTATGTCGAGGCCACCGGGGGGTCGGTGAAGATCAACCTGCCGAAAGATTCCGAGCGGGGGGAAGCCAGTTTTGAGTGGAAGATTCCGCGCTGGTCGAACGCGATCGAGCGTGACCGCGCCCGGACCTACTTCCAGGCCTACGCGGCGGCGATGGCGCTGACGTTCTACGAGAAGGCGATGGCGACGCTGCTGGGCGGGGATGCGCGCACCTGGTCGCCGTTCACGGTGCCGGAGGAAAGCATTGGCTGTGGGTTTCACGAAGCGGTGCGGGGGGTGCTGAGCCACCATATGGTGATCCGGGAGGGCCGCATCGCCAACTATCATCCCTACCCACCGACGCCGTGGAACGCCAGCCCGCGCGATAGTTTTGGCACGCCGGGCCCGTACGAGGACGCGGTGCAGAACACGCCTATTTTCGAGGAGAACGGGCCGGACAAGTTCAAGGGCGTGGACATCATGCGGGCAGTGCGCAGCTTTGACCCCTGCCTGCCGTGTGGCGTGCACATGTACCTGGGCGCGGGGCGCACGCTGGAAGTGCGGCATTCGCCGCTGTTCGGGGTGCAGCCGTGACCGCGCTCGAAGCCACCGACCAGCGCGCGGCCGAGCTCATCGAGCGCTGCCAGGAGATCGGGGACAGCGAGCTGCGCGCCGATGTGGTGGAGTTGCTGCAACTGGTGCTGGAGTTGCACCGCCAGGGACTGGCGCGGATGCTGCGTCTGCCGCCGGAGGCGTGGCGGCAGGACGAGCAGATCGGCGCGCTGGCCGAGTTGCATGGACTGAGCCTGCCCGGGGTCGCGTCCATAGCAGCCGGCGATTTTGTGCCGCTGCACGCATTGAAAGGAGCCTGACCATGTCGCAACAAGACCCCCGGCGTCCGGAGCGCGAATTCGACCACCCAGATGCGGAGCGGCGCAGCGGACCGCGGCCGGTGCCCCAGGCCATCCGACTGGGCAAGGCCGACGTGGAGCCCCAGCGACCTTCGCATACCCCGGGCACGAGCCGGGGCGAGGAGCTAATCAAGAAGTCGCCCGAGAAGGGGCGGCGCGGCCTCGCCCGCACCGCCCGCAGCGCCACCTCAATCAACGCATCGCTGCGCGGGCCCATTGACCCGCGCATGCCCCATCTGCCCCCGGCCTGAAGCATGCGGCCCGGAGTGGCAGCGTTGCGCCGGTGGACGCGGCCGGCGGCGGCGACCGGGGCGGCGGTGCGCTGCGAGCTCTGCAGCCAGGCGCTGGAGCCGCGTCATGAACACCTGCTCGCACTCGCCAGTGGGGAGTTGAGTTGCGCCTGTACCGCCTGCGCGCTGCTGTTCGACCGCGCTGATGCCGCCTACCAGCGGCTGGGGCGTGATCGCCACTTCCTGCAGGATTTCGACTTCAACCCGTTGGAGTGGGCGAGCCTCGCCGTGCCGGTGCAACTGGCGTTTTTCCGCCGCCGGGCGGCGGTCACAGTGGCGGCCTACCCCAGCCCCGCCGGACTGGTCCGCGCCGACGTGGCCGAGCCCGCCTGGGCGGCGCTGAGCGCGCGTCACGGCGCGCTCGCCGCCATGGCGCCTGAGATCGAAGCCCTGATCGCCAACCGCATGGAGCAGCCACACCGCTACTTCATCGTCCCGCTCGATGACGCCTACGAACTCGCCGGACTGGTGCGTCAGCTCTGGCGGGGCTTCACGGGCGGGGCCGAGGTACGGCATCGGATACGGGAGTTTTGCATCCAACTGGCGAGCGGGGCGGCGCATGCCTGAGATCCAGTTCCTGGTGGAGACGATCACGGCCGCGGGCGCGGACTCGGCGCCGGTGCTGATGCCGGGGCTGCAGCTGCGGCTGCGGGTCATCAACGGCACGCCCGAGCCGGTGCACTCGATGCTGGTGCGCTGCCAGGTGCAGATTGAGCCGGCGCTGCGCCGCTACAGCGACGAGGAAGCCGGCCGGCTGACGGAACTGTTCGGCGAGCCGGAACGCTGGGCGCACACGCTGCGCACGGTGCACTGGCAAACCTCGGTTGCGCTGGTGGGCGGGTTTACCGGCACCACGGCGGTCGAGCTGCCGCTGGCCTGCGGCTATGACTTTGCCGCCGGCGCCACCAAATATCTGTCCGCGCTGGCCGGCGCCGGCCAGAGCGAGATTCCGCTGCGGCTGCTGTTTTCGGGAACGGTCTTCTACCAGAGCGAGGCGGGGGTGGCGGCGGCTCCGATTCCGTGGGATCTGGAGGCTCGCTACCGGATGCCAGCGGCCATATGGCGGGAAGCCATTGCCCACTGCTATCCGGATGGCGCCTGGATAAGGGTATCGGCGGCCGCACTGGAGCAGGTGCGGCGGTTTCAAGCCGCGCGCGGCATTGCGACGCTCGAGCAGGCGCTGGAGCTGCTGGTGGCCGCTCCGGGCGGCGCCAAGGCCGCCGCATGAGCGCCCCCGCACCGACCGCGCTCGACTGGGCCGGCTTCGAGCCGATCGCCACGACCGTGCTTTATGAGGGTCAACTGCTCTACCCCTATCGCCGCAGCGCGCTCAAAAATCAGCAACAGTGGAATTTCGGCACCTTGCATCCAGCGGGCACGGGTTGGGAGCGGTCGGGGTTTCGGCTGGAGATTCTGGTCGAACGGAGCGGCGCGCCCGAGGTGGCGCTTCAACTTTGCTTCCTGGATCGCGGCCACGAACGCCGCGGCGAAGCTTCCGGCAGCGGCACCCACGAGTTCGCCTGGGGCGACGTGCAGGCGACGGTCACGGTGACGCTTGCCGGCCTGGAGCCGGGGCTGTGGCAGGTGGGCGTCGAAGTTGCGAATAGCTCAAGTTCGGCTTTAATGACTGCGGCGCATCTGCGCTGTCTGCTGGCGGGCGGCGGCGCTTTCGTTTCCGCCCAAAACCCTGGCCCGGGGCTGGAGGGGCAGGCCGGGCGTTGCCGCTGCGAGGGCATTTTCCCGGTGCTGATCGGCCAGCCGGGCGAGCGCCATCGGCTGCTGGCCGCGGCCATCATTTTGGAGGACTACCCCCAGGTGGCTCCCCAGAGCCTGGGCGATTTCTGTGACGCAGCAGAAATGGACGAGTTGCTGACGTTGCGGGTGCTCACGCTCAGCGCAGCCGAAAAGGACGAAATCCGGCGCGCCGGGGGCGTCGGCGCCGCAATCCTCGAGCGCTGCACGACGGCGCAGGGGATGAACCTCGCCGGGCTGCACGGTGGCAGAACCGATGCGGCGGTGAAGCCGGGCGGCTTCGACCCATTTGCCCCGCCTGCGGCGTCGGCCAAGGTGGCCGGCGTGGAGGTGCGCGCCGGCACGCGTGTACGGTTGCATCCGCGCCCTGGCGGGGACCTGTTCAATCGGTTGCTGGATGGGCGCGGCGGCGCGATTCAGGCCGTCGAGCAAGATCTGGAAGGTAATTTTCTGTTTGCGGTCGTCGCCGACGACGACCCCGGGCGCGACCTGGGCGAGCTGCGCCAAACCGGGCACCGCTTTTTTTTCACAAGCGATGAAATCGAGCCGTTATGAAGCGCGTGTTGATTGCAGGAATCGGGAACATTTTTCTCGGCGACGACGCCTTTGGCCCGGAAGCGTTGCGGCTACTGGCCGCATGGCGTTGGCCGGAAGGCGTCATGGTGCGCGATTTCGGCCTGCGCTGCCAGGAGTTGGCCTACAGTCTGGTGGAGGGTTGGGACGGCGCTGTGGTGATGGACGCGATCAGCCGCGACGCATGCCCCGGGACCTTGTTTCACCTCTTGTTGAACGATGGCGAGGCAGCCGCTACCGCGCCATCCGGCGGCCACGGCATCAACCTGGCGCAAGTCCTTCAGCAGGCACACCAACTGCTGGAGGCGACGGGGAGCGACGGTGGCGCAGCACGCTCGTTGCCGCCTTTGCACCTAGTCGGATGCCAGCCACTGAGTCTGGAGCCGGCTGAGGGCGGGCGGCTAAGCGCGCCGGTGGCGGCAGCCCTGCCGCGGGCGCTGGCCATGGCCAGGCAGATTGTGACTGAAATGTTGGCATCAAACACGCTGGAGGTCGCCACGCCGTGAAAATGACCCTCTTCTGGACTGCGCTGCTGGCCGGAGTCGCCTACGTCGGCTACAAGGTCGCGCCCGACCTGCGGCGGGAACTGAAAATCTATTTGATGTGAGCGATGCACGAGCTTTCGCTGGCGCTGAGCTTGCTGGACGGGATCGAAACCGAGTGCGCCGCGCGCGGCGGGTTGCGCGCGCGCGCGGCGCGGCTGCGGCTGGGCGCGGCCAGCGGGGTCAGCGCCGACGCGCTGCAATTTGCGTTTGAAACCGCCTGCCAGGGCACCGCGCTCGAGGGACTGCGCCTGGTCACGGAAGCGACTGCAGGGCGCGAGCTGCTGCTGGTGGAGTTGGAGGTGGATCCATGACGATTGTGCCGGGCGGCGACGCCAGGCCGCTGGCGGAAGCGGGAGAGGGTTCTTCAGTTGGCGCGGGCCCCAGCGCGGCTTCGCCAGGCGTCCCGCTGACGCGATCGGCGGCTGGGGCCGCAGTGACGCCGCGCCTGGTCGAAGTGCGCCGCAACCTGCTCAAGGAGAATGACCGCCAGGCGCGCGAGCTACGCGAGCGCCTGCATGCCGCCGGCACTGGATGCATCAGCCTCGTCTCCAGCCCGGGCGCGGGCAAGACGGCGCTGCTCGAACGGGTGCTGACGGGGCTTGGCGAGCGCCTGGCGATGGGCGTTCTGGTGGGCGACCTCGCCACCGACAATGACGCCGCGCGGCTGCAGCGGGCCGCGGGCGAGGGGGGGCGAGTGCTGGTGCGGCAGATCAATACCGGAACGCTGTGCCACCTGGAGGCGCGCATGATCAGCGCGGCGCTTGAGGGCTGGGATCTGCAGGCGGTTGACCTGCTGCTGATCGAGAACGTCGGCAACCTTGTCTGCCCATCGAGTTACGACCTGGGCGAGGATCTGCGGCTGGTGCTGGCCTCGGTCACTGAAGGCGAAGACAAGCCGCTGAAGTACCCCACCATCTTCAACACGGCCGACGCCTGCGTCATCACCAAGCTGGACCTAGCCGCCGCCTGCGCCTGCGACCTGGGGCTGCTGCGGCGCAACATCGCCGAGGCGCGGCCGGGAATTCGGGTGTTCGAGGTCTCGGCCCGGACCGGGGCGGGCATGGAGGAGCTGCTCGAGGCGTTCGCGGAGCGCACCCGGGCGCGGTAAAGCTGTATGCCCGCGCCGCGCTTCAGGCTGGTGGCACTCTACGCGCTGCTGCTGCTGTTTAACGTTGGGGCGTGGTTGTGGGCGGTGGCCGCGTTGCGCGGGATGCCGGTGCTGCTCGGCACGGCGCTGGTCGCCTACACGTTCGGGCTGCGGCATGCCGTGGATGCCGATCACATCGCCGCCATAGACAACGTCACCCGGAAGCTGATGCAGAGCGGCGCCCGGCCCGTCACCACGGGCCTCTGGTTTTCGCTGGGGCACGCGACCGTGGTGGTCATCGGCGCCCTGGCGATAGCCGCGGCCGCCCTGCACATGCAGGCCGCCGCGGGCGCTTGGCGGGCGGTGGGCGAGCTGGTGGGCACGTTGATTTCGGCCGGTTTTCTGATCGCGATCGGGGGGGTGAATCTGGCCCTTTTCGCCTCCGCGCGGCGGGCGTTCAGGCGGGCGAGGGAGGGCGGGGGCGCGGAGGACACGCAGTTGAGCGGCGTCGGGTTGATGGCGCGGCTCTATCGCCCGGTGTTTGGCCTCATCGGCCGGAGTTGGCACATGTACCCGCTCGGGTTTCTGTTCGGGTTGGGTTTCGATACCGCAACCGAGGTTGGCGTCCTCGGCCTCAGCGTCGCCGAGGCCGCCCGCGGACTGTCACTGTGGGCGATCGCGGCGCTGCCGGTGCTGTTTGCGGCCGGCATGGCGCTGGTGGACACAACCGACAGCGTCATCATGGTTGGCGCCTACGGCTGGGCGCTGGAGCGTCCATTGCGACGGTTGTATTACAACCTGGTCATCACCCTGATTTCGGCCGCGTTCGCCATCGCAGTAGGCGGCCTCGAAATGCTGGGACTCGCCGCCGGCAAGATGGGCTGGGGTGGAACCGCCGGGCAGGCGCTGGTGGCGCTCAACCAGCACGCGGGCGCGATCGGCGTTGGCATCATCTCGCTCTTCGCACTCTGCTGGGGCGCGGCCGTAGTCGTCTACCGCTGGCGGCGCTTGGGCGAGCCCGCCAACGATTCTCAGGCCGCAGCTTTGTAGCGTTTGCCGCCGCCGCCGCCGCCTTTGTTGCCAAACAGCAGGGCGTCGAACGAAATCGGGCCGGCGCCGAAACAGAAGATCAAGAACGCCCCGGCCGACAGCAGCATCGGCAACTGATAGCCGCTGACGTTGGTGATGGGTCCGCTCGGCAGATGGACCTTCACCAGCGCGATCAGCAACTCGCCGGCCAGCAGCAGCCCGAAAATGCGGCTGAACAGTCCCAGGATCAGCAGGCCGCCGCCCACGGTCTCGAGCGGCCCGGAGATGTAGGCGAAGTAGGCGGGAAAACCCATGTGCACGAAGTTGTGCTGCCAGGCGGGGAGCGCGTTCAGCTTTACCAAGCCGTGATAGAGAAACACCACTCCGAGGGCGAGTCGCAGCAGGGTGAGGCCCAGCGGGCGGAAGTGGTTGCAGAAGTTGGTGAGCATACTTTGGCGCCGCTCGCTGGTTCCAGCTCGCGTGGGAATGGGAGCCCGTTTGCCCCATCCCCACGGTCGCATGTCACGGATATCGGCGGCAAGTGGCTTAGGGGAGACGCCAGGTGGGTTGCCGGGGGCCGTGCCGGGCCGTATAATTTGCCGCATGCGCAGACATATTGCTCTTTCGGGGACGCTGGCGGCGTTGCTGCTGGTCACTGGCGCCGCTGCCTTGGCACAAACGGATGGAGGGCTGCGGGGCGCGCCCACGCAGCCGGAGCTGCTGCGCGCCGCCGCTGTACTCAATGTCAAGACCGGCCAGTACATCCGGCCGGGCATGATCCTGGTCGAACGCGGCCGCATCGCCGCGATCGGCGCCAATCTCACCGCGCCGGACGGGGCCAAGGTCATTGACCTGCCCAACCTGACGCTGCTACCGGGGCTAATTGACGCCCACGTACATTTGTTTCTACATTCCGCCCCGCCCGGCCAGCGGGTGGATGAGGGCGGGCAGACCGTGCACGAATCGGTGGCTTACCGCACCATCCTGGCCACGCTGCATGCCAAGGCGGACTTGCTCAACGGCTTCACCAGCGAGAAGGACATGGGCACCGAGGGGGCCGGCCCGGCCGACACCGCCGTGCGCCAGCTCATCAACTCGGGGCGCATCGAGGGACCGAGGATGTGGATCAGCGGCAATGCCATCTCCATCATCGGCGGGCATGAGTCCGCCCGCGGCTACAACCCCGACATTTTGATTCCCGACAACGCGACCATGGTCACCGGGATCACTCAACTGGTTGCCGCTATCCGCGAGCAGATCCACGAAGGCTCGACGTTCGTCAAGATGTACGAGACCGGCTCGGAACGCATGGTCAACGGCGAATACAAGGTGCAGTACCAGTTCACCGAGCCGGAGCTGGCCGCCGGCGTCGAGGAAGCCGCACGCGAGGGGACGTTCGTCTCCGTGCACGACAACGGCGAACCTGGAACGCTTTACGCCGCCCAGGCCGGCGTCGCCTCCATAGACCACGCCACCCAGCTCGGCCCGGAGACCATGCGCCTAATGGTGCAAAAGCGCATTTTCGCCGTGCCAACCTTTCAGGTGTTCGAGTACTTCAACAGCAAAGCCGGCGGCGGGCGCGGCGGGCCCGACCCGGTTCTGGACTACAAGGCGGCGCAGTTCCGCAAGCAAATTGCGGCCGGGGTGCCGTTTGCCATGGGCAGCGACGTGGGTCCGTTCCCGCACGGCACGCAGTCGGAAGAATTTTACTGGATGGTGCACTTTGGGCTGTCGCCACTGGCCGCCATCCAGGCGGGCACCATCAACGGCAGCGAGCTATTCCGGGACGACAAGGACATCGGCTCGCTGGACATCGGCAAGTATGCCGACATTGACGGCTTCACCGGCGACCCGCTACAGGACATCACCGTGCTTGAGCACGTGCGCTTCGTGATGAAGGGCGGCGTAGTTTATAAGAACGACAATACGCAGTCGGCAATCAGTTATTAGGAGTCTGCGCGCAGAAGCCGCGCAGACTCCAGCAATTAGCGATTAGCCATAAGCTGGGGGCCGCAACTGTCGACGGGCGCGGGCCCCTGCCCGGCTACGCCGGGCATCCCGCTTGGGCTCGCGGGGGATGGCGCGGGCGGGCGGAGCGTGCCTGCGGGGGGCGGGGTCATCCCCTGCCGCCGCGGACGGGCGCGCGCAGGAGG
>JBOGKJ010000246.1:0-2900 GCA_050745565.1 Terriglobales bacterium | reverse complement strand
CCCCGGACTTTCGCAGCCCTTCGCGCCGACTGTGCCCGCCGTGCAAACGGCGCGACTCCCGCGACTTGAGCCGGACCCTGCGACGCGGGCGAAGTGGCTATGATGGCTAGTGGACCCGCGCCATGGCTAATTTGAGTTCCACTACGAGACCGGTGCGCGCGCGCACGGCGGCCCGCGCCCCGGTGGCGCCGCCACACTGGGTGCTGGCACTACTGGGTGGCGGCGTGAGCGGCCTCGCCTTGGCGGCCTCGTTTCCCTCGCTCGGCTGGGGCTGGCTGGCGTGGTTCGCGCTGGTGCCGCTGTTTATCGTGGTGGCGCGGGCCACCAGCCTGTGGCGGGCGCTATGGCCGGGATACGTGGCCGGGGCGGTGTTCTTCGGCGTCAGTTGCCCTTGGATCGAGACCACGGTTCGCAACTACGGCGCATTGACGGCGGTGACCGCCAGCCTGGTGTTTGTAATGTTCCTCATCCTGATGGGCAGCTACCTGGCGCTGTTCGCGCTCGCCGCCTACTGGATCGGAAGCCGCACCGGGCACCGGCTACTGCCGCTGCCACTGGTCTGGATCGCCGTTGAGCTGTTCCGGACCTACACCCCGATGGGCGGCTTCCCCTGGAATCTGCTGGGCGACTCGCAAGCGAGCCACGCCGGCTTCATGTCGCTCACCACGCTCACCGGCGTCTACGGCGCCAGCCTCGTGATTGCCGTGGTCAACACGCTGGCGGCGCTGCTCCTCCTGAAGCTCGTGCGCTGGCAGGCCTGCCCGACGCGCTGGGACGCCCTCGCCGGGGTGGCGTTGGGCCTGCTGCTGGTGTGGGGCGGATGGCAATATCATCCGGCCTCGCCCGCGACGCTTCCGCTCACGGCGCGGCTGGTGCAGCCCGATACGCCCCTCGATGCCACCTGGACGGCGGCGTCGCTGCAGCAGTTTCTGAATCGCCAACTCGAGCTTTCGGCGCCGGCGGGCTCCGCCGCAGCCTCGACGCCCGCCCCCGCGCTCATCATCTGGCCGGAGCAGCCGGCGCCGCTCGGCTTCGCGTTGCAAACGTCGTTTCAGGCCATGGCGGCGGAACTTTCGACGCGCACTCATGCCGCTTTTCTGTTTGGCGAAGTCACCTACCCCTCCACCGCGCTCGGCGCGCCCGACTTTTCCAAGCCGCGCAACTCCGCCCTGCTGATCCACGCCGACGGCACCGTCGGCCTGCGCTACGACAAAATCCACCTGGTGCCGTTTGGCGAGTACGTGCCGCTGCCGGATTGGTTCACACGCATGGCCGGGGTAAGCAAGCTGGTTCAGGGCGTCGGAGACTTCATCCCCGGCCGTGCGCCGGTGCTGTTCTCGCTCGGCGGCCGGGCGTTTTCGACCCTGATCTGCTACGAGTCCATTTTCCCGCAACTGGCCCGGCTGGAAGTGCTCCAGGGCGCGCAATTCCTAGTCAACCAGAGTGACGACAGTTGGTACGGCCGCTCCTCGGCGGCGGCCCAGGGCCTGCAAATGGCGCGCGTACGCGCGATTGAAAACCGGCGCTGGCTGCTGCGCGACACCAATAGCGGCTTCACCGCCGTCATTGATCCCTATGGCCGCCTCTCCGCTTCCCTGCCCCCATTCCAGGCCGCGGCCCTGACCACCGGCTTCGCCCCGCGCACACAGCTTACGTTCTACACCCGGCACGGCGACTGGCTGGCCTGGGGCTGCTGCCTGGTGGCGGCGCTGTTGGCGCTCGTGGGCCTGGTGCGCCGCCGCCACGTATAAACTAAAAGCTATGGATCTGGACGAGCTGCAACGCCTGCA
The DNA here is from genome assembly GCA_050745565.1 of Terriglobales bacterium. Classification (GTDB taxonomy): domain Bacteria; phylum Acidobacteriota; class Terriglobia; order Terriglobales; family SCQP01; genus SCQP01. The sequence goes on along the minus strand of JBOGKJ010000246.1, from coordinate 1,110 downwards.
TCAGGACTTGGCCGCCAAGGCCCACGATGTCCGGGTGTATCTTTGACCCGCCCGCACTGAAACGCCAGTTGGCCCTGCTCGACGAGCAGGCCGCCGAACCCAACTTCTGGAGCGACCCGGCGCGCTCGCAGGCTATCAACCGCAACCGCAAACGTCTGCAGGAGTTCCTCGACGACGACCAGCGCCTGGGCCGCAGCCTCGATGACGTAGGCACGCTGTTCGAGCTGGCGCGGGAGGGTGAGGCCGTGGCGCCGGAGCTGGCGCAGGAGATCAACGGACTGCAGACCTCGCTCGAGGAGATTGAGACCCGCACGCTGCTGGGCGGCGAGCATGACCAGCTCAACGCCATCCTGACCATCCACGCCGGCGCCGGAGGCACCGAAAGTCAGGATTGGGCGGAAATGCTTTTGCGCATGTACACGCGCTGGGCCGAGCGCCACGGCTTCAAGGCAACTTTGAATGACCGGCAGGAGGGCGAGGAGGCTGGCATCAAAAGTGCCACGCTGACCATCGAGGGCGAATACGCCTACGGGCTGCTGCAATCGGAGACGGGTGTGCACCGCCTGGTGCGCATCTCGCCGTTTGACCAAGCCAAGCGGCGGCACACTTCGTTCGCCAGCGCTTTCGTGAGCCCGGAAATTGACGACCGGATTGAGATCGAGATTCACGACGAGGATTTGCGCATTGACACCTTCCGCGCCGGCGGCAAGGGCGGCCAGCACGTCAACATGACCGACTCGGCGGTGCGCATCGTGCACCTTCCCACCAACATCGTGGTGCAGTGTCAGAACGAGCGTTCCCAGCACAAAAACAAGGACCTGGCCATGAAGATCCTGCGCTCGCGGTTGTACGAGCACGAGTTGGAGAAGAAGCGGGCGGCGGCGCGCAAAATCGAGGACTCAAAACTAGATATTGATTTCGGCAGCCAGATCCGCAGCTACGTGCTGCAGCCCTACCAGATGTGCAAGGACACCCGCACCAAGTTCGAAGTCGGCGACGTGCAGCGCGTGCTCGACGGCGACTTGGACGCCCTGCAGCGCGCCTGGCTGGTGGAGCGCCGGCGCGCGGCCTCCGCCGCCGGCGCGCCGGCGCCGGCATGAAGCGCCACGG
>JBOGKJ010000245.1:0-9105 GCA_050745565.1 Terriglobales bacterium | reverse complement strand
CGATCGTGGAGCCGGTCTTTGGACAAATCAAGGAGGCACGCGGTTTCCGGCGCCTCAGCCTGCGCGGGCTCGACCAGGCGCGTGCGGAATGGAAGCTCGTCTGCCTCACCCATAACCTGTTGAAGCTCGCCAGGCACTCGCGCATCAATGCCACCGGGTCCCAGTCGGGCGGCCGCTCACCGGTCCTGACCCAACTCGAGAGCAGCAGGCCGTAGAGACCAGCGCGGGGGGCGTCGGCGGTGCGCACCAGAGCCAAAGCGGTAGCCAAATCCGCCGGGCTCGGGGTGCGCGGCGATGCACCGGCCAGAATGAAAATTAGCCCGGACTCGGACTGGTTTCTGTAGGTCTGCAGCATGGCGTCGCCGTGCAGCGCCACCAGGCGTTGCATGGCCCGGGCGGCGTCGGCGCGCGCTCGCTCGCGTCCCGCCTCGCCGTTCAAGTTCGCGTCCAGCTCGTAGGTGGCGAGCTGGGCCGACACATCGGCGCCGGCCATGCCGGATAGGGAATTGGTGTCGCGGCGAGCTTCGGCAAAAAGATCGAGCCGGCGGGCGGTTGTCGGACGGCGATCGCTGACAGTGTAGCTGGCGGGCAGGCGAAACAGCTCGGTCGGCGGCGCGCCTAACTGCACCGTGGTGACGCGGAATTCGAGCTCGTTGCCGAGGCTGTCGGACTGCCGGGTCCAGAGGTCCATGCCACCGCCCATCCAGAACTCGACGTTACCGGTGCCCGCCTGCCAGCGAAGGGGCCCGCTCCTGCGCTGGCCCTGGGCGGCGATGCCGGCCAGTCTGCGGTGCCCCAGCGCGGTCGTGGCCGTAGCGTCGAAAACGGGCGTGGGGCGCGATCCCGGAACCGCGGGCCACGGCGTGGCGAACGCCGCCTGCAGATCCGCCGCACGCAGGATGCCGACGTGCAGCTCGGGGTAGAGAATGAGGATGGTCTTCGCCACCGGATCGTGGATCGCGATCACCTGGTGTACGGCGACAGCGGAGTCCACGTCCAATTCCCGCTCGGCACGGGTGCGCCCCTCGGCGTCGCGGGCCAGGCGGAGGCTCAGGCGGCGCGTGGTCCGTTTGCCGGCGTTGACGCGCGTAATGGTGACCACGGCGGCTGCCTGCAGTGGCAGGCCGGTGCTGCCCCTGAGCTGGGCTGCGGCCGGTCGCGCCGCGACCGCCAAGCCGATCAGGCTCAAAGCCAGCCAGACAGGGCGGTGCATGGCCCATTCTCCCCCCGCCGGTCCGATAATGCCGGCATGCCGCGTGCCTCACGCCCTTGGCGTGCTGACCTGCGAGACGCTCGAACAGGCGGTGCAGCGCGCCGGGGTGAAAGGCGGAAGCAAGGGTTGGGAGGCGGCGCTGGTCGAGGCAACTTTGGCGCGCCCTGAGCAGAGCGGGCGCACGCTGCCGCCAAGCGAAGTCCGCCCGCAGCCCGACCCCCAGGCCCCCCCCAGGGCGCTTGCGCCTTGGGGGGGGAGCATCGGGAGCGCGTCCTGAGAAGGGCTGCCGTGCCGCTCGCGGTTGAGATAGCAAATTTTTTCAAGCGCCTGCGCTCTGAGTTATGATGAAGTATCGGTTCGCTCCGGCCGGTTTCCTGCGAGGCAACTTGGAGGCGCCTAGAGCCGGGCGGGTGTAAGGTGCCAGGTTCGCTTTGCACGTACCGCCAAACAAAGCCAGGCCGCTGCCCGCTCATCGGGGCCCCCGAGGCGCTAACGCCTCAACTTGGCCGCTGCTGACCGAATGAGACAATCCATGCGCGTGACGGCGAAAGCGCCGCCCCGGAGGTAGCGTTTGTCAACCACGAATACGCCGATGGCATTCAACGGCAACGGGAGCGCCCCGCAAGGCTCAGATAACGGCGCGGTCAAGCGCATCCTGGTGGCGGTGGATGATCTGTTCTTCCTGGCCAAAATCCAGGAGACCGCCCGCCAACTCAAGGTGTCCATCCAGTTGGCCAAAACCGACCAGGAGCTGCTGGAGAAAACCGTTGACCCGCCCTCGCTGATCATCCTCGATCTGAACAGCACCTCGCTCAAGCCGCTGGCCACCATCGGCAAGCTGCGCCACCGTCCCGAACTGAAACGCACCGCCCTGATCGGCTTCCTCAGCCACCTCCAGGCCGACCTCAAGCAAAAGGCCCAGGAGGCGGGCTGCGACATGGTGATGCCGCGCTCGGCCTTCTCGCAAAACCTGCCCGCCCTGCTGCGCCGCCACGGCCTGCCCGACCCGGTCTAGGCTGTTTGTTGGCGCGGGCCCCAGCGCGGCTTCGCCGTCCCCGCACCCGCTCTCAGGCGGGCCGGGCCGTTCGTGCGCCACCGGCGCTCGAACCCCATGAGCCCCAGCCCGGCCCCGCGAGACGATTACAATAGTCTCGTGTCCGCCTCTTCTCCCGGCGCCCGGCTGGGCCGCGCCGCCGCCCATCTGGTGACCGGCAAAACCCGCCTGCCCATGGCCGTCGCCGCCGTCGCGCGGCCTCGGCTCGCGATGCAGCGGGCGGCGTTGCGGGCGAGCCGGCATCTGCTCGGACGCGTCGGCAGCGTGCTGGCGCGCCTCGGCCTGCAGGTGTCCTCGGTGCTGTACCTGCTGTTTGCGCTCTCCTTCGGCGCGGCCGGCGTCAAGGGTTGGCAAGCCGACCACCATCGGGCCGCGGCAGCGGCCTATCGCCCCGCCAGCCTCACCGCCGCCTCGCCGCTGACGCTGCTGGAGCTGGCCCTGGCGCTGCTGTTCCTTTATTTCTCGCTCAGCTCGATGCTGCGGGCGGCGGCCCGCGCGGGCCGCGCACGCCAGTGAGTGGCGACTCCAAGCCGCTCTACACGCCCGCCGACCTCGCCGGCTGCGACTACGAGCGCGACCTGGCGGCGCCGGGCCAGTACCCGTTCACGCGTGGCGTTCGCGCGGACATGTACCGCGGCCGGCTGTGGACCATGCGCCAGTACGCCGGCTTCGCCGACGCCGACGAGAGCAACCGCCGCTACCGCTACCTGCTTAGCCAGGGCACCACGGGACTTTCGGTGGCCTTCGACCTGCCCACCCAGATCGGCCTGGACAGCGACGCCGCGCTGGCCCGCGGCGAGGTCGGCCGCGTCGGCGTCGCCATTGATTCGCTCGCCGACATGCAGCGGCTGTTCGCCGAAATCCCGCTCGAGCAGGTTTCCACCTCGATGACCATCAACGCCACTGCCGCCATCCTGCTGGCGCTGTACGTGGCCGTGGCGCGCCGCCAGGGCGCCGATCCGCGCCGCCTCCAGGGCACGGTGCAGAACGACATCCTCAAGGAATACATTGCCCGCGGGACCTACATCTACCCGCTGCGGCCGGCGCTCCGCTTGGTCACCGACCTGATCGCCTACGGCACGCGCGAGCTGCCGGAGTGGAACACCATCTCCATCTCCGGCTACCACATCCGCGAAGCCGGCGCCACCGCCGCCCAGGAAATCGCCTTCACCCTCGGCAACGGCGCCGCCTATGTCGCCGCCGCCCTCGAGCGCGGCCTCGCACTCGACGCCTTCGCCCCCCGCCTCTCCTTCTTCTTCAACGCCCACAACCACCTGCTGGAGGAAGTCGCCAAGTTCCGCGCCGCCCGCCGCATGTGGGCCCGCCGCATGCGCGAGCGCTTCGGCGCCAAAAACCCCCGCTCCTGGATGCTCCGCTTCCACACCCAGACCGCCGGCTCCACCCTCACCGCCCAGCAGCCCCAGGTCAACGTGGCGCGCACCGCCTATCAGGCCCTCGCCGGCGTGCTCGGCGGCACCCAGTCGCTGCACACCAACGCCTTTGACGAAGCCCTCGGCTTGCCCACCCAGGCGGCGGCGCAACTGGCGCTCCGCACCCAGCAGGTGCTCGCCTATGAAACCGGCGTCGCCGACATCGTGGACCCGCTGGCCGGTTCCTATTACGTCGAGGCCGCCACCAACCGCCTGGAGAAGGAAGCTGAAGCCTACCTCGAAAAAATCGAGGCCGGCGGCGGCCCGCTCGAGGGCATGATCCGCGCCATCGAGAGCGGCTTCGTCCAGCGTGAAATCCAGCAGGCCGCCTACGCCGCCCAGCAGGCGCTCGAATCCGGCGAGGCCGTGGTTGTGGGCGTGAACCGATTCGCCGAACCCGATCCCACCCCCACCCCCGTGCTCCACATCAGCGACTCGGTCGAGCGCCTGCAGGCCGCCCGCCTCGAAGCCGTGCGCCAGCGCCGCGACCCCGCCCGCGCCCGCGACGCCCTCCAGGCCCTCGAAGCCTCCGCCGCTACCGACGCCAACCTCCTGCCCCCCATCCTGACCGCGGTCGAGGCCGATTGCACCGTCGGCGAAATTGCCGACGCCATGCGCCGCGTCTTCGGCGAATACCGCGAGTCGTTGGTCGTCTAACTGCAGTGGCTAGTGGCTAGTTGCTAGTCAAAGGCTGGGAGCCGGGCTCCCCAGTCGGGCACTACCATGGCGCAAGTTGATAGCAGGACGCTAATATTTAACTTGACAACGCTACGCTCATGTTAGTACCATTGCCGAGTAAATTAAGGACCAAAAATGGCAAAAATCATCGGCATTGATCTCGGCACCACCAACAGCGTGGTCGCGGTTATGGAAAACGGCGAGCCCAAAGTAATCGCCAACAGCGAGGGCGGCCGCACCACCCCCTCGGTCGTCGCCTTCACCAAAAATGGCGAGCGGCTGGTGGGCCAGGTGGCCAAACGCCAGGCGATCACCAACCCGGAGGCCACGGTCTACTCCATCAAGCGCTTCATGGGCCGGCGCTACGACGAGGTTAGCGAAGAGATGAAAATGGTGCCCTACAAGGTCGAAAAGCAGGGCGACCATGTCGCTGTCGTGGCCCAGGGCAAAGCCTACACCCCGCCGGAAATCAGCGCCTTCATTCTGCAGAAGCTGAAGCAGGCCGCCGAGGATTACTTGGGCGACAAGGTCACCGAGGCCGTCATCACCGTCCCGGCCTACTTCAACGACGCTCAGCGCCAGGCCACCAAGGACGCGGGCCGCATCGCCGGCCTCGACGTCAAGCGCATCGTCAACGAGCCCACCGCCGCGGCGCTGGCCTATGGGCTGGACAAGAAGAAAGAGGAGACCATCGCCATCTACGACTTCGGCGGCGGCACCTTCGACATCTCCATCCTCGAGGTGGGCGAGGGCGTGGTCGAGGTCAAATCCACCAATGGCGACACCCACTTGGGCGGCGACAACATTGACCAGCGCCTGGTGGACTGGCTGGTGGACGAGTTCAAAAGGGACGAGGGCATTGATCTGCGCGGCCGCGGCAACGAGATGGCGCTGCAGCGCCTGAAGGACGGGGCGGAGAAGGCCAAGATGGAACTCTCCACCACGATGGAGACCGAAATCAACCTCCCCTTCATCACCGCCGACGCCAGCGGCCCCAAGCACCTGCTGAAAAAGCTCAGCCGCTCGCAGTTCGAGCGCATGGTCGAGGACATTCTGCAGCGCTCGGTCGCGCCCTGCAAGAAAGCCATCGAGGACGCCGGCGTCGCTCCAGACAAAATCAACGAGGTTGTGCTCGTGGGCGGCTCGACCCGCATCCCGCGCGTGCAGCAGATCGTCAAGGACCTGTTTCACAAGGAGCCGCACAAGGGCGTCAACCCGGACGAGGTCGTCGCCGTCGGCGCCGCCGTGCAGGCGGGCGTGCTCGCGGGCGAAGTCAAAGACCTGCTGCTGCTCGACGTTACCCCGCTCTCGCTCGGCATCGAAACCCTGGGCGGCATCTCCACCGTGCTCATCACGCGCAACACCACCATCCCCACCCGTAAAAGCGAAACCTTCTCCACCGCCGCCGACAGCCAAACCTCGGTCGAGGTTCACGTGCTGCAGGGCGAGCGCCCGATGGCGGCGCAGAACCGCACCCTGGGCAAATTCCATCTGGTCGGCATTCCGCCCGCCCCGCGCGGCATCCCCCAAATCGAGGTCACCTTCGACATTGACGCCAACGGCATCGTCAACGTCACCGCCACCGACAAAGGCACCGCCAAGGAACAGAAAATCACCATCACCAGCTCCAGCGGCCTGTCCAAGGACGAAATCGACCGCATGACCAAGGAAGCCGAATCCCACTCCGACGAGGACAAGCACCACCGCGAGGAAGTCGAGGCCCGCAACCAGCTCGACAGCCTGGTTTATAACACCGACAAGCTGCTCAAGGAAAACCGCGACAAGGTCTCCGCCGACGATGCCACGGCCGTCGAAAGCGCCCTCGCCGACGCCCGCAAGGCGCTCGAGGGCTCCGACGCCGCCGCCATGGTCGCCGCCAAGGATCGCCTCACCTCCGCCACCCACAAATTGGCCGAGGCCATGTACAAGGCCGCCAGCCAGGCGCCCAGCGGCGGCGCCCAGCCCGGCGCCCAGGCGCCGCCCTCCGGCGAGGAGGCCAACGGCAAGGCCAAACCCAACGATGTAATCGACGCCGAATACGTTGATGCCGACGGCGAAAAAAAAGGCTAAACGGTTTCGAGGTTGAGAGTTGGGAGCTGAGAGTTGAGGGTTGGGGGGTGAGAGTTGAGGCAAAACCTGCAACGGGCTAGTGCGCTGGGGCCGGTTGTGTTCAACTAGCAACTAGCACCACTAGCCACTAGCAACTGTTGTATCCCATGCCGACCGCCGCCAAAGACTACTACCAGGTGCTCGGGGTCAAGCGCGGCGTCAGCGCCGATGAGCTCCGGAAGGCCTACCGCAAGTTGGCCCGCAAACTGCATCCGGACGTCAATCCCAACAATAAAACCGCCGAGGACAAATTCAAGGAAGTCCAGGAAGCCTACGACATCCTGAGCGACCCGAAAAAGCGGGAGTTCTACGACCGTACCGGTTTCTACAACGACCAGGCGTTTCAGCACGGCGCCGACGCCTTCAGCGGCGCCGCCGCCGAGCCTGGCGGCGCGCGCAGCGGCACCCGGCCGCCGCCGGGCTTTGATTTCTCCGGTTTCGACTTTTCCGGTTTTGAGCCGGGCGAGCGCGGCGGCGCGGGGGGCCGGCGCGCGGGTGGCGCCAGTTTCCGCGACATTTTCAGCAGCATCTTCACCCGCCAGGCCGCGCCCGCGGCTGAGGCCGAAGGCAGCGATCTGGAGTTCCAGGCGGCCGTCGGGTTTTGGGACGCCATTCGCGGGGGCGTGGTCAGCATGAGCGTCCCGCGCCAGGAACGCTGCGCCACCTGCAGTGGGACCGGCGTCGGCGGCCGCAGCGGCACCTGCGCCGAGTGCGGCGGCACCGGTCAGGTCACCCAGACAGTCAGCAACATGAAGTTCAACCTGCGCTGCGCCGCCTGTGGCGGCAGCGGCAAGGCCGGCGCCGCCTGCCCGCGCTGCCATGGGCAGGGCCAGGTCCCGGTGCAGGAAACGCTCGAGGTGCGCCTCAAGCCCGGCACCCGCGAGGGCGCGCGCCTGCGCATCCCGGCCAAGGGCAACGCCGGCAGCGAACGTCCCGGCGACCTCTACGTTCTGGTCCACATTCAACCGCATCCGCTGTTCCGCCGCGAAGCCGACGACATTCACGTCACCGTGCCCGTCACCGTCACCGAGGCCGCCCTCGGCGCCAAAATCGGCGTCCCCACCATTGACGGCAAGGCCCTGCTCAACATCCCCGCCGGCACCCAGTCCGGGCAGCGCTTCCGCATGCGCGAGCGCGGCGTCCCCAGCGCCCAGCACGACGGCGTGCGCGGCGATGAGTACGTCGAGGTCCAGGTCGCCGTGCCGCAACTCCGCGACGAGCGCAGCCGTGAGCTGCTGCGCGAGTTCGCCCGCCTCAACCCCGAGGACGTGCGCGAGTCCATCCTCCGCCAAGCCCAGTCCTGAGAACCGGCATGGTCAAGAAAAAGGGACGCGCGGCCTACATGATTTCGGCGGTTGCCGAACAATACGGCATCCATCCCCAGACCCTCCGCCTCTATGAGCGCGAAGGCCTGCTGCGCCCCTCCCGCACCGAGGGCAATACCCGCCTTTACACCGACGAGGACCTGCAACGCCTCGAAGTCATCCTCTCCCTCACCCGCGACATGGGCGTCAACCTCGCCGGCGTGGACATCGTCCTCGGCCTGCGCGAAAAAATGCAGCAAATGCAAAAGCAAATGGAGGAGTTCGTCGCCTTCGTGCAGCGCGAACTCGTCGAGGGCTCGCTCACCGACTCCAGCTCCCGCGAAGCCCTGGTACCGCTGCGCCCCCGCCGCCCCCGCTGATGTCCAAGGCCTACACCCTGAGTGTGCCCACCGCCTTCCCCCGCTCCGGCACACCCTGGCAGCGGCTCCAGCATCTGCTTGCCATCGCCGGCCCCATCGGCTTCATCCCCTGGGCCCCGGCCACTTGGGCCTCCGCGCTTGTGGCCGCCCTCTGCTGGTGGCTCCTGCCCGCCAGCGTTCCGGTCGCGGTCATCACCGCCGCCCTGTTCGTGCTCGGCGGCTTCTGCGCTTCCACCTCCGAACGCCTCCTCGGCCACACCGACCCTCGTAACGTCGTCATTGACGAGCTCGCCGGCCAGCTTCTCACCTTCGTCTTCCTTGCCCCCATCAACTGGAGGGTCGCCCTCGCCGGCTTCGTCCTCTTCCGGCTCTTCGATATCCTCAAGCCCCTCGGCATCCGCCACCTCGAACGCCTGCCCGCAGGTTGGGGCATCATGGCCGACGACCTCCTCGCCGGCTTCTACGCCGCCCTTGTGCTCTGGCTGCTGCGCGGTTTGCTATAGTCCAATAAGTCGTGCCCCACGGTTGCGATCTATGCGGCAGGTTCGGTGCTCGGAAGCGTGATAACCCGCCACGGCCGGCCGATTGCGCGCCTGGTGCCCGAAGCCATCGAGAGGCAACGCGAAATTGACGCTGCGGTCGAGGGAATCCGCGCCATTGGACGGCGGAATGGGCCAATCAGTGTTGAAGAGCTGCTGGCGATGTGGGACGAAGGCCGGCGTTTCTAGGGCCGAATCAAAGCACGTGGGGCAAAATTGGCAGCCTTCCGACCGGCGCCACCTCCCGTGATCGTATAACGACGGCCGTGGCGCCTTCGCGCCCCCGCGGGTTTTCCCGCGGGGACCCCCTAGCGCGATCCACACGGGAGGAGGCACCACGGCCTCCCCGCGTCCGAGTAGAGTGGAATTGTCCGAAACCGAGCCACTCGGAACAAGGA
>JBOGKJ010000244.1:0-3441 GCA_050745565.1 Terriglobales bacterium | reverse complement strand
GCGGTGGCGCTGCTGCGGGCGCTGCAGCGCCGGGGCGCCATCCTGGCGCTCATCGTCGGCGCCAGCCTGGCGGCCGGATGGGCGGCGAGCGCATGCCTCACGCCGGTCTACAGCGCCGAAGCCGGCGTGGAAGTGCAGTCGCCGGCGCCGGCGGTCAGCTTTGCGCCCGAGCCCGCGCCCCAGGAGCCCTCCCCGGCCACCGTCACCAGCCTGGCCGAGGAGCTGGGCAGCCGCGCGCGCCTGGCGGCGGCGCTCGCCCAGTTGACGCCGGCGGCGCGCCAGGCGCTAATGCGCCCGCTCTGGCGCTGGCCGCAGGGGCGCACGCCGGCCCCCGCTCCGTCGCGCGAGGAACTGCTGCGCACCGCCCGGCAGCGGCTCGAGGTCGTACCGGTGGCGGACAGTCATACCATTCAATTGACCTTCGCGGCGCCCGGCCGCGGGGTGGCGGTGGCCATGCTGCAGGCGCTGCTCGGGGCTGAGGTGGCGAGCCTCGCGGAGCGGAACCTGGCCACCGGACAGGCGCACGTCGCCACGCTCGCGGCCCGCGTCGCCACGGCCGCGACGGCGGTGACGGCGGCCCAGCAGCAGCTCACGGCGCTCGCGGCCGGCGCCGGCCTCACCGATCCGGCGCAGCAGTTGCAGCTCGCCAACCAGCGCTGGCAGCAGTTGGCCAGTGCGGAAACCGACGCCGAAATCAGCGCCCTGCGCCAGGCCGAGAGCCTGCCGGAGACGCCCGCCCCGGGCGCCGTTGCGAGCCCGGAGGCGGCGCCCGTCAGCCTGGAGCTCGAGCGCGCCCAGGCCGCCGCCAACGTGAGCCGGCTGGCCGCGCTCTACCGCCCGGAGGCGGCCCCGCTGCGCCAGGCCGAGCGGCAGTTGGCCAGCCTCGATGCCAGCCTCGCCGCCTGGCGGCAAAACCAGATGGGCGAGCGGCGGCAGGCGCTGGCCGCGGTGCGGCGGCAGGCCGGCGACCTGGCACAGGCGCTGGCGAAGCAGCGCCGCGCCGAGACCCGTCTGTTGCAGGTGAACGACCGCTATGCCCTCGGCGTGCGCCGCCTCGAGGCGCGGCAGGACACCTACACCGCGCTGCTGGGCCAACTGCAGCGCGCCATCGCCGAGGCCGGCGACACTGGGCTGCCGCTGCGCGTCAGCGACCAACCGGCCCCCGCCGCCCGGTTGCGCCCGCGGCTGGCGGCCACGATGTTTTACGCCGCGGTGCTGGGAACGCTGCTGGGGTTGGCCACCATGCTGGCGATGGAGCGTTGGGCGGACGGGGTGCGCCTGCCCGAAGCCGCCGAGATGACCGTGCCGCTGGCCGCCGTTCTGCCCGAGCGTACCGGGCTGGAGTTTGCCTCGGAGTTGGCCGGCTGCGCCGCCGCGCTGCTGCTGGCGCAGGCCGACACCGGCCTGCGCACGGTATGGGTGACCGGCGTCGACATCGGCGAGGGGAAAACCACGGTGGCCACCGGCCTCGCGCGGCAACTGGCGCAGGTCTCGAGCGCGGTGCTGTTGCTGGACGCCAACTGGCGCCGCTGCAGCGCCGCCGGCGATCCGGGAATGGAACCGGAGGCGCCGGGACTGGCCGAGCTGCTGAGCGGCGCCGCCCGGATTGAACAGGTGCTGCGCCGGCTTCCGGCTGCCGAAACCGGGGCCGTGGCGGCGCCCTTTTATATTCCCGCCGGGCACCCGGAGCCGCCGGCGCGGCTGGCGGTCCAGGCCGCCGCCGGCGCGCTCGCCGAGCTGCTCGCCGCCGCCCGCGCGCGTTACGACTGGATCATCGCCGACGGCGGCGGCCTGTTCGAGGGGCCCGAGGGCGCCGTTTGGGCCAACCTCGCCGACTGCACGCTGTTGGTCGCGCGCGCCGGGCACAGCTCGCGCCGCCGCCTGCAGCACGGCCTCGATCTGCTGCTGGCGAGCGGCGCGCCCAGCGTCGGGCTGGTACTGAACCGCAGCCGCGCGCCGGATCGCCATCACTTGAGCACGATGTGGCTGGCGCACGCCCGCGCGCAACCCGCCCCGGCCGCGGTGGCCACCATGAGGCAGCGCGCATGAGCCGGCGCCGGGAGCGCGGCGGGGTGCCGGTGGGGTTCTGGGTCGCCACGCTCGGCGCCCGCGGCGCGGGCGTCACCAAGGAACTCCTGCTCGCTAGCCTGCTGGGCACCGCGCCCTGGAAGGACGCGCTGGTGGCGGCCTGGACCGCGCCCGCGCTCATCGCCTCCTACAGCAGCGAGACGCTGCCGGCGCTGCTCACGCCGCTGTGGGTGCAATCCGGGACGGCGCGCGGGGGACGGCGGCTGGTGCTGGGCGCGCTCGCGCTTCTGGGCCTATTGAGCTGCGCCGCGATGATCTGGCCGCAGGCGACGATCGCGGCCATCGCCCCCGGCCTGGCCGGGCCGGGTCGCGCCGAGGCGATCGCGCTGGAACGCTGGCTGGGGGCGGCGGTGGTGGTGCTGGGCGCGCAGGCGCTGCTGACGGCGCGCCTGAACGCGCTGCGCCGCTTTGCCTGGGGCCCGCTCGCCGCCGGCCTGCCGGCGCTGGGCGCGGTCGTCTGGCTGCTCGCGAGCGGCGGCGAAGCCTTGCCCGCACGCATGCTCGGGTTGGCGGCGGCGCTGGTTGCCGGGGGCGTGCTGGGCGTGCTGATGCTGGCGCTGGTGGCTTGGCGGACGCGGGCGCCGGCGGCGCCCGCGCCTGGGCGCGGACTTGATGCTGCGGCCGGGCCTGATGTCGCACCCTGGCGGGGGCTTGATGCTGCGCCCTGGCGGGCGCTGGGCGCCGTACTGGCTGCCACGCTGCTGCTGAACCTGGTGCCGCTGGCCGAGCGCATCGCCTGCTCGGGGTTGAGCGCCGGCTCGCTCGCGGCCTATGACTATGGCGAGCGCCTGGTGCAGTTGGTGTTCACCGCCAGCGTTGCGCCTTTTACGGTGGTGAGTTTCACCGGCCTGTCGGCGGTGGCGGGCCGGGCGGCGCTGCCGCGGCAACTGGAGCAGAGCCTGCGCGGGCTGCTGACGCTGGTGATGCCGCTGGCGGTGATGCTCGCGGTATTCGCGCCGCTGGTGGTCGGGTGCGTCTACGGGCGCGGCCGCTTCCATGCGGCCAGCCTGCGCGCCACCGCCCCGGTGGTGGCCATTAAGGGCGGCGGCCTCGGACTCGATGCGGCGTTCTACCTGCTATTGTTCGGGCTCTATGCCGGCGGGCGTGCGAGCGCCAAGCTGCCCGCCGCCGCCGTGCTGGCGGCCGTCAACATTCCGCTGGCGCTCGCCGGGGCCGCCCGCTGGGGCTTGGCCGGGGTGGCTTGGGCGCACGTGGCGGCCTACGCCGCCGGCCTGGCGGTGCTCGCGCACGCGTCCTGGGGGTGGCGCGGGCTGCATTGGCGGCCGGCGCTGCGCGCCGCGGCCCTCGCCGGCGGCCTGACGCTCGCGGCGGCGCTGGCGGTGCGCGCCGCGC
>JBOGKJ010000243.1:0-5069 GCA_050745565.1 Terriglobales bacterium | reverse complement strand
AGGGGCCCGCGCCCGTCAGTGGCTAAAGGTGTCTGCCAGGACGGTGACGGAGGTCAAGCGGGTTTGGCCGGCGACGGTGAGGCGGACCATGTAAGCGCCGGGGGCGACTTGTTGGGGGCCGAAGCCGCGGCCGGCGCGCGCCACGAAGGGGACGCCGACGGGACCGCGGCGTCCGCCAAAACCAGCGGCGCCGCCGCGCCCGCGCCCGCGTGCAGCCCGGCCTGGCGGCAGCGGCTTCTCGAGATTCCATTGGAAGCGGTTGAGGCCGGCGTGGACGGTGACGTTTATGCTGCTGACGAGCTGGCCGTTCTGGAGAAAGGCGATGGCGCCGGGGCCAAGGTCGCTCGCCGCGTAGACGCTGATCGCCGTCCCGCCCTGGGGGTTTTGGCCGCGGAAGCCCTGGGTGCCGCCGCGGTAATCGGTGTATTGGTTGCGCCACTCGACCGCCGGGCGCGGGTCAAACAGCACCAGCTTGTGCGTGCCCACGCGGCGCCACTGTTCGAGCGGCGTGATGTCGTCGGCGATCCAGATGGAGCGGCCATGGGTGCCGACAATCAAGTCGCGGTCGCGCGGATGAATCAACAGGGAGTACACCGGAACATCCGGCATGCCGTTCATGAACTTGTTCCAGGTGGCGCCGTCGTCGAGCGAGGCGTAGAGGCCGAACTCGGTGCCGGCGAAGAGCAGATCGGGATTGCGCGGATCCTCGACCAGCGCCGTCACCGGGCCCATGGCGGGCAAATTGGAGGCGATTGAGGACCAAGTGCGGCCGAAATCAGTGGTCTTGAAGAGGTAGGGCCGCCAGTCGTCGTTGCGGTGGTTGTCCAAGGCGACGTAGGCGGCGCCGGCGGCGAAGTGCGAGGGCGCGATGCGGCTGATCTGCACGTAGCCGGAGGGCGCGCCGTGAATTTTGCCGATGACGTTGGTGAAGGTTTGCCCGCCGTCGAGGGAGAGTTGCAGGTTGCCGTCATCGGTTCCCACCCAGATCACGCCCGGCCGGGCCGGCGACTCCTTGATCTGGACGATGTTGGAGACGTTGGAGACGCCGTCGTATTTCTCCTCCATGGGACGGTCGCCGGGCACGCCCAGGATGTTCATGGCGGCGCTGAAGCGATTGACGCCGCGGGTCAAATCCTCCGGATTCACCCACCAGGTGTTGCCCCGGTCGAGCGACTTGAAAAAATATTGCGCGCCGGTGTAGAGCTCGTCCGGGTTGTGCGGCGACATCTCGAAGGCCGCGTTGGAATTGAAGCGCAACGTGCGGTTGGTGACCGTGTCTACGTTCGTCGCGTTCACCACGTTGACCACGCTGCCGCGCCCGCCGCCGCCGGCCGCCACCGGCCGGATGCTGACGCTTTCGCCGGTGCGCAGGTTGATGCGCGACATGACCCCCCACTGCGAGCCGCCGTACACGGTCGCCCAATGGGTGGGGTCCTGCGCGGTGGAGTAGCCGTCGCCCCCGGCCACCGTGAACCAGTCGCTGTTGGTGGGGCCGGCGTTGGAGCGCAGCGCGCTGGGGCCGCACCAGGAACTGTTGTCCTGCAAGCCGCCGCAGATCCAGTAGGGCCGGCGCATGTCGGCGGAGAGGTGATAGAACTGTCCCAGCGCCCCCATGTGGTTGTGGTGCTCGAAGGTCACGCCGCCGTCGCGGCTGGTGTCGAGTCCGCCGTCATTGCCGAGCGCCACGAAGCGGGGATCGTTGGGGCTGATCCAGATGGCGTGGTAGTCGGCGTGGCTGCCCGCCAAGCGCCGCCAGGTCTTGCCGCCGTCGAGCGACACCTCGGCCTCTTCGCCGCCGACCAGAACTTTGTCCGGGTTGACCGGGTCCACGGCGATGCGGCTGAAATACAACGGCCGCTGGTTCTGGTTGCTCTCGAAGGTCCAGGTTTGGCCGCCGTCATCGGAGCGGAAGGTGCCGCTGGCGTTGGGATTGCGCGGCGCGCCGGCGCGGCTGGCGGTTTCGGTGCCGCCGGGTTCGGAAGAGTTTGGTCCGCCGCGCCAGAGCAGGCCATCGGCTCCGACGTCGCTGTTGAGGGCGGCGCTGACGCCGGCTTCGACTTGCGCATAGAGGGTCGAGGGCCGGGCGCGGAAGATGGCAATGCCAATGCGGCCGAAGACGCTGTCGGAGGGGTGGGGCCAGCCAGGGCCATCCAAGCGCAGCCAGGTCGCGCCGGCGTCGCTGGACTTCCACAAGCCGCTGCCAGCGCCGCCGCCATTGAAGCCGAACCAGGTGCGCCGGCGCTCATAGGAGGCGGCATAGACGACGCGCGGATTCTGGGGGTCGAGTGCGACATCGGTGAAGCCGGTGTTCTGGTCAATGTACTTCACCAGTTGCCAAGTCTTTCCGCCGTTGACGGTTTTGTACAGGCCGCGCTCGCGGTTGGGGCCGAACAGATGTCCCAGGGCGGCGACGTAAACAATCTCGGGATCGGCGGGATCCACCGCGATGCGGGCGATGGTTTGAGTGTCCGCGAGGCCCAGGTGGGTCCAGTGGACGCCGCCGTCGGTGCTGCCCCAGATGCCGTCGCCGATCGTGGAGCTTTGGCGGTTGTTGGCCTCGCCGGTGCCGACATAGACGATATTGGGGTCGTTGGCCGCCACGCCGATGGCGCCGATCGAATCATTCGGTTGCGCATCGAACACCGGCTGCCAGTGATTGCCGCCGTCGGTGGTCTTCCAGACGCCACCGGTGGCAAAACCGATGTAGAGCACATTGGCGTCGTTCGCGGGGCCTTCGATGTCGTCGAGCCGGCCCATCATGACGGCCGGGCCGATGGAACGGAAGGAAAACGCCCGCAGGATGGGATCGGTGCTCTGGTTAAGCGGCACGGCCGCCCCTCTCTGGACGCCCTCCCGATGGTCGGGCTGCGGCTGAGCTTCGTTCGGCGGCAACGGAGGCCCGCTCTGCTCAGGGCGTCTCCAAGTTGCCTCGCCGCGGGACGCCGCTTGCGGGCGCTGCTGCGCCGCGACGAAGGCTGCCGCGAACCATATTGTCCCGATCGCCGCGCCGAATGCGATCATCCGTCTCATCTGCCGCCTCATTGTCATGGCCACCGGCCGCCTCCGACCACTACGATACCGTAATGCGGGCCCTGGCGGTTCGGTTGAGCGCGGGGGCCGCGCCTTTTGCACCGTGGGCAAAGTAGGCGCGGAGGCCCGCGAAATTCCGAGTGGCGGACCGCCACCGGCAAACGAAGCCAGCCCGGCCCCAGCCCCGCGCTGGCGCCCGCGCCAACAAATCGAAGGTCAGTTCGCGGGAGTCGCACCGTTTGCACTGCGGGCAAAAGTGGCGCGAAGGGCCGCGGAGGCCCCCCCCTCCAGGGCCGAATCAACGTAGGTGTGGCAAAACCAGCAGCCTTCCGACCGGCGCCGCCTCCCGTGGGGCGAGTCGCCGACCCGCGCGCCGGCCGGCGCCACGCGGCAGTTCGGGTGACCACAGCAACCGTGATTCCGCCGCAGCGAGAGGCCGCTCGCGCCGGCTTGGGCTCACCGGGCCCGGGCCGGCGCCGCCCTTCGAGTGCGGGCACGGCGCTGCGAGCGCCTCAGCCGAGCAGGGGCAGGGGCCCGCGCCCGTCAATGTTGAAGCCGGCGCGGGACTCAGGCCGAGGAGATAGCGGGCCGCCGGTCCGAACCACGCCAGGGATTCCACCGACATGAGACCAATGAAGTCCGTGGCCGGGCGGCCGCGGCGATGCGGCCCTGGCAGTTCGATTAAGCGGCCAGTCAGTTGGCGGTGGGGGTTTTGTTGATGTGGTCCACCACGAGGCAATCCACCGGCGCCTGGACGGGCTCGAGCTTGAGGCCGAGCTTTTGCACGGAGGCGAAGATGGAGCGGCCGCTGGGGGCGGGGGCGCCGCCGCCGGCGGCGGGGCCCATCATGGCGGCGGGCAGGCCGAGTTTGGCGGCCTGGGCGCGGGCGACGGCCATCAAGTCGTCGCGCGAGATGGCGAGCGTGATGGTGTAGGGGCCTTTGAGGCCGGTGTTGTCCAACACCGGGCGGTCGAGCATGGGAGTGATGGTGTCGGCGAGGTTGGACATGGTCATGCGGTCGGCTTGCAGACTCATGCCCTCGCTGGTCATCACGATGTGGGAAGCGCCGTTGGGGCCGCCGCGCACGTCCACGGACGCGCTGCCATTGCGGCCGCGAGTCATGGTGGCGGTGCCGCCGCGGCCGGTGGCGATGGTGGTGGCGCCCTTGGGCGCGGGCGGAGGCGGCGTGCCGGGCGCGGGCACGGGCGTGGCGGGCGCGAGGCGGGGGCCGTCCTTGCCGACTACGAGCGAATAGACGGGCAACTGCTGGACGGAGTGGTGGAGCGTGAGGCCAAAGCGGTCGGCGAGCAGCGACTGCAGCATGGCGGGGAGCTGATCGGGTGAGGCGCCCTGGGGGAGGGTGGCCTGAATGTCGAAGCGGGTCGAGGTCAGCCAGTCGGGGCCGGTGACCTGGTAGGGCTTGACGTTGTAGGCGACGCAGATCAACTGCTGGAGCGAGGCAAAGCCGATGTCCACGCGGCCGGCGTCAATGTGGGTGCCGACGTGGGGCGTGGTGTGGGACGCCATCAGGGTGGCGAGGGCGGGCGAGGGCTTGATGGAGGCGACGTCGAAGCTGAGCCGGGGCGGGACGGGCGCCTGCGCCGCCAGGCGCACCGAGGCGGTGGCGGCGAGCAGGAACGCCGCCGCGAGAGCGGCGGGCGCGAGGCGGTGGCACAGGAAGGGTTTGCGAATGGTGGTCGGCATGGCGGGGGTTCCTGTGGGAGGCGCGGAGCCTCTCTGCCATGGTGGTGGGTGGACCCGGGCAAGTCAACAGAAGAACAGAGGCGGAGCGGCCGCTTGCGGGAGTCGCGCCGTTTGCACTGCGGGCAAAACCGGCGCGAAGGGCCGCGGAACTCCAACCGGGTGAAAGCGCCACTGGCAAAATTAGCAGCTTCCGATCGGCGCCACCCCCCGTGATCGTATAACGACGGCCGTGGTGCCTTCGCGCCCCCGCGGGTTTTCCCGCGGGGACCCCCTAGCGCGATCCACACGGGAGGAGGCACCACGGCCTCCCCGCGTCCGAGTAGAGTGGAATTGTC
>JBOGKJ010000242.1:0-7109 GCA_050745565.1 Terriglobales bacterium | reverse complement strand
CCTCTGGGCCGGCGGCGCGCTGGCGGTGGCGGCCGCGGTGGCGCTCGGGGCGCGGCGGCGGCGGGTGGCGGCGGGGCTGGCGTTGGCGGCGCTGGTGGGGTTCGGATACGCGCGGGCGCAGCGGGCGGTGCGGCAGGCGGCGGGATCGGGTGAGCTGGCACAGGCGGTGGCGGAGCTTGAGCCCACGCCCCGCAGCCGGGTATTTCTGACCGGCTATGCGCGCGATACGCCGCAAGCGCTTTATCAGGGCGGCTCGCTGAGCGCGGTGCGACTCGATGTCGAGGCGGTGAGCGCCGCGGCCGGGCCCGGCGACGGCGCGGTCTGGCCCGTCAGTGGCGGCGTGCGGCTGTATGCTTATCCGCCAGCGGCGGTATTGGTTGGCGCGGGCCCCAGCGCGGCGCCGTCGTCCCCGCACCCGTTTTCTGGCGGGCCGGGCCGGGGAACCCAGGTGCCTCCGCCTGGGCGTGCCGGGGGCTCGGGCTTGCGGCCGTTCGCGTCCACCTCGGCCGCGGTGCAAACGGCGCGAGCCCGGCGAGCGGATGGCGGGCGCGCAGGCGGCCCAGCGCCTGCGGGCGGCGACGGATGGGCGCGGGCGCTGCTCGCGCTTCCCGCCGGCGCCGGGGTCGCCGCCAGCGTTCATTTGCGGCCGCTGCATGCCTACCACGACCCGGGCGTGGCCGACTTCAGCGCTCAGGCGCGACGCCAGGGGATCGCCTTTTCGGCGACGCTGGATGCCGGGCGTTGGCAGCCGTGGCCGGCGCTGCGCGCCCCGGGCAGCGCGCGGCTGCGCGCCGAGGCTTGGGGATGGCTGAGCCGCCGCCTCGACCAACTGGCGCCGCCGACGCGCTGGCCGCGCGCGAACGCGCTGCTGCGCGGCATGCTGCTCGGCGACACCGCGCGGCTGGACGAGACGACACGGCAGGACTTTCAAGTGGATGGGGTCTACCATTTGCTGGTCGTCGCCGGGCTGCACATCGGGGCGCTGGCGCTGATGCTGAACTGGTGCTTTTTCCGCATGCTGCGCCTGCCGCGGCTCGCAGGACGCGGCCTGACGCTGCTGCTGCTGGCGGGCTACGCCTGGGTCATCGCCGGACGCACGCCCACGCTGCGGGCGCTGCTGATGCTGACCGTCTACTTTGGCGCGCTGGCGCTGTACCGCGGGCGCGCGGCCTTGAACGCGGTTGCCGTGGCCGCGGTGGTGCTGCTGGTGTGGCGTCCGCTGGATCTGTTCCAGCCCGGCTTTCAGATGTCGGTCGGGGCGGCGGCGCTGCTGGCCGGCGTGGCGCTGCCCTGGATGGAGCGGACCACGATCCCCTGGCATGCGGCCAGCCGCCAGCTTCAGGACCGCGGCTTGGATTTGCATCTGCCGCCGCGGCTGGCGCAGGCGCGCGTCGAGTGGCGCATGATGGCCAAGGCGCTGGCCAAAATCTGGACGCCGCTGGGGTGGCGCCTGTGGCCGACAGTGTTGGGCTGGCGGGTACGGGTGATCGAGGCTGCCCTGATCGCGCTGGTGCTCCAATTCGGGCTGGCGGGATTCAACGCGGTCTACTTCCACCGCTTCAGCTTGTGGGCGGTGCCCGCCAATATTGTGCTGGTGCTGGGCGCGGGAATGCTGCTGATGCTGGGCTGGGTGGGCGTGCTGGTGGGGCCGCTTGCCCACGGCACGGTGACCCTGGGGGCGCGGGCGCTGCTGGCGGCGGCGGCGGTGATGGCGCGCTTACCGGGCGCGGGATGGCGGGTGCCGTCGCCGCCAGGATGGTTTCTGGTGCTGCTGGGCGCGGCGCTGGCGGCGTGGGTGGCCGCCTCGGCCTGGCTCGGCGGCCGGGCGGCGCCGCGTCGGAGTCAAACGAACGCGTCAACGCCGCAGCCGCACGAGGTTGGAGCGGCAGCGGCCGGCGACGGTCGCCAGGGGTGGGACTGGAATCTGGACCCTGACTATAACCCGGCGACGGACCGCTTTCCCGCGCCCTTGGAGCCAGCCGGAGCTTTCGCACGCCGCCGCCGCATCCTCGCGGCGGCGGGGGTGGTGGCGGCGCTCACCGCCATCATGGCGTGGAGTCCGTTTCCGGCGCGGCTGCCGCCCGGGCTGAGCGCCACCATCCTCGACGTCGGGCAGGGCGACTCGATTTTCGTCTCCTTTCCCGACGGGCGCACCATGCTGGTGGACGGCGGTCCCAGCAGCGCGCACTGGGACAGCGGCGAGGAGGTGGTGGCGCCCTTCCTGTGGTCGCTGGGACTGCGCCGGCTCGACGCCGTGGTGCTGACCCACGCCCACAATGACCATCTGGGCGGACTCAGCACCGTGGTGGCCGACTTCCACCCGCAGACGGTTTGGGTGACGCGCACGCTGCCGGATGAGCCCGCCGTCGGGCATTTCCTGAAGGTGGTCCGGCACAGCGGCGCGCGGCTGCAACGGCTGACCGCGGGCGACGCCTATCTGGCGGGCGCGACCCGGCTCGAGGTGCTGTTGCCGGCGCCTGGATATCAGGCCGGCCCGGTGGCCAGCAACGACGACTCCATGGTGCTGCGCGTGCATTGGGGTAATGACGCGATGCTGCTCGAGGGCGACGCCCAGGCCATCGGCGAGCGTTGGATGCTCGCCCACGACGGCACGCTCGCCAGCGCGGTGCTGAAGGTCGGCCACCATGGCAGCCGCACCTCCTCGACAGCGGCATTTCTGGCCGCGGTGCATCCCGGAGTCGCGGTGATTTCGGCGGGCGCTGGCAACATGTACGGCCTGCCCTCGCCTGCGGTGGTTGCCGGCCTGGAAGCCGCCGGCGCCCGCGTCTTCCGAACTGACCGCGACGGCGCGGTGCAGTGCCGGTTGGAGGGCCGGGAGCTGCAGGTGTATCTCTTTCGCCGGTTGCCGGGCTGGGGGTGAGGAAGAAGTGGGAGGTGGGGAGTGGGAAGCGGGCGTCGGGGCATCCGGTGGGCTGACTCGTTCAGTGGGGATAGGGGTGGTGGCTGAGGATTGCCAGGGCGCGGTAGAGCTGTTCGAGGAGCACAACGCGCGCCAACTCGTGGGAGAACGTCAGCGGGGATAGCGAGATGGCGCCGGCGGCCTGGGTGCGGGTGGCCGCGGAGAAGCCGTCGGCGCCGCCGAGCGTCAGCACCAGTTCCCTGCCCGCGCCGCCCTCGCGTTCGAGCCAGCGCGCGAAGGCAGGCGAATCGAAGCCGCGGCCAGCGGGATCGCAAAGCCAGAGCCGGGCGCCCGCGGCCTGGCGGCGAAGCTGGGCTTCGGCGGTGGCGACGGTGAGCGGCCACGGAGTCACGGTGGCCAGGCGGGAAAAGGCGCCGAGGCGCGCCAGATACTCGTCGGTCGCGGCGCGCAGGGCCGGACTTTTGCTCTTGCCCACCCAGGCGACAGTCAGGCGCATGCGGGCCATGGTAGCCTAATCTGTGCGTATCTGGAGGACGAAATGGGCACGAAGCAAGAAGAAGCGGGCCTGATTCTCAAGCTGTATGAACTGCGCCGCGAGGCTGTGATGCGCGAGGCGCGCAATTGGTTTGGCAGCGAATTTCACCCCCGCAACGCCGCCGACGTGACGGCGGTGCTGTCGGGCCCGAAAAGCGCCTTTCTGCGCATGGTGACCAGCTACTGGGACATGGCCGCCGCCTTGGTGCTGCAGGGGGCGATTGACGCCGACATGTTCAGCGCCACCAACGGCGAGCACATCTTTATCTTTGCCAGGCTGGAGCCGTTCCTGGCCGAAGTGCGCCAGCAGCACGGCCCATACTTACTGGCCAATGTGGAGAAGGTGATCCATGCGATGCCCAACGGCGCCGAGCGGGTGAAGCAGATGCAGGCACGACAGCAGGCGGCCCGGCGGCCAGCCACCGAGGCGGCGCGCTGAAGGGCGCATGCGGGCCTGGATCCATGTCGCGCTGAAGCCCACCGTGCTGGATCCGCAAGGCAAGGCGATCCAGGCCGCGCTGCACAAGCTGGGCTTCGGCGCGGTGAGCGCGGTGCGGCAGGGCAAGTTGTTTGAACTCACATTTGAGCCCGGCACCAGCCGCGCGGCGGCGCAGGAGCAGGCGGCGCGGGCAGCGCAGGAGCTGCTGGCGAACCCGGTGATCGAGGATTTTTCCATCCGCTGGGAGGAGTGAGCCCATATGTGCGGCATTGTCGGCTATATCGGCAAACGTCCGGTGGTGCCGCTGATTCTGGACGGCCTCAAGCGTCTGGAATACCGCGGCTACGATTCGGCCGGCATCGCCGTGGTGCAAAACGACGGGCCCGGGGCCCCGCGCATGGAGCTGCGCCGCGCTCAGGGCAAGCTGCGCAACCTCGAGGAGAACCTGCGCCTGCAGCCGCTCGAGGGGAGCTACGGAATCGGACACACGCGCTGGGCCACGCACGGCCGTCCGACCGAGGAGAACGCCCATCCGCACCGCGACTGCACCGGCGATATCGTCGTGGTGCACAACGGCATCATCGAGAACTACCTGGAGCTGAAGCGGGAGTTGGCCGAAGCGGGCCATACCTTCCGCACCGAAACCGACACCGAGGTGGTGGCGCATCTGCTGGAGCAGGAGATGCGGCAGGGCGGCACGCTCGATGAGGCGCTGCTCGGGGTGCTGCCGCGGCTGCGGGGGGTGTACGCGCTCGGGGCCATCTCCACCCGCGATCCGGACAAGATCGTGGCGGTGCGCAACGGCCCGCCCGCGGTGATCGGCCTCGGCGCCGACGAGTACTTTCTGGCCAGCGACATTCCGGCGCTGCTGCATTACACCCGGGACGTGTTTTTCCTCGCCGATGGCGACGTCGCGGTGCTGACGCCGACCGGCGTGCGGCTCATGGACAGCCAGGGGCGGCTGGTGCAGCGCGAGATCACCCACATCGGCTGGGACCCGATCCAGGCGGAAAAGGGCGGCTTCAAGCATTTCATGCTGAAGGAAATCCACGAACAGCCGCGGGCGGTGCGGGACACGCTGCTGGGGCGCCTGTCGCGCGACCGGGGCGACGTCTATCTGGACGAGATGGAGTTGACCGCCGAGGATTTCAAGGGGTTCCAGGCGGTGTTGCTGGTGGCCTGCGGCACCAGTTGGCACGCGGCGCTGGCGGGCAAATTCCTGCTGGAGCAACTCGCCCGGATTCCGTGCGAGGTGGATTATGGCAGCGAGTTCCGTTACCGCAATCCGCTGATCGGTCCCGAGCAACTGGCGGTGCTGATCTCGCAATCGGGTGAAACCGCCGACACGCTGGCGGCGCTGCGGGAGGCTCGCGGCAAGCAGGCCAAAACGCTCGCCATCTGCAACGTGGTGGGCAGCATGCTGACGCGGGAGGCCAACGGGGCGCTCATCACCCATGCAGGCCCCGAGATCGGCGTCGCCTCCACCAAGGCGTTCACGGCCCAACTGGCGGCGCTGGTCATCCTGGCGCTGTATTTTGGACGGGTGCGGGGCACGCTCAGCCCGGAGGCAGCGCGGACGATCATCGAGGAGTTTGACCGCATTCCGGCCAAGCTCGAAACCCTGCTGAACCGCGAGCAGGACTACGAAGGCCTGGCGCGCCGCTTCTACCGCGCCCGCGATTTTCTGTACCTCGGCCGCGGCATTCACTACCCGATCGCGCTCGAAGGGGCGCTGAAACTCAAGGAGATTTCCTACATCCACGCCGAGGGCTACCCGGCCGGGGAGATGAAGCACGGTCCCAACGCCCTGATTGACGAGAACCTGCCAGTTGTGATCCTGGCCGCCCACGACCCGAGCGACGCGGTTTCGGTGACCCGCTACGAGAAAACGCTCAGCAACCTCAAGGAAGTCAAGGCGCGCGAAGGCGAGGTGATCGTGGTGGCCAACGAGGGCGACCGCAACGTCGGCGAGGCCGCCGACCACGTCATCGAGATCCCGTCCGCACCCGAGTTGCTACTGCCCATGCTCGAGGTGGTGCCGCTGCAACTGCTGGCGTATCACATTGCCATTCGCCGCGGCTGTGACGTGGACCAACCCCGCAACCTGGCCAAATCCGTCACGGTCGAATGACGCCGGGGGCGCTGATCCTGGCCTGCTGGATCGGCTTCTATGTCTACTGGACGGCCTCCGCTGGCGGCGTCAAGACGACGCGGGAGCGCGAGAGCGGCGCCAGCCAACTCAGCCATCGCGTGCCGCTGCTGGCAGCGGCGGTGCTGCTGATTGTGCCGTTTCAGGTCTTCCATCTGGGCACGCCGCTAATGGCCTCGACCACGCGGCTGGACGCGGCGTCGGTGGCGATTGCGATGGTGGGGCTCGCGGTGGCCGTCTGGGCGCGATGGACCATCGGCGCCAATTGGAGCTCGGCGGTCTCGCTCAAGGAAGATCATGAGCTGGTGCGGCACGGGCCCTACCGCTTTGTCCGCAACCCGATTTACACCGGCATGCTGCTGATGCTATTGGGCACGGCGCTGTTCGTGGACCAGTGGCGGGCGCTGCTGGCGATGGTGCTGGCGACGGCGGCGCTGTGGGTGAAACTCAAGCGCGAAGAGCGGTTCATGGCGCGCCAGTTCCCGGAGGCGTATCCGGCGTACCGGGCGAAGGTGAAGGCGCTGATTCCGTACGTTCTGTAGATCCTCAGGCCGCCGGGCGATGGAAGACGCGGCGGAGCTCGCCTTTGGCGGCCCTGAGCGTGCGGCGGCGCTCGTCGGGCAGGTTCTTCCCTGC
Source organism: Terriglobales bacterium (assembly GCA_050745565.1). Lineage (GTDB taxonomy): Bacteria > Acidobacteriota > Terriglobia > Terriglobales > SCQP01 > SCQP01. The sequence goes on along the minus strand of JBOGKJ010000242.1, from coordinate 470 downwards.
CCGGTTGATGTAAAAGTTCAGCATGGACATAGCGGAGCGGAACGGGTCGGTTTTACGGCGATCGCTGGCGAGGGCGGAGCGGCGCAATGACTGGGCGACGGCGCGCGGCGAGTCGAGCTTGAACACGCCGGGTTCGAGGTCGAGAGCATTGCTGGTGGTGGTGACGCGCTGCGACCAGCGATTGTTGGCCCTGGGACTGTTGTCGGGCCCCTGCCCCTGCCCCTGCTCGGCTGAGACGCTCGCAGCGCCGTGCCCGGACTCGAAGGGCCGTGGAGCGCCGACCCGGGGCCCGGCGAGCCCAAGAGGGCGCGAGCGGCCTTTTGCTGGAGGTCGGGCCGCGCCGCTTCGTTTGCCGGGAGCGGTGAAAGCGCCACTGGCGCTTTCACCCCGTTTGGAATGCCGCGGCCCTTCGCGCCGATTTTGCCCGCGCGAGTTGCCCACGCGGGGTTAGATGCCGCGGAGCACTTCGG
>JBOGKJ010000241.1:0-10300 GCA_050745565.1 Terriglobales bacterium | reverse complement strand
GGCCAAAATTGCGCAGGAGCTGGCGCGCAGGATCTTTGAATCGTGCGTCGAGCACGGCGATCCCGTTCCGGCCGCCTTGCAGCCAATGCGTGACTCAGCACACGCGATGGATTTGACCGTACCCGTCGGGGTAGGTTGATTGGCTCGGCTCGCCGGCTTTAGCTACCGCGAAGCGAAGCAACGCGCGCCCGCTGTGCTTGGTGAACGCGCCACCGTCGCCTCCACCCGTCCAAGCGGGATGCCCCGCGCTGCGAGCGTCTCAGCGAGCAGGGGCAGGGGCCCGTGCCCGGCAATGTTGCCTCGAAAAGACCATGGACCCGGCAACTCCATCCAAGATGATCCGCCGGATCTGACCGCGGAGCTGTGCCGGCTCGATACCACCGCGGCGACAGCGGGCGCCGACGCCGTGCCGACCTGGCCCAAGCCGCTCGCGCTCGCCAGAATCGTCCGGCGTGCGGCGGCGGCGGAACGGCCACAGTTGCCCTAGCCGAGAGCGCGGCGCGAAAAAAGGTCCAGGTGTGGAGGAGAGTGCCGGCCGCGCGAGCACGCAACCATAAGGAGAGTTTCGGGTTAGAGCACTTTGGAACACGAATTGCTTGCAGTAGTACCTGGAGGCTCAGAATGCGCAAACGTTACCTGGTGGCCGCGCTCGCGCTCCTTACCGGATTGCTGTTTACTAATGTGCCGGTTGCGGCGGCGCAAATTTCCGTCGGCGTGTCGGTGCGAATCGGGCCGCCGCCGCTGCGCGTGGTTGCGGTGCAGCCGATGGGCCCCGGACCTGGATATCTCTGGACGCCGGGATACTGGGCCTATGGGCCGGGAGGTTACTACTGGGTGTCCGGGGCATGGGTGCTGCCGCCGGGCCCGGGCCTATTGTGGACACCGGGCTACTGGGGCTGGGGTGGCGGACTCTACGCCTGGCACACCGGCTATTGGGGACCGCACGTGGGCTTCTATGGCGGCGTCAACTACGGCTATGGCTATTTCGGCAACGGTTTTGTGGGCGGACGCTGGGCCGGCGGGCGGTTTTTCTATAACACCGCCGTCTGGCGCGTGAACACTCGAGTGATCCACACGACTTATGTGGACCGCACCGTGATTCGCGACGTGTACGTAAATCGCGTCAGCTACAACGGAGGCCCGGGCGGCCTTGGGGCACGCCCCAACGCCGAGGAGGCCCGGTACGCGCACGAGCGCCACCAGGCGGCGACTCCGATGCAGAATCGCCATGAAGCCAGGATGCGGGACGCGGCCATTCGCCGCAGCGACGCCCGTCCGGCTGCGTCGGCACCGAGCGCCCGCGCATCAGCCAACCGCCGGGGCGGTTCCCGCCCCGAAACTTCCGCCGCGCCGCGTGGGCGCGCGCGGCAACCGCAGGCTGGCCGCCGCGCGAATCAGGATCGCCAAAATAGCGGCGCGCGCGGAGAGCCCAGCAACAGCAAGGCGGGCGCCAAGGGGAAAGCTAAACCAGAAAGCAAAGGTAGAGGCCGTGGCGGCGACGGTCGGGGCCCTGGCAACGGCAGCGTGTGAGGTCGCGCTTGCCGTCGAGGGGCAGCCCAGCCGGGCCGCTGCGTTGCCGCGGTCCGGCACGGCTGTTGCTACGTGGTGCTCAAGCGCCTGCGCCGGCCGGATTAGTCCGCATTTCTCACCAACCCAGCCGCTGCCACGCGCGGCATAGCGCGCCCGTCTGGAAAAATGGGCGGCGCAGCACCTGCCCTGGTGCCATCGTCCTCCAGACAGCGCGTCCTGCTCGCCGTTCGATATCGCCGCCCATTTTTTAGGGCGCGCCGCGCCTGGATGCGAGCTTCGTGACCTGACTGTGAGAAATGCGGATTAGTCCGGAATCACAGAGGCTGATGTGGGGCGGGTCGCCGACCCGCGCGCCGGCCGCCGGCCGGCGCCCAGCGGCCGTTCGGGTAACTCCAGCAACTGTGCTCCTGCCGCCTGTCGCGGGAGCCGCGCCGTTTGCACTGCGGACAAAATCGGCGCGAAGGGCCGCGGAATTCCAACCCGGTGCAAGCGCCAGTGGCGCTTGCACCGCTCCCGGCAAACGCAGCGGCGCGGCCCCGCGGGCCCAAGCGGGATGCGCGGCGCTGCGAGCGTCTCAGCGAGCAGGGGCGGGGGCCCGCGCCCGGCAATGCTCGCAGGCCTTTATGGATTGATCGGCGCCCTGCCGTGCGCCAGCAGCGCCGCGAGCTGGTCTTCGAGCGCTTCTGCGGCGGCGGCCTGCGCCGGCGTGGGCGGAGCATCCACGTTGGCGACGCCGCCGACTTCGGCGCTGCCCATCAGCACGGCGCTCAGCTCGGCATTCAAGCGTCCGAGGCTCGCCGCCCGCGGAGTGCCCTGAGCCTGCCGCATGGCTTGGTAGCTGCGGTTCATGGCGTCCACGAGGCCGGTCGAGAGGGCAAACTGCTGTTGCAGCTCGGCCGCAGACATGGGGCTGCGCGGATCCATCTTCACCCTCAGCGGCTGCGAGTAGGTGGCGCCGTTGACGGTCAGCTTCACGGTGTAGACGCCCGGCAGCGCCATGGCGCCCTGGGGCTCGCGCGGGGTGCGGCCCTGGATGGCCGCAATCGGGTAGCTGTGCGCCACCGCCTCGGGCGGCGGGTAGTGCAGGTCCCACACGAAGCGGTGCGTGCCGGCGGCCGCCGAGGGCCGCCGGAACGGCGCCAGCCAATACATCGGTACGTCAATGGTTCGGGCGAGCTCGGCGTCGGAGGCGGGCGGCTCATCGGTCGAAGCGAAGCGCCGCACCAACGCGCCCGAGGCGTCGTAGATGGCGAGCGTCACCGGCGTCGAGGCCGGCGCGGCCAGGTAGTAGTCCAGCATGGCGCCGTCGGGCGGGTTTTCGCCCGCGGGCGTTTCCGGCGTCAGCGGCGTGTCGGTGTTGGTGTCGCGCCGCAGGCGCCAGGCGAGCTCGGGCCGAAACAGGTGCGCCGGGTCGGCCGCCACCGCGGCGGTGAGCTGGCGCAGCGGCGTCAAGTCGTCGAGAATCCAGAAGGAGCGCCCGTGCGTTGCCACCACGAGGTCGTCCCCGTGTACGGTGAGGTCGCGCATCGAGGTGTGGGGAAGGTTCAACTGCAGCGGCTGCCATTGGCCGCCGTCGTTGAACGATACGTAGACGGAGGTCTCGGTGCCGGCGTAGAGCAGGCCGCGGCTGCCGGGATCTTCGCGCACCACGTTGGTGGCGGCGCCGGGGGGCAGGCCGCGGTCCACCTCCTGCCAGGTTGTGCCGCCGTCGCGGGTGCGGAAAATGTGCGGCTGCATTTCATCGAGCCGCATGGTGTTGATGGCGGCATAGCAGGTGCCGGGATCGAAGTGGCTGGCGTCGAGCGCGGCGACCTTCCACCAGGGCTTGAGCTGCGGCGGTGTGACGTTGGCCCAGTGGGCCCCGCCGTCGCGCGTCACCCAGATGAGCCCGTCGTCGGTGCCGGCCCATAGCAGTTTCGCATCGCGCGGCGAGGGCGAGAGGGCGTAGACCACGCCGCCATCGGGGGTGGCGTTGCCGTAGAGCGAGAACGTAAACGGTCCCAGCGTCGGCGGGGCCGCCGGGTGCGGACGGCCAAGATCCGGGCTGATTGCCGCCCAGTGCTGGCCGCCGTCGCTGGTCTGCAGGACAACATTCGAGCCCAGGTAAAGCGCGTGCGGGTCGGCGGGCGAGAACGCCAGCGGGTCGGTGCGGCGGAAGCGGTAGGGCGCGGCGCCGGCGCGCGGCGAAACGTCCTGGGTGGCGTGGGTGCGGCGGTCGAAGCGGGTGACGGTGCCGCCGCCGGCGCCATAGACGATCTCCGGGTGCAGCGGATCGGGCGCCATGTCGGCGTACTCGAAGCCGCCCGCCGGCTGCCAGTCGCGCAGCGTGATGGCGCCGTTAGGGCCGCGGCTGGCGATGTCCACCGAGCCGCTCTCCTGCTGGCCGCCGTAGACGTGATAGGGGAACTGGTTGTCGGTTGCGACTTTGTACAACTGCGCCGTGGGCTGGTTGTACCACGAACTCCAGGTCTGGCCGCGGTTCACGCTGATGGTCGCGCCCTGGTCCACGCCCAGCATGATGATGTTGCGGTTGCTCGGGTCAATCCAGACGGTGTGGTAGTCGTCGCCGCCCGGTGCGCCCTTGAGGGCGGTAAACGTCGCGCCGCCGTCGGTTGAGCGGTAAGTCGAGGTGTTGGCGATGTAGAGCGTGTTGGGGTCGCTCGGGTCCACGGTGATGCAGGCGAAATCGAATGGGCGGCCCCACAGCCGCGGGTTGGCGTTGGCCAGCCGCCAGGTTTGGCCGGCATCGTCAGAGCGGTAGATGCCGGCGTGGCTTTGCGCCCCGACCCAGGCGTAGAGGCGGTTGGGGTCGGTGGGCGCGATGCCGAGGCCGATGCGCCCGACCTTGTCGCGCGACCAATCGGGCAGGCCGCCGGCGAGCTCGCTCCAGTTCGTGCCGCCGTCGGTGCTCTTGAACAGCCCGCTGCCGACGCCGTCGAACAGGCTCCAAGGCGTGTAGCGCGACGCCCACAGGTCGGCATAAACGGTTTGCGGATCGCCCGGGTCGAGCGCCACCTGCATGGCGCCGGTGTCCGGCCCTTTGTACAACACGCGCTCGAACGTGCGGCCGCCGTCGAGCGAACGGTACACGCCGCGCTCCGGGTTGGGGCCATAGGGATGGCCCAACACCGCCACGAACAGCCGCTCGGGGTTGTGCGGGTCCACCGCGATCGAGCCGATCTGCTGGCCTTCGCGCAGGCCGAGGTGGATCCAGGTAAGCCCGGCGTCGGTGGATTTGTAGATGCCGTCGCCGGTGGCCAGATCCGGCCGCCGCAGTCCTTCGCCGCTGCCCACGTAAATGACGTTCGGATCGGACGGCGCCACCGCCAGCGCGCCCACCGAGCCCGAGGGTTCATGATCGAAAATCGGCTGCCAGGTGCGTCCGAAGTCGGTCGTTTTCCAGACGCCGCCGTTCACCGCGCCAAAGTAGAACACGCCCGGCTGCTGCGGGACGCCGCTGACCGCGACCGTGCGGCCGCCGCGGAAGGGGCCGATGAGCCGCCAGCGCATCCCCGAGTACATAGTGGGGCTGAAGCCCTGTGCCCCGGCACACGCCACGAACATGAGCGCAAGGAGCGACAATATACACCAGCGGCTTCGGTTGGTCATGCACTCACTATATGTCACGCGCAAGGGGGCTCGCGCGGCGATGGTTGCGGCCCTTGCCGGCTGCCTTTGGGGGTGCGCGTCGCTGCACTATCACGTTGCGCCCGGCCCGCCGGGTGATGCCCTGCTGATCCCGCCGCGGGTGCGGGTAGTCGGCGCCGCGACCTACATCGTCGCCTACCCCGGTGCCGTCGCCGCGGCTGGATGCCGCGTCGCCGCCGGCCGCATGCGCCTTGAAACCACGCCCGGCGCCCTGACCGTGACCCCCACCGCCGAATCGGCGGCTGCGGCGCCGTTTACCCCAGCCGAATCCTTGCAGCCGGGCGCGGTCATACAAAACCAACGGCGGCTGAACCGGCCCGGCGAGGCCCTCACCGCCGGACTCGATCAGTTGCTGGCCCAGGGTTGCTTACCGCTGCAATCGCGGCTGGATCCGCTGACGCGGGTGCTGGAGGCCATGCCGTTGAGTTCGGACCAACTCTCCGACTTCACCGCCGGCGAGCCGGTGGCGTTGGGCTATGTGCCGCTGCGTTTCGGCGAGCAGTTGCGCGTCACCGCCCCGCTGCTGGATGCCAAAGGGCAATGGAGCGGCGCCACCACGCTCTGGTACGGGCTGCGGCTGGAGCGCGACGGACGGCTGCGGTTGGTGCCGCCGCCGGCCTCGGCCATGCAGGTCGTGCACGACGGCCGTTCGCTACACGCGCAGGCGCTCGACCTGCCTGCGGCGCCGGTGGCGCGCTACTGGCGCATGATCATTTTCGGGCGGGAAGACAACTTCACCGCAGTCAATATACTGGTGGGCGCGCCCGACCCCGGGACGCTGAGCCAAGCCACCGCCCTTGTTCAAGCCCACTCCGACGGCTGCGCACACGTGGCCGCGCCGGCGTGGTGCACAGCGCCCAAGTACGGCACCGTCATCAACATCGAGTTGTCCGTCCGGGTGCAGGGACGCTGGCTGGCGCTGCCGCCTGCCTCCGACGTCGCCGCCGCCCTTCGCCTGGCCGGGGCGCCGCCCGCGCCCGCCGCGCCACGCGGGCTCGAAGTGCTGCGGCCCTATGGCGGGAAGTTGATTCCGGTGACCAATACACCCGGGAGCAGCGCGATTCTGCGCCTCGTCCTGCTCGGCGGCGAACAAATTCGCTGGCACTGAAAAGGGCCGCGCCGCCCCAGCAGCCCGAAACTCGAACCTCGAAGGCGCTGGCTGGCGCTGCCGCTTGGCCCCGATGTCGCCGCCGCCCTTCGCCTGGCCGATCGGAATCAGCCCTGCGTCGCTGTGTGGGGCGGGTAGCCGACCCGCGCGCCGGACCCTCAGCCCTCAACCCTCAACCCTCAGCCCTCAACCCTGCCCCCCCCAGAGGTCGCCGACCGTGAAACCTTCCGGGAACGGATCGGTAGGGTCGAGCACGTACTGGGCAAAGCCGGTGATCCAGGCTTGGCCGCTGATGGTGGGTACCACGGCGCGGTGCGGCCCCACCTGCGTTTCGCGCAGCAGGCGGCCGCTGAAGGTGGTGCCGAGGATGCCGGCATGCACGAAGTCCTGGTTCAGGCCCAGGTGTCCGCGGGCGTGCAGCGCGGCCATTTTGGCGCAGGTGCCGGTGCCGCAGGAGGAGCGGTCGAGCGTGCCGGTCCAGGTCGCGGGCTTTGCCCAGTCGAGCGTGCCGGTGGAGACGATGACGGCATTGCGGCGGTCCACGCCCGGGGTTTCGGCCGGCGCCGAGAGTTGGGCGATGGTCGGTCCGGTGATGTCGTCATTTTCCGGATGCCGCACCGGGTACTGCTCGCGCGTGGACTGCTTGATCATCTCGCCCAGGCGGACGATGTCGCGCGCTTCGTCGGGCGTCAAGCGGAGGCCGAGCGGGGCGGCGTCGGCGATGGCGTAGAACATGCCGCCCCAGGCCACATCCACGGCGACCGTGCCCACGCCGCGGACCTCAACCGGCACCCCCAGGTGCACGGCGAAGGCGGGCACGTTCTCAAACGTCACCCGCACCGCCTTGCCCTGGCGCATTTCGACCTCGACGATGATCAGGCCGGCGGGCGCTTCCAGCCGCAGCGTGTTCACGCCCTCGCGGGTTGCGACCATGCCGGTCTCGGCCAGCGCCGTGGCCACGCAGATGGTGTTGCTGCCCGACATGGGCGGGTACTCGACCTGCTCCATGATGACGAAGCCGGCGTCGGCGCCGGGCACGGTCGGCGGCAGGATCAGATTGCAGTTGGCGGCGGGATAGCCGCGCGGCTCGCGCAGCATGCGCAGCCGGAGGCCGTCGCGGTGCTGGCGCAGCCAGACCATCTTCTCGTACATGCTCGCGCCGGGCACGTCCAGCACCCCGCCCACGATCACGCGGCCGGGCTCGCCGCAGGCGTGCAGGTCCACCGCCGTCAGCGCCTGCTCCAGCCTCACCGGGCCGCGCCCCGCTCGAGCAGCACCACCGCCTGCGCGATGGCCGTGTCGTCGTTCGCCAGCCCCTCGGGCGTTTTGCCCTTCACCGAGATGCGCTCGCTCGGAATTTCGAGCAGCAGCGCGAGGCTCTCGCGCAGCGCCTCGCGCAGCGGCGCCACCCGCGGCTGCGCCAGCACCAGCGTCGAGTCCAGGTTCACGATCTGCCAGCCCGCCCGGTGCACGATCTGCAGGGCGTGGCGCACGAAGCCGGCGCTGGGCGCGCCCCGCCACTCCGGGTCGGAGCTGGGGAAATGCACGCCGATGTCGCCGGCGCTGATCGCTCCCAGCAGGGCGTCGCAGACCGCATGCAGTAGCACGTCGCCGTCGCTGTGGCCCTCAAGCCCGGAGGGGTGCTCGATCAGAACTCCGCCCAGCCACAGCGGGCGTCCGGGGCGAAACCGGTGCGAATCCCACCCCGTGCCTATGCGATAGAGGGGCTCGGCCATCGCTCCAGTGTAGGGCCTGCCGGCCGCTCGCGCCCGCTGGGGCTCGCCGGGCTCCGCGCCGGCGCTCCACAGCCCTGCGAGTGCATGCGCGACGCTGCGAGCGTCTCTCCCGAGCAGCGGCAGGGGCCCGCGCCAGTAAAAGGTCGCCGGCCGTTCTCCGCCCTTACCAGATATGCCACCAGGATTTTTTCTTTTGCGTCGGCAGCGGCGGCGTTCCATCCGGCGGGGCGGTGACGCCGGCGGCGGCGGTCGCGGCGCTGGCGGAGGCATTGGGATTGGGGCTGGCCCCGCCGCGCTTCTGCCGCGCCGCATTTTCCATTTTGGTGATTAACTCGCGGCGGGCCGCGTTCTGCTTTTTCGCGGCCTTTTCGAGCTCGGCGAACGGCGCCGGCACGTCCCGATGCACCTCGGCGGCGAGCATCTGCTCGCGGTTCTCGAGGTCCACTTCGTTGGGCGTTAGCAGCAGTTGCGGGTCGTTCAGCACGCTCGCCTGCACGGCGTTCGGGTCGTTGTCGTTGCTGCCGGTGGACGCCTGCGGCGTATTGGTCTCCGGAGTGTCGGCGCCGCGCGCCTTGGCGGTGGTCACGTCCTGGAAAGCCAGCGGCTTGCCGGCGGCGGGCGCGACGGTGGCCGTGCCCGTGGCGGTGGCCGCCGGGGTGCCGCTCGCCGGCGCGGGCGGTGCGTTGACCGCCAGCAACTGCTTGGCCTGGCCCGCCGGTATTGCCCCAGTGGCGACCATGGTGGTTTGCAGCAGCGCGTCCAGCCCCGGCGAGGGATCTTCCGCCAACGGCGGCGGCTGCTGCAGCGACGGGTTGCCGACCTTGTCGGCGCGCGCAATCTCGTCGCTCGGCCGCCCGCTCCACACCGAGTCCACCCGGCTCCAGCTCAAAAAGCCGGCCTTCTTGTCGGCGCCCACGCGGCCGGCGATCTCGCGCTTGTTGAAGGCGATGGCTTCGGCCGTCGGCTTCGGCACCGGTACGTGCAGCGCCGCCAGTTGGGCGGCGGCGTCCTTGACGTAGGGACTTTCCGGATAGCGTTCAATCAGGCTGGCGAAGTCGGCCGCGGCCTTGGCCTGGTCGCTTTTTTCGTTGGCGGCATAAAGGCTCCGCGTGTCCTTGTTCGATTCGACCTTGGTTGCCCCGGTGTAGAGATGAGACGTCGTCACGTAGGAATGCGCCAGCTCGTCCAGCGCCTCGTCCCCGCGGCTGTACAGCGGGTAGTCGGCCAGCACCTCTTCCAGCCGGCTCTGCGCCGCCCGGTAATCGGTATAGTCACCCTGCCGTGCCCGCTCCAGGTAAAACGCGGCAATGCGGTACCCGCCCTCGGCTATCACTTCCTGGGTCGAACGCAGCATCTGCTCGGCCTGCGGACGCAGCGGGCTGTCCGGGTAGCTGATCAGGAACGTCCGCAGCGCCGCCTGTGCCGCATCGGCCTGGGTCGGATCGCGGTCAGGCTTCTGCAGTTGATTGAAATGGATGGTGGCGATCTTGAGCTGCGCCTCCGAAGCCTCCTTCATCGCCGGGAAAAACGTGATGAAGTCCTTGTACTGCGCCTCGGCCTGCGCCATCCCCTCCACCCCGCCCTCCTTGTACCAGGAGTCGGCAATGGCCATCTTCGCCCGCGCCAGGTATTCGCTGTCCGGATAGGTGTTGAGCAGCGTCTCCAGGCTCAGCCGCGCTACCGTGTACTTGCCTTTCGCCATGTCCTGCATGGAGGTATCGAAAAGCACTTTGTCCGGCTGTGCTGACTTCACCGCGGCGAGCGGGTTTGACACTTTCGTCGGGCGCATTAAGCACCCGGCGCTGCCCATCGCCAACAGCAATGTAAAAATCGACGCCGGGCCCAGTGCGGATCCCAAGCGGCGGGGGAACTTCAGGGGCATAGAATCTATAGCGAATAGTACCACTATTATTTGGCGCGGGGGCTTGGGTTGGCGACGCCAACCCACCCGCTTATCCCGGCGAGGGAAGGCGGGGCCCCCTGCCCCACCCAACCCTCCGTGGAGGATGTTGGGCCTCGCGCGCGGCAGCGCCGGCGCGCGCGCAGCGCGGCGCCCAAGGCGCAGGCAGTGCCGCACGTCGCCATCACCCCCAGACGCGTCTCAAGCTAATCGCTCATCGTGTGGCAAAACGAGCAGCCCTCCGACCCGGGGCGGGTCGCCGGCCCGCGCGCCGGCCGCCGGCCGGCGCCATGCGGCTCGCGGGAGTCGCGCCGTTTGCACTCCGGGCAAACTCGGCGCGAAGGGCTGCGAAAGTCCGGAGGGGTGAAAGCGCCAGTG
>JBOGKJ010000240.1:0-4156 GCA_050745565.1 Terriglobales bacterium | reverse complement strand
CACTGGCGCTTTCACCGCTCCGGACTTTCGCAGCCCTTCGCGCCGACTTTGCCCGCCGTGCAAACGGCGCGACTCCCACGAAGGGCCTGGAGCAGCGGTGGGAGCTAGGCAGCGGCGGTGCGGGCGTCGCTAAAGACGCTGGCGGCGGTTGCAGGCGGCGCCGGGGCGGCCTGGGGGCAGGTCAAGGTGGCAGCGCTAACGACCGCGAGGGCGGCCCAAGCCGAGACGCAGCGGTGTGCAGTTGCGGCCCGCATGATGGCTGCAGACACCACGCGGGCCGGGGAAATTCCCGTGGCGGCGCTTATTGCTGCGCGCCGGGCGTGTCGGTGATGGGCTGGGCGCCGCTGGGCAGCGACTTGTTGAAGGCCGGGAGCGTGGCCGACTTCAGCTCGTTGTAGCCGTTGCGGGCGGTGGCCATTTGGGTCTCGATCTTGTCGAGGGTCCGGATTTGGGCGGCGGTCGGCGGGTAGTCCACGCCGCCGGCCTCGTCGCTGGCACCCTGGCCGACGCCGCCGCTGAGCCAGACAAGGTTCATGTAGACCTTGTAGGCGGTGGGGAAATGCTTGTCGTCGCTGAGGCGGGACTCGGGGCTGGTGAGCTGGTTTTCAACCACCAGGATCTGGCTGTTCAAATGAGTCAGCGCGGCGGCGGCGGCGGCGGGATCGGCTTTGATCTGATCCTCGATTTGCCGGCGCCAAATTTCCATCCGGTTGACCATCTGGCTGGTTTCGGTGATGTCGCCGCTAATGCGCACCTGCATGGCGGTGGAGGCCTGCAGTTGCGTGGTGGTGGCGGTGGTGATCGCCGGGTCCTTCAAGACATTGAAGGGGCGGGTGAAGGTTTGGCCATCCACGGTGAGCCGGATCTGGTAGCTGCCGGGGGCGGCGAGGGGGATGCCGGTATTGGGGGTGATGCCCCAATGGGTGATGGTGCGGATGGATTTGCCCTGGAAGCGCGGCTCTTCCCAGATGTGCGGGTTCTGGGGCGGCGTGGTGCGCAACTGCACGAGCGTGGGCGGATCGTAGAGCAGGTTCCAACTGGCGCCGTTGAGGCCCTGGTGGGCATTGACGGATTCGGTGCGGACTTCCTTGCCGTTCTGCAGGATTTCGAGCTTGGCCGGGCCGGTAGGCGCCTGGGCAAGGTTGAACAGGAACTGCGGGCGCGCCGGGTCGCTGCCGGTGGGGTAGACGCCGCGGGCCTTGCGGAAGATGTCGGCAGGTTTGAACAATTCGGTGGCCGCGGGCGTGGCAGTCGAGCCGGATTGCTCGAGGCTGGTGATGTCGGGCAGGATGTAGAGGCCACGGCCGTAGGTGGAGACATCCACATCGTGGAAGCGCTTTTCGACGTTGATCCAACTCACAGGCGAGGGCGGCAGGCCCTGGTTGAAGTGGACCCAGTGGCCGCCGTCGTCGAGCGAGTAATAGAAGGCGTGGGCGCTGCCGGCAAAGAGCATGCCCTTGCGGTTGGGGTTTTCCGCCACGCTGAGGATGTAGTCGAGGGGGTTGGAGGCGGGGATATCGCCGTCAATGTTTTTCCAGGTGGCGCCGTAGTCGGTGGTCTGGAGGAGGTAGGGCTTGTAGTCGTTGCTGCCGGACATGCGGAAATCCACGGCGACGTAGGCGGTGGCGGGGTCGAAGCTCGAGGGCGCGATCTGGTTGATTTCGCCCCAGGGCGGCAGATGCAGATTGGCGGTGACGTCCACCCAATGCGGCTGGGCGGCGGACTGCTCGGCGTCGCGGGTGTACCAGAGTTTGCCGTCGTTGGTGCCGGCCCACAGCAGGCCGCGCTGGATGGGGGAGTAGGCCAGCGACCAGACCACTTCGCCGTCGTACTGGGCGAGGTTGTCGCCTTCGATGCCGCCGTTGCTGACGATGCGGCTGGGGTCTTTGGTGGAGAGGTCGGGGCTGAGCTCGCTCCAGGAATGGCCATCGTTCTGGGTCATCAACACCATTTGGCAGCCGTAAATCACGCGGTTGTGATTAAACGGATCAATGGCGAGCGGCGAGGTCCAATGGCAGCGGTATTTGACCTGATTGGGCGGGGAGTCGAGGGTGATCTCGCTCGGTTCGACGGAGTGGGCGGAGCCTTCGCGGTTGTCGAAGCGGGTGAGTTTGTTGCCGTAACAGGTGGCCCAGACGATATTGGCGTCAGTAGGGTCGGGGATGGTGAAGCCGGATTCGCAGCCGCCGATGTCGGCCTGGTAGGTGGACGGGGCTTCGCGCGGCGCGCCGAAGCCGCCGCGGCCGGCGGGGGCGGCTGTCATATTGTTGGGGCCGAAAGCCCAGCCGGAGGGAGCGTTTTGCGCCTTGGGGTACTGGGCCAGCAACTGCTGGTTGACCTGGCTGCCGCGGCCGCGGCCGCGGCCGAAACCGCCGAAGCGCCCGCGCCCGCCCGCTTCCGGCATGAACTCGTTGACGGGCAGCATGCCCTGGCCGCTGGGCTCGGAGGTGGTGCTGACCAGGCGCATGGTGCCGTCGTCCTGGCGGTTGGAATAGATCCAGTAGGGCACCTGGTTGTCGCTGGCGACGTGATACATCTGGCCGTTGGGGAGCGAGACGTGCAGGGCGGTGCCGGCGCCGGTGGCGATGCTGGCGCCGCCGTCGTCGGTGAGGATGTAGCGGGCGGGGTTGGTGGGGTCAATCCAGGAGTCGTGACAGTCGCCGCAACCGGCCGGGCCCATGGGCGCGAGCGAGCCGCCGTCGCCAGAGAAGGTTTTGCCGCCGTCGCGGGAGTAATGGACGCTACTGCTGGTGACCAGGACGCCATTGTCGTCCTTGGGGTTGACGGCGATGCGGATGTAGTAGCCGGCGCGGCCGATGAGGGAGCGGTCCCAACTGGTGACCTGCCACTGCTGGCCGCCATCGTCGCTGCGCCACATCGAGCCCTGATCCGCGGTCTGGATGAGGGCGTAGATGCGCAGGGGGTTGGAGGGCGCGAAGGCAACGTCAATTTTGCCGACCGGGGGCTTGGGGAGGCCGTTGGTCGCGTGCGTCCAGGTGAGGCCATTGTCGTGGGAGAGGTAGACGCCGCTGCCGTCGCCGCCGCTGGCCTCGTCCCAGGTGCGCTGCGAGACCTGCCAGGTGCCGGCGACGAGGGTGTTGGGGTCGGCCGGATCCATGCTCAAGCCGCTGCAGCCGGTGTGCTCGTTGACGAACAGGGTTTTCTCCCAGGTCTGGCCGCCGTCGGTGGAGCGAAAGACGCCGCGCTGCTGCTGGGGGCTGGAGAGGCGGCCTTCGGCGCAGACGAAGACGTTGTTGATGTCCTTGGGGTTGACGACGATGCGGGCGATGCGGCCGGTTTCAACCAAGCCCATGTGCTGCCAAGTGGCGCCGGCGTCGGAGGATTTGTAGACGCCATCGCCGATGATGTCGGCGGGGCGGATGACCCAGGGTTCGCCGGTGCCGACCCAGACGGTGTTGGGGTCGGAGGGGGCGACGGCGATGGTACCGATGGCGGCGGCATCCTGTTTGTCGAAGATAGGCATGAAGCTATGGCCGCCGTCGGTGGACTTCCAAAGGCCGCCGGAGGCCGAGCCCAAGTAATAGGTCGAGGGATCGCCAGCCACGCCGGCGGCGGAGGCGACGCGGCCGGCGGGGGCGGGGCCCATGTAGTGGAACTGGAGCGGCTGAACCGTGGTGGCGCGCTGCGGGCCGGCGGGGCCGCGTCCGAACTGGGCGGCGGCGGGCAGCGAGAGAGCCAACGCTGTGCTGAAAGCCACAACGGCAATGGAGAAACGGGGGATGCGGGACATGGCGCCTCCGGCGGGGAAGTTCGAAGCTGAAACGCCTTAATGGTAGTCGCGTGGCGGCGGGGGGCGCAAATATTTTATCCGCGTCATCTCGTTGGCGCGAGCCCCGGTCTCAGCAGCCGCTTGCAGGTGCGCCGGGCCCAGGGCCGGCACTCGGGTCGATTGACGGGCGCGGGCCGCACGCATATGCGCCATGACACGGTTGAAGCGACGCGCCGGCATTGGTACAGTGGCAACATGGCCACGAAGCTACTGACGGGCGCGGGCCCCTGCCCGGCTGCGCCGGGCATCCCGCTTGGGCTCGCGCCGGCCCGGGGCCCGGCGAGCCCAAGGGGGCGCGAGCGGCCTTTGGCTGGAGGTCGGGCCGCGCCGCTTCGTTTGCCGGGAGCGGTGAAAGCGCCACAGGCG
>JBOGKJ010000239.1:0-1605 GCA_050745565.1 Terriglobales bacterium | reverse complement strand
CGCGACCGGCGACTTGATCACGGTAGCCGGCAACGGGACGTTCCCGTCGTCCGGCCCCGGCGGCGGCGATGGCGGCCCCGCCACGCAGGCGCAGGTGTCGCCGCGAGGCTTGGCCTTCGATGCCGTTGGCAACCTCTATATCTCGGACCCCGCAGCGGTGCGCGAGGTCAACGCCCAGACGGGCGTGATCTCGACCGTCGCCGGCACCGGGACTGTCGGAACCGCCGGCGACGGCGGCCCGGCCACGCAGGCGCAGTTGGGCTCGCCCGAGGGGCTGGCGCTCGACGGCCAGGGCGACATCTTCATCGCCGACGGCGGAACCTTCGGCACGCGCAACAAGCCGATTGCGCGCATCGCGCGGGTGCGTGAGGTCAGCGCCGGAACTGGAGTCATTTCGACCGTCGCCGGCGGTGGGACCAACGGTTTGGGCGACGGCGGACCCGCTGTCGACGCGGCGCTCATTCTGCCCCAGGGCCTGGCGTTCGACGCGGCCGGCAATCTCTATATCACCGATGAGGGCGATCTTATTTCGCCCTCCGACGGCAGCTCGCGGGTGCGCGAGGTCAATGCCCAGACCAGCGTGATCACGACCGTTGCCGGCGGCGGCGCCGGGCCCGGTTCGGGCGACGGCGGCCCAGCCAGCCAGGCGACCTTGCAGTTGGCGAATCGGGTTCTGGTTGATCCCGCCGGCAATCTCTTCATCGCCGACGAACTTGGCTACGCCGTGCGCCGCGTGGACGCGGCCAGCGGCGATATCACCACCGTGGCCGGCACCGGCGTCTACGACGTCTCCGGCGACGGCGGATCGGCCACCAGCGCCGCGATAGGCGCGCCATATGGCCTCACCCTCAACGGCGCCGGCGATTTGTTTATCCTGGCCGACGGCCGCATCCGCAAGGTTGCCAATGCGGCCGGCCTGCCCTTCTTGGCCCCAGCCAGCCTCGACTTCGGCGCACAGCCCGCCGGTAGTACCAGCACCTCCGAATCCCTCGTGCTCACTAACCCGTCCAGTTCGCCGTTCGCGATCAGCTCCATTACCGCCGGCGCCGGCTTTGCCGAGACCAACACCTGCGGAAGCGCGCTCGCCGCGGGCGCCACCTGTTCCATCTCGGTCACCTTCACGCCGGCCGCGGTGGGCGCCGCCAGCGGTTCCCTGACCGTGACGCCGGGCAGCGGCAATCCACTCAAGGCGTCGCTGAGCGGGACCGGGTCGTCGGGCGTGGACACGGTCACGCTGCAGCCGGTCGCGAATCAGACGCTGCCGGTCACCTCCGCCATCCAATTGCAGGCCACAGGCCTTTCCACCGGCGCCATCACCTATAGCGCCACCGGGCCCGCCACAGTCAGCGGCAATCAGTTGACCGTCACCGGCGTGGGCACGGTGACTGTAACCGCTATGCAGGCCGCCGATGCCAACTACAACGCCGGCACGGCGAGCGTGAGTTTCACGGTCAGCAAAGGCACGCAGACGATTACCTTCGCCGCCCTCGCCAACCATCTCACCACCGACGCTGGATTCACATTCGCGGCCACGTCCAGCTCCGGGCTGTCGGTGAGCTTCACGGTCCTGAGCGGGCCGGCAACGCTCAACGGCTCGACCGTCAC
>JBOGKJ010000238.1:0-19023 GCA_050745565.1 Terriglobales bacterium | reverse complement strand
GGCTGCCGCCACGACGCACCGACGTCGCGTGGAGCGCACCGGCGACGGCGCCGCCGCCATCGGCGGAAATCGGCAGGGCGGGGTTGGTCGCCGCCGGCGCCGATGTCGAGCGGCGTGTCGGCACGGCTGTGCATGCGATGCTGCAGGACATCGCCGAAAGCGGCGAGCTGCGGTGGCGGCCGGAGCGGCTGCGGCTGCAATTGCGGCGCGCCGGGGTGGCGGGAGCCGAATTGGGGGCGGCGGAACGCTCGGCGCGCGAGGCGCTGGAGGCGACGCTCGCCGATGCCAAGGGGCAATGGATCCTGGGGCCGCGCGAGGGTGCGCATTGTGAGTGGGCATTGGCGGGGTGGGCGGGCGGCAGCCCACGCCAGGCCATCGTGGACCGGACGTTTATCGAGGGGGGCACGCGCTGGATAGTGGATTACAAGACGCCGGCGGAGCGGGGTGGCGATCGAGAGGCGTTCCTGGAGACTCAGGTGGCGCTCTATCGCCCACAACTGGCGCTGTACGCGGAGCTGGCGCGCGGGCTGGGTCCGGAGCCGGTGCGGTGCGGGCTGTATTTTGCCCGCCTGGGGGTGTGGCGCGAGGTGGAGGTTTGAGAGGGGCCGCGCCAACTAACGCAGCCTGATATACTGGCTTCCGAGCCATGTCCGGACACAGCAAATGGGCCACGATCAAGCATAAAAAGGCTGCCACCGACGCCAAGCGCGGCCGCGCCTTCACCCGCCTGATCAAAGAAATTGCCATTGCCGCCCGCGCCGGCGGGGGCGACGCCGACACCAACCCCCGGCTGCGCACCGCCATTCTGGCCGCCAAGGCCGAGAACATGCCGGCGGACAACATCAAGCGCGCCGTCCAGCGCGGCACCGGCGAGCTGCCGGGCACGGTCTACGAGGAGTTCTCGCTTGAGGGGTACGGTCCCGGCGGCGTGGCACTGCTGCTGGACGTCACCACCGACAACCGCAACCGCACGGTGAGCGAAGTGCGCCACCTGATGAGCAAGAACCACGGCAACATGGGCGAGGCCGGCTGCGTGGCGTGGATGTTCAAGAAGCGCGGCACGATTTCGGTTCCCAAGTCGGCGATCGGTGAAGACGACCTGATGGCGCTGGTGCTCGACGCGGGCGCCGACGACCTGCGCGACGACGGCTCGACGTGGGAAGTGCTGACGCCGCCGGAGGCCTACGAGGCGGTGCTGAAGGCTGTGCAGGATGCCAAGCTTCCGACCGACAACGCCGAAGTCGCCATGGTGCCGCAGAACTACGTCAAGCTCGAGGGCAAGGACGCCGAGCAGATGATCAAACTGCTCGAGGCCGTGGACGAGAGCGACGACATCACCCACGTTTACTCGAACTTCGACATGGACGAGCAGCAGTTGGCCAGCGCCAGCTAGCAAGCGTGCGCCGCTGAAAGCGGCGCGGCCGCCCTTCTCAGGACGCCCTCCCGATGGTCGGGCTGCGGCCCGGAATTCGCTTGGCGGCAACGCGCGCCTGCTCTGCTCCGGACGCGTCCAAGTTGCCTCGTCATGTGTGCGGCCGGGTGCGAACGTCGCAGCGAACACGACTCGTTGGCCAGCCTCTTGTTTCTCCGCCGCCACGACTGGCCAAGATCGGTCCGCCAGTTCGGACCGAAGCGATTCACACTTCGCACCGGCGCTTCTGAGTTTCTACCCGAGTGGCACTCCCGGCCGGCATCGGCGTCAACTATGTTCTGAGTCACGTCTTCCGGAAAGCGGAATGGCGCCTCAGCCACTACCCTGCCTCCCCGGTTGGTGTCACGAGCGGAACCGACCACCGGAAGGCGCGAGGCTACCCCGTTTTGAGTAACCACTGCCATGGCTTGAGCCGGGGCGAACGGCGGCATGCCTGCCTGGAGCCGTATAATGCGGCGATGGACGACACCCATCCGGAGGTGCGACGGACGCAGATCGAACGCTGGCGGCGGATGACGCCCGCGGAAAAACTGATGCAGGCGGGCGACCTGCGGGAGACGGTGCTGCAGTTGGCGCGGGTGGGAGTTCGGGCGCGCCATCCGGAGGCGGGCGAGCGCGAGTGTTTTCTGCGACTGATGCTGCTGACCTTGGGGCCAGAACTGGCGCGCGCCGCTTGCCCGGAAATCGCACCTGGATGACCCGCGGCCGTGAACGCCGAGGTTGCGGCTGCACTCGCCGTCGCCCCTGCCCTCGCGACTGGCGGCGTTCGCTATCTGCTGGGCGACTCGCTCGCCAGCTCCTATGCTGGCGAGCCGCGCTCCACGATGGACGTGGTCGTGGTGGCGGAACTCAACCAAGCCGACGTGGCACCGCTGACCCGCCGCCTGGAGGCCACCTTACTCTGTGGATCCGGCGGCGGCGCACATCGCGGTTCGCTCGAGTTCTTGCTTCAACCTCATCCACGAAGCTAGCGGCATCAAGGTGGATCTCTTCATTGCCCACTCCCGCCTCGACCGGCTCCAGATGGACCGGCGGCGGCGGATCGCCGTGGACGGAGTGCAGCACTTTATGTCTACACACCCGAAGACATCCTGCTACAGAATCTGATTTGGTAGAGACGCGGCGGCGAGGTCTCCGAGCGGCGGTGGCGCGATGTCGGTGGATCGCCGCGATCCGGGGGAAGGCGCTCGACCTCCCATACTTGTATCGCGAGGCGGCCGAAGCCGGGGCGGGCGATCTGCTGGCGCGCCTGTTGGGGTAAGGGCGTGGAGCGCCGCCGCAGCGACGAACTAAGGACCCCGCCTGGATGGACTAGCGTGTCGGCGCCGCCCCAAGAATGGCCGAATTTCGACGTGGATGGGCAGCAGCTCGCAAGCACCGACTGCGGCGCGGCCGCCCTTCTCAGGACGCCCTCCCGATGGTCGGGCTGCGGCCGGAATTCGCTTGGCGGCAACGCGCGCCCGCACTGCTCAGGGCGCGTCCAAGTTGCCTCGTGGCGCGAAGAAATTTCCTATTGACACCGCCGCGCAGTTGCGTGGTAGGATCGGCGCGTCCGCGGTCATCGGAGGCTCACTATGCGAGCTTCGTTCTTCTCGCTGCGGCCGTATGAGTCCTGCCGACCCCCGGCAAGCGTTAGCCCAAACTCCTGCCCCTGCGCCGACGCGTGTGATTAAAACTGACCAGATTTTTCGCCTGCACGCTGGCGTCGAAAACGATTGCGATCCAACCGATGAGTGTGGCCGATCGCCCACCATTACTCACACCGGTCTGTCCGGTGGCAATTAGGAGGGCATGCGGATGAAACTCATTTACAGGGCTCGGATAGCGGGGCGGCGCGGCCGCCTTTCTCAGGACGCCCTTCCGTTGCTCCCACCCCAAGGCGCAAGCGCCTTGGGGGCCCCATTGGTCGGGCTGCGGCCTGAATTCGCTTGGCGGCAACGCGCGCCCACTATGCTCAGGTCGCGTCCAAGTTGCCTCGTTTGGCCAACGCTTCTCCTCCTCTTCCTTGCGGCTGGCCTCGTGCCGGCGCGGCTCGCAGGCCAGGCTCCGGCAGCCTCATCCGCCGCAGGGCCAGCGATCGCAACCAGTGGCGTGCTGCCCAGCACGGCCAGTATTCCCGCCGCTGACGCCAGGCCGGACCATACCGCGGCGGGGGCGGCGGCGGTTTGCAACCGGCGCAAGCGCTGGATTCAGGCGTCAGTGGCGATTGTCGGCGCCGTCATTGTGAACTTTTTCCTCTCGAGCCACTTCCGGCGGGAGGCGCCATGCGACCTGTGCGCCGCCCAACCATCCGCGATGGCCACGCAGCGGCGTGCAATGGCGCTGGCAGGCCCACCGGGCGGCGCCCCCGAAGGCGGTTCTGCAGGTCGAGTCGCAGCAATCGCAGCTGCCCCGATGGTCTCCGCCATCTTAACCGACCCGGCGACGGCGACAGCGGGGCCGCAGTGTATGTCGAACCGGAAGTTCTGGACCATCACCACCGTGGCGATCGCAGCCGGAACGGCCCTGAACGTCGTGCTAAGCCACGTCTTCCGAAAGCAGTGCGTACCCAACTACCAGCACGGGCCCCTCTGCTGACACGCCTCTCTCGGCCCCCGCGCAGCGGCGTCGGCTAAAATTACGGGATGGCGAAGCTGCGAGTGGTGGTGCTGATGGGCGGGCGCAGCGGCGAGCACGAGGTGTCGCTGGTGTCGGCGCGCGCGGTGATGGCGGCGCTCGACCAGCGCAAGTACCAGGTCTCGCCCATTCTGATCACCCGCGAGGGGCGCTGGATGGAGCGCGGGCGCCTGCTGCGGAGCCTGTGGATGCGGCTGACGCGCTGCGAGGTGGTGCTGCCGATTCTGCATGGGCCGTATGGGGAAGACGGCACGGTGCAGGGACTGCTGGAGATGGTGGGCGTGGCCTACGCCGGCGCCGGGGTGCTGGGCTCGGCGGTGGGGATGGACAAGGACGTGATGAAGCGGCTGTTCCGCGAGGCGCGGCTGCCGGTGGGTCCCTACGTGGCGTTGCGGCCGGGGGAGTGGGAGCGGGACCGGAGCGGGGTGGAGCAGCGGCTGGAGCGGGCGCTGGGCTACCCGATGTTCGTCAAGCCGGCGAACCTGGGCTCGTCGGTGGGGATCAGCAAGGTGCACAACCAGGGCGAGCTGCCGCGGGCGCTGCGCTTGGCGGCGCGCTACGACGCCAAGCTAGTGGTGGAACGCGGGCTCGAGGCGCGCGAACTGGAGTGCGCGGTTCTCGGCAATGATGCGCCCCAAGCCTCGGCGGTCGGCGAAGTGATTCCAGGGCGCGAGTTTTATGATTACCGGGCCAAGTACTCGCAGGCCGGCTCGCGCACGCTGGCGCCGGCGCCGATTCCGGCGCGGACGGCGGCGCGGGTGCGGGCGCTGGCGGTGCGGGCGTTTGCCGCCTGCGAGGGCTCGGGGCTGGCGCGGGTGGACTTTTTCCTGGAGAACGCGACCGGGCGGGTTTTCGTGAACGAGGTGAACACCATGCCCGGATTCACCCCGATCAGCATGTATCCGATGTTGTGGGCGGCGAGCGGGTTGCCGTTCCCGGCACTGCTGGACCGCATCATTGCCCTGGCGCTGGAACGAAACCGCGCCCGGCGGGGTCTAAGGGTGGGGCAATGAGAAATAGGAGTGAGTCATGACGTTATTGGACGCCAAGCCGTTTGACGCCGAACGCCACGGGCGCCGCCGTAAGACGGCAAGAATCATCGGCGTGAGCGTGATCGTGGTGCTGATTCTGGTGCTGGTGGGCATCGTTTACTGGCCGCGCTACCAGGCGCGCCGCACAGTGGATGCCTTCTTCCACGCCCTGGAGCAGAAGAATTACCAGGAAGCCTATTACATCTGGAAGCCGGTCCCCAAGCTCTACCCGATGGACGCATTCATGCGCGACTGGGGGCCGGACAGCCGCTGGGGCATCATCAAGACCTACCACATTGATCAGGTCGGCTTGCCGCCTCCGGCCGGCGGCGGCTCTGGCGGGCACGCCAGCGGGCTGGTGGCGCTGGTGACGATCAACCACATCGTCAGCGACCAGGCGCGCATTTGGATCCAGAACCGGACGCGAGAGCTGAGCTTCTATCAGTTCTGAGGCGGCGGGCCGGATGGAGCCGGCGCGGCGTGCGCCTTGTTGTAGAGGCGGACGATATCGCCGGTGATGTCGTTGCCGTCGGCGACGTAGAGCAGGGGCGACTGCGGCCAGGTGATGCTGGTGTCCACGACGGCGGTATAGCCGTGTTCGGTGACGTACTGCTTGATGATGGGCGCCATTTTGTTGCCGACGGTGTTGAGCACTCCGGTGAGCGCATCCTGAGAGTCGGTCTGGAAGTTCTGCACCGACTGCTGGTAGTCGCGCTCCTTGGCCTGGAGCTGCTGGCTGAGCTGGTCCTTGGCGGCCTGGCTCATGGTATTGCCGCCATCCTGCTGCTGTTTTTGCAGGGCCGCGATCTGGGCTTGGGTGTTGTTGATTTCGGATTGGCGCGGTGCGAAGCGCTTCTGCAGGTCGGCCAGCAGCTTTTTGCCATCCGTGGTGGCCTCGATGGCGCCCTGGAAGTTGATGAAGGCCAGCCGGCTAGGGCCGGTGGCGGTGGGCGAGGGGGACAGGGCCGCGGCAGCGGGGGGTGTGGCCGGCTTGGCTTGGGCGGCGGCGCCGAGCGTGAGCCCGGCGGCGCACACGCAGACGGCCGCGGCGCGAATGAGGGAACGGGCGGACATCGGATCCTCCTTGGAAGTGTGCTCAGAAGTAGGGCTATTCATGTTTGGCCTCGACCGGAGACACGGGGTAGGCCTTGTCATAGAGCTTAACAATATCGCCGGTGATATTGGTGCCGGGGCTGACGTACAGCACCGGGGTCTGGGGCCATTCCAGGCTGGTGTCGAGGACAGCGGTGTAGCCATGCGCGGCGGCATACTGCTTGATGATCGGCATCATTTTATCGCCCACTGTGTTCAGCATGCCGCTCTGGGCGTTCTGGTAGTCGGACTGGGCGTTCTGAACGGCCTGCTGGTAGTCGCGCTGATCGGCGGTGAACTGGCGAGAGAGGGCGTCGTGGGCGGCCGGGCTCAAGGTGTTGCCGCCGGTGTTCAGCTTTTTCTGCTCGGCGGCGAGTTTCTGCTCCTGTTGGTTGATGTCGGCGCGGCGGGGAGCGAAGCGGGCCTCGAGTGCGGCATCGAGCTTCTTGCCTTCGCCGGTCTCGACGATGGCTTCCTGGATCTGGATGAAGGCGATCTTGCTGGGCCCGGTGACGGTAGGCGAAGCCGGCAGAGCGGGCGCGGCCGGGACCTTGGTCTGGGCGGCGGCGGGCGCAGCCAGCGGGAGGGCGGCGGCCAAGCACAGGGTGGCCGGTAGCAGGGTGAAGCGGGGCATTATCAAACCTCGTACATGGGGATGGGCATGGCGATCAGAACGTCCTGCCGATGGTGAAGCGCAGCACGTGGGGCGCCTCGCGGAAGGGGGTGCCAGGCGCAATCCGGAGTTGGTTCATGGTGAACACCAGGGCGCGCTGGACGTCGGCGTCATTGAGGAAGGCGGCGGGGATGCCGCGCTCGAAATCGGCCTGGGTGAATAGCTGTTGGGGCCGGATGATGGTATCGACGCGGCCGGGGTTCCAGGCGTAGTACAGGCGCACGGGCGCATGGATCACCGGGAGCGTGACCTCGATTTCGATGCCGGAGGAGAGGCGAAGCTGGGTGTTGGTGCCGGCGGCCAGCGGGATCTGAGGCGAGAAGTTGCGGCCGAAGTCGGTTTGGAGCTGACCGAGGACCTGGTCGTTGACGCGGAGCTGGTTCCGCCGGGTGATCATGTCGACGCCGGCGTCGGTGAAGAACGACACCGACACCGGAATCTGGCCCTGGGTGATGGGGATACGGTACTCGAAGTTACCGATGCCCATGGTGTCGCCGCCCGGGGTGGAGAACTGGTAGGTGGGAATCTTGACCGAAAACGTGCGCTGAATGGTGCCGCCGGGATTGCCCGGGGTGGGATTGGGGACGGTGACGGAGAAGGGCTGGCTGGGGTTCACCGGATCCTGGAGCGTGACGGCGGTTTCGGTGGGGATCAAGGCGATGGGCGTGATCGCCATGATGTCGAAGCCGCGGAGGGTGTCTTCGCCGCCGGTGTAGAAGCGGTCAAAGGTGGGCGGCACGCCGCCGCCGTAGCCGCTCACGTAGCTGCCCAGGAACCGGAAGGCGAGCACGTTGCGCTTGAACTTGAAGGCGGGGTGGAAGTACTCGAGCTGCAGGCTGGGCTGCAGCAGGCGCACGTTGCCGCCGAAGCCGGCGATTCCGAGCGAGAGCTCGATGTCCTTGCCCTGGGTGGGAAAAACCGGGCTGTTGACGGTATTGATAGTGAACGACGGGATCAGCTCGCTGGTGATGATGCCGTGCAGGCTGCTGGGGCCGCCGACGCCGTTGAAGCTGACGGAGTTGAACAGCAGCGTGGCGGCCTGGGTGAATGGCTGCAGGGTGGAGTTGTCCCAGCGGTAGGTGAGGCCGTAGCGGGTGAAGGAGCGCAGCTTGGGGTAGCTGGTGGTCAAGCTGAAGCCGTGGGAGTTCTGGGCATAGTTCAGCAGGTTGCTGGAGCCCAGGGCGGAGAAGTAGGAGTCGAGATTCTGGCCGGCGAGGATGGAGGCTTCCTTGGCCTGATCGTAGTGAAAATTGTTCAGGTAGGCGGTGAAGCCGAGCTGGATGGGGCGGTCATGCAGGTAGGGTTCGGTGAAGCCGAAGGTGAGATTTTGCGTCAGCGCGCCGTACTGGCTTGACAGCGACAAGGTTTCGCCCAGGCCGAGGAAGTTGTTGGTGGAGTAGTTCGCCCCCACGAAGCTGCCAGCGATGCCGCTGACACCGGCGGTAAAGCCGACGGAGTTTTTGCCTTTTTCCTTGACGTGGAGGTTGATGTCGACCTCGCCCTCGGGCCCGGAGGTGTCCTGGGTGACGGTGGCGTCGTCCGGAGAGATGGTATCAAAGTAGCCCAACTGGTTCAGGCGCAGCAGCGAGTTCTGCCAGGCGGCGCTGTTGAAGCGCGCGCCTTCATCGAGCAGCAGCTCGCGGCGGATGACCTTGTCGCGGGTGGTGGTGTTGCCGCTGAACTCGATGCGGCGGACATAGAAGGGCTTGCCTTCCTGCATGTCCATGGTGATGTTGACGACGTGATGCTGTTCGTCGGGCACCGGCGTGGGGGTGGCGACGAAGTTGATATAGCCCACCTGACCGTAGGCCTTTTGCAGGTTTTCCAGGCCCTTGCGCAGCTTGGCGACATCCATGACGTCGCCGGTTTTGAGACCGAAGATTCGAGTCAGGGTGCGGTCATCGGTGATGAAATTGTTGTTGATGAAGTTGATCTTGCCGACCTTGTACTTGTTGCCCTCGACCACGCCGATGTGGATATCGACGCGGCGGCCGGCGCCGCCACCCCAGAAGAGGATTTTGCGGCCTTGGGTGGTGCGCAGCTTCAGGCTGGGATCCTCGATGAGGGCCTCGAAGTAGCCGCGGTCCCGGTAGGCGCTGCGCAGGTTTTCCATGTCCTGGCTGAGCTTGGTGGCGTCGTAGGTGCGGCTGAACAGGTGTTCGAAGAGCAGCGAATAGGGGATGCCGATGGGGTGCAGCTCTTTCATCGAGCCTTCAAGTTGACCGCTGTTGAGGACCTTGTTGCCGCTGAAGGTGATATGGCCGACCTTGACCTGGGGGCCCTCATCAATATTAAAAACGAGGTTGACCGAGCTGGGCGGGAGCACGTTGAGGGTGGCCTTGACGGTGGCGTACTGGCGTCCACGCTCTCTGAGCAATTCCTTGATGGCGTCCTCGGCGTGTTTTTCCGTGGTGGGGTCGAAGGGGCTGTCGCGCTCCAGGTGGACACCGCGCGCCTGATAGCGTTCGCTGATATCGCTTTCGGTAATGGAGTGGAGGCCGTTGTACTTGATGTCGCGGACCAGGGGCCGCTCGGTGACGGTGACGTTGAGGATGATGCCCTTGGGGGTTTGCTCGGTGGAAAAGGTGATGTCGTCGAAGGCACCGAGGTTCCACAGCGAATTGAAGTCGCGGTTGACCTGCTGGGGATCGTAGACGGAGCCGGGTTTGCTGAGGATGCGGGTCTTAATGGTCTCGCAGGGGATGCGGTGGTTGCCGTGGCAGGCGACGGCGACGATGATGTTGGAGGGGGCTTGCGAGGGCGGAGCAGCCGCCTGGGCGCGGGCGCGCGGGGCGGCGGCAAGCAGCAGGAGCAGGGCCAGCGCCGCGGGGGCGGCGGGGCCACGGCGACGAGCGCGTCCAAGGCAGGGCTCGGCGCCCGGGGGAAGACAGCAGTGGCGTGTATGGAACAGCGAGGTTTGGTCTCCCGCACCTGCTCGGGGCAGGTGAGTTTGGAAAGCGGGCGCGGCCGACGCACGCAAACCGGCGGCTGCCGTAGCCCCCTCCTAGCTAACGATCTTCGCTATTATACCGGCCAGAGTCGCACCCGGCGCCCAGTTTTTCCGCTGAGACGCCCGGAGCCAGCCACCCTGCCGGCGGCCGGCGGCATCCAAGCCAGGATGCAGGATGCGTCGCCGGTGTCTTCCACCGCCCCCACACCCGCCAGCCGTTACACGGTCAAATGCGGGCGCTGCGCCGTGATTTTTGGCGTCAACCATTGCGCAAAACTCGATCATTTCAGCATTTTCCGGGTGGACTGTCCCCATTGCGGCTGGCCGGGGCGCTATCTGGCCAGCGAATTACACGCAGCGCAGGCTCGCCCCGCCGCCCCTGCGCGCCGCGGCCGGGTTGCGGCGCCGCTGGTGCGCTGAAGGCGGGCGGGCGGCCCCGCTCGCCACCGCCCTGCCCAACGGCCTCGCCGCCGGGTGGGGAAAGGGGGAAGGGGGGACTGAGAAGTGGAAAGGCGGGGTGGTGGGCGCAGCTCCGCCTGGCCAGGCGCGCGGCGGTTCGGGGCGACGGGCTGCCGAACCGGCGCGCGCCCCAGCGGGAGGTGCGGCTTGCCCCAGCGGGACCCGCGCCTGGCAATGCTACTCTGGTGCCGGGGCAACCCGGAGGTGGGGGCGTGCAACATCGAATCCGGCAGTATGGCCTGGAAGCCGGCAGCTTGGAAATCGAGTACATGGAGCAGTGCATTGGCGAATTCGCCGCTCCCAAAACCGCCCAGCAAATCCTGCATCGCCTGGCCGGACGCGATCATCTGGTGCTCATCTCGCTGGCCCCGTCCCCGGAAGACGAAGACCACTGGATTCCGGTTGCCTTTAAAGTTGGCCATGAATTGCTGGCGGCGGAGCGCGAAGACGGGGACGAGGCGTTGGCCGATCTGAGTCGGCGGCTTTCCGGGTGCGTGGGGTTTGGCCGGCACCGGGTGTTTTATTCCTGGTTGGGGGCGACGCGGCAGCTTTGGCGGCGGCAGGGGCATTACCGGGCATTGACCGAGCAGCAGGAGGAATGGGCGCTGCAGCACGGCTACCGCGAGTTCGTGGTGAAGACCAAAAACCGATTTTTTGGGATGCGGGCGGCGCTGGACCATTTGCAGTTCGAGGTGGTGCATTTCGAACCGGACCGCGGCGACAACGCCAACTCCAAGGTGTACATGGCCAAGCTGCTGTCGGAGGACCTGATTGGGCATCATTCGACCTCGCGGTTGATAACGCGAGCCTAGACATATAAGGGAATGGAGCGGCATTATGGCCGCCGCCGGCCAACCCTTTTGGCCAGCCACTCTCGTCGTAGCGCGTGTGGGCGTGCGCCATCTCGGGCTGGGCTTGGGGATGTGGCCGCTGCTGGCAACCTTCGGGGTGCTGGCGCGGGGGCAAGCGCCGCCGCGGGCGGTACGGAACGATCAGCAGGTGGTGCGGGAGTCGGGGACCGTGCCGCAGGCGCTGCGGCGCGCGGTGGACCTGGGCCGTGCGCCCGACGGGTTGCGCTTGAACCGGATGCTGCTATTGCTGCGGCGTTCGCCGCAGCAGGCGCTTGAGCTCGAGCAACTGATCGAGGACCAGCTGACACCGGAAGCGGCGGCCTACCATCATTGGCTGAGCCCGGAGGAGTTTGGGCGGCGGTTTGGGCCGGCGCTGGCCGACATTCGCACGGTGACGGCGTGGCTGGAGCAGGAGGGGTTCAGCGTGGGCCGGGTATCGGCGGGGCGGACCGTGATCGAGTTTTCGGGCACGGCGGGCGCGGTGGCAGCGGCATTCCAAACAGAAGTGCGCCGCTATCTGGCGCGCTGAGGCCCGCGCCAACCCACGGTTGCCTGCAGTTACCTGCCTCTATATACTTGGCAGCGGAGAACCCGACATGGGCACGAGCCGCTCTTCCCGCCTTTTCGCCGCCACGGCCACGATCGTGGTGGTGGTGGTCGCGACGATCCTTTACCTCCGCGCCACGCCGCCGAAGACGCTTTTCGGCTACGCGCCCTCGACGAGCGCCACTGAGACGCACTGGGAGCAAAGCTTCCGCGCGCTGCCGCAATCGGCAAACATCCGGGCCAACATGCAGTACCTGAGCGCCTACCCCCACAATGCCGGCAGCGAGCGCCAGCACCAGGACGCCGAGTGGGTGCTGAACAAGTTCAAATCCTACGGGCTCGACGCGCACATCGAGGAGTTTCAAACGCTGTACCCGACGCCGACGGAGCGCGTGGTGGAGTTGGTGTCGCCGGAACATTACACCGCGGTGCTGAAGGAGCCGGCGGTGGCCGAGGATCCGACTTCGGGGCAGCGCGGGCAGTTGCCAACCATGGTGATGTATGGCGCCGACGGCGACGTCACCGCGCCGCTGATCTACGTGAATTACGGCATCCCGGCCGACTACGACCAGTTGGCGAAGCTCGGCATCAGCGTGAAAGGCAAGATCGTGATCGCGCGCTACGGGCAGAGTTGGCGCGGCATCAAGCCCAAGTTGGCCTACCAGCACGGCGCGGTGGGCTGCCTCATCTACTCCGATCCGCGCGACGACGGCTATTTCCAAGGCGATGTTTTCCCCACCGGGCCTTACCGGCCCGACCAGGGCGTGCAGCGCGGCAGCGTGATGGAGATGGCGCTCTACCCAGGCGATCCGGAGACCCCGGGGTGGGGCTCGGTGCCGGGGGCGAAGCGGCTGCCGCTCAATCAGGTGACGAACCTGCAGAAAATTCCGGTGCAGCCCATTTCCTATGGCGACGCGCTGCCGCTACTCAAGGCGATGGGCGGGCCGGTGGCGCCTGTGGCGTGGCGCGGGGCCCTGCCGATCACCTATCACGTCGGCCCCGGACCGGCGACGGTCCACCTGGCGGTGAAGTACAACTGGGGGCTGGCCAACCTGTATGACGTCATCGCCACCATCCCTGGCAGCCAGTTCCCGGACCAGTGGATCATCCGCGGCAACCATCTCGACGCCTGGGTGAATGGCGCCTCCGACCCGCTCAGCGGGCAATCGGCGCTGATTGAAGAGGCGCGCGGGCTGGGTGAGCTGCTGAAGCAGGGCTGGCGGCCGAAGCGGACGATCGTCTATGCCGCCTGGGACGGAGAGGAGCCGGCGTTGATCGGCTCGACGGAGTGGGCCGAGACCCACGCCGACGAACTCGAGAAGAAAGCGGTGGTTTACCTGAACTCGGATGTCACCGGCAAGGGCTGGATGGGGATCAGCGGCAGCCAGACGCTGCAGCACTTCTTCAACCTGGTGGAACAGGACATCCCCGACCCCACCACCGGACAATCCATCTGGACTGCGGCCCACAACCACGATCTAGAGGTGGCGCAAACGCCGCAGCAGAAGGCCGCGATCATGGACGGCCCCGACATGCGCATCGGTGCACTGGGCTCAGGCTCGGACTACTCGCCCTTCCTGCAGCATCTGGGCATCGCCTCGGCCAACCTGGGCTTTGGGGGCGCGAGCCCGGGCGGCGTCTACCACTCCATTTACGACGACTTCTACTGGTTCACGCACTTTGACGACACCAATTTCGTCTACGAGCGCGCGTTTGCCCAGACCATGGGCACGGTGGTAATGAGGCTGGCCGACGCCGACGTGCTGCCGCTGCATTTTTCCGGCTTTGCCGACAATCTGCGCGACTATGCGCACGAGATCGAGGCCGAGCACAAGGCACAGCAGCAGGCCGCCGCGGCGGCCACGCCGGCGCAGACGGTGCCAGCCTTCGATTTCCAGCCGCTCGAGCACTCGATCGCCGCGCTGGCGACCGCCGCCCAGGACTACGACGCCGCCATGGCGGCGGACGCGGCCAACGGCAGCCTGTACCGCGAGTCGCCGGGCGACGTCGCGGCGTTGAACGATCTGCTCTATACGAGTGAACGCAAGCTGCTCGACGTGGCGGGCCTGCCGCAGCGCCCCTGGTACCGGCACCAGGTGTATGCGCCAGGCCTGAACACCGGCTATGGCGTCAAGACGCTGCCGGGGGTGCGCGAGGCGATCGAGCAGAAGGATTACGCGCTGGCGGCCACCGAAGAGCAGGTGATCGTGACCGCGCTCGATGGTTTCACCGCCCAGATCCGCGCCGCCCGCGCAAAGCTCTGACGCGGCGCCGGCCCGGAGCTTTTGGGCCCACGGGCCGGCACGAGCACAAGCGGCCGCCATGCCAATGCGCACCTTGCGGTGTCCGCGCCTCTTGCGCTGCGGACCAAGTAGGCGCGGATGGCCGCCCCCCGGAGCCCCTGGCACGCTTGTGCGCTGGGGTGGTCGTAATTCCGAAGCGGCGCCGCCGGCAAATACACAGGCGCGGCCCCAGGTTGACGTGGCACTGCCACCTCAACCGCGCGCCGGCCTGGGGCACACGGAGCCCTGATCGTTCGAGCCCAAGTGGGGCTCGAACAACCAGCGCAAATGCGGCGCGGCCGCCTTTCTCTGGACGCCCTCCCGATGCTCCCACCCCAAGGCGCAAGCGCCCTGGGGGCCCCGCGGGTCGGGCTGCGGCCGGAATTCGCTTGGCGGCAACGCGCGCCCGCTCTGCTCAGGGCGCGTCCAAGTTGGCTCGTCAGGCGTCAAGATCCGCTCCCGTGGGTGCGGCCTTCAGTTGCCGAGCGGCACGCGTCTGGCTGCGTCGACAACCAGGATCTTGATGGGTTCCTTGTGAGCCACGAGCTTCAGCCCCAACTGCTCTGGGAGAGCGGCGAATATGCTTTGCAGGGCCTCGGCGGGAGTGCCGGATCGGCCGGCGGTGGATTCCTCATTCGGCTGTAGTATCGGCAGGCCTCGCAGCACCCGATTTCCAGGGCCGGGCCGGAATTTCAGCGAGAACTGGTATGTGCCCGCCAGCCCGCTCGCGTCGATCACGGGGATGCCGAGCATGCGGCTGAGGAAAGTGGCGAAACTGCCCATGGGGGCAGTGCCCTTGAGGGTTGCGTCGTAACGACCTCGAAACCCGAGTTGGATATAGTCCTCATCCGGCGCCCCGCCTTGCAGCTTGGATCCGCTGGCGGCCACTTGCAGGAGATAGGCATCCGTGATCCTGGTCGACGTGTGCGTGATAAGAGAAAACCGCGCGATCAGGAAGGTTTTCAGCATCGCATCCATTTGCCGCTCGTTTGCGGGTTGCTGTACCTCGGCGTCGAGATCGAAGTAATCATGTGCCATCAAGGCCGGTCCCTGGACCTGATATCCCTTAAGTGCATAGGCTCTCTGGAGGAGATCTTTCAGAGTCCATCTGTGCAAACTCAGCCGCATCGGAACGATTATGGGATCGGTGAACCCTTCATCAGGCCGGGCAGGCTTGATAGTGGCGGCATCAAACTGAGGGTTGACCACCGGGGATTGGCGGAGGATCGCCGATTGCGGCCGGGGGGCGGATGTCGCCTGCAATGGCGCCATGGCCGCCACCATGGCGACCACCGGCGCCAGCGCCAGCAGCGCCCAGAATGCGTGGGCGCGGCGGCGGCACTGATGCAGGTCGAGCACGGCGCGCACGCGCGCCGACAGGTCCGACCGCCGGGCCATGCCCGGCAGCGGCAGCGGATGCGCGTTCCGCATGCGCTGCGCCACCTCGACCAGGTGGCTGGCATACGCCACTGGCGGCGCAATCGCGAGCGCGGCGTCATCGCAGGCGCGCTCGGCCTCGAGCTCGAGCCGCTGCAGCGCGCGCCAGGCCAGCGGATGGAACCAGTACAGCGCGCACACGAATCGCGCCGCGAGCTGGCTGGCGTGGTCGCCGCGGCGTACGTGCTCGATCTCGTGCGCCAGCGCGCACTCGAGCGCCTCCGGCGCCCATTCCCGCGCCGCGGGCGGCAGCAGGATCGCGGGCCGCCGCCAGCCGCACATGGCCGGTCCCGCCAGCCGGTCCGAAATCAACACCGGCACGCGCCGCCGCAGTCCAAGCCTATTGGCGAGCGCCGCCAGCACCGGCTCGGCGGCCGGCCAGCGCCCGGTCGCGCTCACGAGCGCCCGCACGCGCCGGCGGCCCGCCTCGACCGGCAACGCCGCGAGCAGGGCGCCGCCCAGCCAGATCAGGCCCAGCAGCCAGCCTAAGTTCACCCGCGGCGCTACCGTCGCCGGGCGGACCGCGTTGGCGAGGAGCAGGGAAGCCGCCGCTGGCCCAACAGCCGCGGCCGCCGCAGCCGGCGCCGCCGCCAGCGGCGACGCGCTCAAGGCCGACGGCGGGACGATGGCCAGCCGCAGCGGCGGGCTCACCAGCGACAACAGCGGCAATAGCAGCAGGCCGGCGAACGTCGCCGCCAGCACCACGTGACGGAACGCGGCCGAGCGCCGCCGCGCCAGCGCCGCCGCCGCCAGACCCGCCGCCAGCACGCAGGTGGCCTTGAGCAGCAGCAGCGCCACGAACGACGTTCCCCAGGCGGCCAGCATTGCGCGCGCCAGCGATGGCATGGCCTAGCTCCTTCCCTGCCGCGCGCGTTCAATCTCGGCGCGCAGCGCGTCCAGCTCCTCACCCGTCCATTCCTGCTCCGCCACCAGCGCCGTCACCAGTTGCTTGGCCGAGCCCCCGCAAAACACCTCGAGCAGATGCCGCATCGCGCTGCGCCGCGCCTTTTGCGGCGCCACCGTCGCGGAGTAGACGAAGCGCGCACCCTCGCGCCGGTGTCGCAGAAAGCCCTTCTTCTCGAGCCGCCCCAGCATCACCCGCACTGAGGAGTCGCTCGGCGGCCGCGTGAGCCGCTTCCGGATCGCCTCCGCCGTGGCCGCGTTGCGCAGCCCGAACACGGCGTTCATGATCTCGCGCTCGCGCCGCGTAAGCTGCTCGAAGCCATAACCGAACAGCGTCACGGGCGGCCCGCCCTGGCGTGGCCGCCCGCGCCGGTGAATGCATGCGACATATGTCGCATATTAGACCCGGCGGCGGCCGCCGTCAAGCGGCGCGCCGCGTGAGTTGGGGGATAGGCATAGCGACGTGCTCCACGACGAGCACGCGGTCTCGCCGGGCGCAGTCTAGCCGGATTGGACGCTTCAGCGGCTCCCCGGCCCTTGTGGAGCGATTGCGTTCGGGCTGCCGCGCAGTTTTTCGCGGATAGCCCGGCGCGCCCCGCCTCGCCCTTGCCGCACGAGGACGTGCTGGCTGGAATCGCCAAGCGGAAGCACGACCAGCCAAGGGATCTTGAGCGGCAGCGTTACCCGTTGGCGCAGCGGCCGGAAGCCTTGGCTTGCGACCTCGACGTCGTACTGGCCGTCGGGCAGATCGAGGCTGAAGCTGCCGTCGTTGCCCGTCATGGTTTGCGACGTCGCCAGCGTCGCCGGGTCGGTGGCCGTGATCGTGGCGCCGGTCACCCGTTCTCCCTGTTCATCGCACACCACACCGGTCAGCCCCTCGACGGGCG
The DNA here is from genome assembly GCA_050745565.1 of Terriglobales bacterium. Taxonomy (GTDB): domain Bacteria; phylum Acidobacteriota; class Terriglobia; order Terriglobales; family SCQP01; genus SCQP01. The sequence goes on along the minus strand of JBOGKJ010000238.1, from coordinate 1,864 downwards.
GCGGCGCGAGGCCATTGTCGAGGCTGAAATCGACCGTGATCGTGGTGCTGACCGATTGGGGCTGTCCGTTGAGCGTGAGCGGGTGGTAACGCCAGTTGCGGATGGTCGCCTCGGCGGCCGCGAGCAGCGCGGGCTGACCCACGCCGCAGCCGAGATCGGTCACACTGCCGTCCTGGCCGATGAGCGCGTGCATTTCGACCGAGCCCTGAATACCGGCGGCGGCGGCGGGCGGCATGGCGGGTTTGGGGCAGGAGATGCACATGGCCGCCACAACCTGGGGGCCGACCCGAATGGGCGCTGCGGCTTGCGATTGCTGGGCGGCGGCGATAGTCGCGGGCGCCGGCGCGGGCGCGGGCACCGTCCGATGGCGCACGCCGCCGCCCAAGGCCCAGGCCGCCGTCACCGCCATGCTGAGGGCGGCGCCGGCCACCGCCATGCGCACGCGCGAACGGCGCGGCGCAGCGGCCGTCAGCCAGGCGACGCGTCGCTCCAAACCGTGCCGGCGTGCCAGGCACAGGCCGGCGTGCGGCGCGGCCGCGGCGTGCAAGGCGGTGGCGATGTCCACGAGGCGCGTGGGATAAGCGGCATCCCGGGCCAGCGCGGCTTCATCGCAGGCGGATTCCCGCGCCAGCGCCGCCTGGCCCGCCAGCCAGCGCGCCGCCGGATGCCAGGCCAACGGCACGAGCGCCAGCTCACCGAGCCACGCCCAGAGATAGTCCCGTCGCCGCACGTGCGCGAGCTCGTGCGCCAGTGCGGCTTCCGACCACGCCTCGCGCTCCAGCAGCGCCGCCGGCAGCACGATGCGGGGCCGCAGCCACCCCAGCGTGAACGGTCCTTCCGCGCCGCGCAGCACCGGCACGCCGGCCACGACGCGATCCGGCGCCGCCTGTCGCCACGAACGCCGCGCGCGCCATGAACGCCGCGCCAGGCTGGCCGCCTGCAGCAGCATGGCGCCGACCCACAGGAAGCCGAGCATCACGCCGAGGCTGGGAAAGCGCCAGGGCGCCGTGCCCGGCGACGCGGGCGCCGCCACCCCCGCCACTCCGAAGCGCCGACTGTGCGTTTTTACGAAGACCGTGGCCGTGGCCGGGCCCGTGGCGCGCACCAGCGTGAGGTGCAGCCATGCGCCCGCGGCCGGCAACAGCGCGGCGATCAGTAACGCTCCGAAAAAGATCCGGTGCCGCGCCGCCGCCGGCTGACCGCGCAGCAGCCATGCTGCCGCCGCCGCCGCGATTGCCACCACCAAGGTCTGCCAGAACAGGGTCCAGAGAAATGCGGTCATGACTTTCCTCCTTGTAGCAGTCGGCGCGCCCGTTCCAGCGCTGCCGCATCGAGCTGTTTCGTCTCAACCAGGTTGAGCACCAGACTTTCGGCCGAGCCGCCGAACAGGTTGTCGAGCAAGCCGCCGAGGGCGCGGCGCGCCACGGATTGCCGCGTCTCCAGCGCGCGATACAGATATGCGCGCTGCTGCTTCGCCCGCGCCACCTTACCCTTGCGATAGAGCACCTGCAGCACCGTCTGCACCGTGGTGTAGGCGCGCGGCTTGCGCCGCGCGACGTGTTCGTGCACGGCCTGCAGCGGCGCCGGCCCCAGCTCCCACAAGGCCTGCATGATTTCGAGCTCCAGCGGCGTCAACGTTCGTTCGGCTTTGCGCTTGGTCATAACCCCACCCTACGCCGCCGTCGTTACAATGTCAACTATAGTTTTAGTCAAAAAATTGACGGCGCACGGGCGGGCGCGCGCCGTGGAGAACGGCCGTATCTATGGCTTGGATTCGGCTTGCTTGATCAGGGTGGCGACTTCGGAGTTGGGGCCCACATCTTCGATCATCAGGATGTGACGTGCCTCGAAAAAGGCCTCCGTT